>NZ_JBHWIY010000009.1:0-162233 GCF_042731715.1 Streptomyces sp. NPDC059832 | reverse complement strand
TTCTGCTCTTCGGCTGACGGCCGGCCATGATCACGGCGGTACGGAAACGGGGCCGGCCCCCCCCCCCCCGCCGGGGGTGGGGGGGGGTCCGCCACACCGGAGGGAACAGCTAGCCATGGCAACGCCTGCAAAAGGGCCGGCAGAAGGCCCGTGTTCCACCCCACCGGAAGGACCCGAGGTCCACCCGGTCGACCAGAAGCTCCACCCCTCGCGGCTCGTCCCCGCCGCGCTCCAGCACATTGCCGCCATGTACGCGGGCGTGGTCACGCCCCCGCTCATCATCGGCCAGGCCGTCCGCCTCGACACCGCGGGCCGGACCCGGCTCATCGCCGCGAGTCTGCTCATCGCCGGTGTGGCCACCCTCCTGCAGACCCTCGGGGTCAAGGGCTTCGTCGGCAACCGGCTGCCCTTCGTCAACGCCGCCTCCTCGGCCGGAATCGCGCCGATGCTCGCCATCGCCGAGACCAACGCCACGGGCGACCAGCTCCCGGCCATCTACGGCGCGGTGATGGTCGCCGGTTTCTTCTGTCTCGCCATCGGACCGTTCTTCGGCAAGCTCCTGCGCTTCTTCCCGCCGCTCGTCACAGGCGTCGTCATCACCCTCATCGGGGTGACCCTGATGCCGGTGCCGGTCGCCTGGGCGCAGGGCGGCGACAGGACCGCCGCCGACTTCGGGAACATGAAGTACCTGGCACTCGCCGCCTTCACGCTCGTCGTCATCCTGCTGATCCAGCGCTTCGGCCGCGGCTTCGTCAAACAAGTCGCCCTGCTTCTGGGGCTGTTGACCGGAACACTCGCCGCGATCCCGTTCGGCATGGCGGACTTCGGGGCGCTCGGCTCGGCCCCGGTCGCCGCGCTGCCGACGCCCTTCGCGTTCGGGGCGCCCGAGTTCCAGCCCGCCGCGATCGTCTCGCTCTGCCTGGTGACGCTCGTCCTGATGACGGAGTCCAGCGCCGGAATGCTCGCCATCGGCGAGATCTGCGAACGCGAGACCGACGGCAGGACCATCACCCGGGGCCTGCGCACCGACGGCATCGCCACGCTCCTCGGCCCCGTCTTCGGTGGCTTCCCCACCTCCGCCTTCGCCCAGAACGTCGGCGTCGTCTCGCTGACCAAGGTCCGCAGCCGCTACGTCGTCGCCGCCGCGGGAGGCGCTCTCCTGGTCCTCGGCGTCTTCCCGGTGCTCGGGGCGGTGGTCTCCGCGGTGCCGATGCCGGTACTCGGCGGTGCGGGCATCGTCCTCTTCGGCTCCATCGCGGTCAGCGGCATCCGCACGCTCTCGGAGGCCGGTCTCGACGACAGCTCCAACATCATCCTGGTCGCCGTCTCGCTCGGCGCGGGCATCATCCCGCTCGCCGCGCCCACCTTCTACGCCGACTTCCCGGCCTGGGCGCAGACCGTGCTCGGCTCCGGCATCAGCGCGGGCGCCCTGGTAGCCGTGTCGCTGAACCTGTTCTTCCACCATCTCGGCACCCGTGGCGGCGCGTCCGCCCCGGCACTCAAATCCTCCTAGGGTCCTGCCGTGCCCGCATCGCCACTCACTCCGGAAGGAAGCACCATGGCACCTTCGGCAGACCCCGTATCCCGCATCGTCATCGAGAACGTGGCCATCGCCACGGTCGACGCCCACGACACCGAGTACGCCTCGGGTCACGTCGTCGTCGCAGGCAACAAGATCGAGTCCATCGGCGCAGGCCGGGCCCCCGAGGGCCTGGAGAACGTCGTGCGCCGCATCGACGGCACCGGGCACCTGGCCACCCCCGGCCTGATCAACACGCACCACCACTTCTACCAGTGGATCACCCGGGGCCTCGCCACCGACCACAACCTGTTCGACTGGCTGGTCGCCCTCTACCCGACGTGGGCGCGCATCGACGAACCGATGGTCCGCGCCGCCGCCCAGGGCTCCCTCGCCATGATGGCCCGCGGCGGCGTCACCACCGCCATGGACCACCACTACGTCTACCCGCGGGGCTCCGGCGATCTGTCCGGCGCCATCATCGGGGCCGCCCGTGACATGGGTGTACGGTTCACCCTCGCCCGCGGGTCCATGGACCGCAGCGTCAAGGACGGCGGACTGCCGCCGGACTTCGCCGTGGAGACTCTTGACGGGGCGCTCGCCGGCACCGAGGCGACCATCGACGCACACCACGACGCGTCGTTCGACGCGATGACCCAGGTCGCGGCCGCACCCTGCTCCCCGTTCTCCATCTCCACCGAACTGCTGCGGCAGGGGGCGGAGTTGGCCCGTCGCAAGGGAGTGCGCATGCACACCCACGGCTCGGAGACCGTGGAGGAGGAGAAGTTCTGCCACGAGCTGTTCGGGATGGGACCGACCGACTACTTCGAGTCCACCGGCTGGCTCGGCGACGACGTGTGGATGGCGCACTGCGTCCACATGAACGACTCCGACATCGCCGCCTTCGCCCGCACCGGAACCGGCGTCGCGCACTGCCCCTCCTCCAACGCCCGGCTCGCCGCGGGCATCGCCCGGGTCCCCGACATGCTCGCGGCCGGCGTCCCGGTCGGCCTGGGTGTCGACGGCACCGCCTCCAACGAGTCCGGCGAACTCCACACCGAGCTGCGCAACGCCCTCCTCATCAACCGCCTCGGCCCCCACCGGGAGAAGGCCCTGAACGCACGTCAGGCCCTGCGCCTGGGAACGCACGGCGGCGCCCAGGTCCTCGGCCGCGCCGACCAGATCGGCTCCCTGGAACCGGGCAAACTCGCCGACCTGGTGCTCTGGAAGCTCGACACCCTCGCCCATGCCTCCATCGCCGACCCGGTGACCGCACTCGTCTTCGGCGCGGCGGCCCCCGTCACCCTCTCCCTCGTCAACGGCGAGCCGGTCGTCGAGGACAACCACCTGATCACCGCGGACGAGGACGCCATCGCCCGCGCCACCCGCGACGAGGCCCGCCGCCTCGCACAGATCGCCGCCGGGGCCTGACGCTCCGCGGTACCCCCGATACCGGCCGGCCGAGGGGGACGGCCCTCGGCCGGCCGCCGTGGACCCGAGCGGGGTCCACGGCAACCGGTGCGGGAGCGCGCGCCTGGACGCATGCGCCCCCGCACCGGTGACCGAAGCTGCCCGCACCAGCTGCACGACCTGCCCCACCTGCACCAACGCCCCACTTGCACCACCTCCCTGACACCCACGTCACCGCAGACGTGTACCCGACCGGAGGAACCGCCGTGGCAGCTACGCCCAGGTTTCGCAACGACGCAGACGCAGCATCCGATGCCGACCCGCATCCCGACGCCGCCCGACTTCCCGGCGCCGCCACCGACTCGGCCTCGGCCGACCGGAAACACCCGGTCGACGAAACGCTCCCCCCACTGAAGATGTTCACCAGCGGCCTCCAGCACGTGGCCGCGATGTACGCGGGCGTGGTGGCCCCGCCGATGATCGTGGGGCCCGCCGTGGGCCTCACCGCCAAGGAGACCGCCTTCCTGATGGGGGCGAGCCTGTTCACCGCGGGCATAGCCACCCTGCTCCAGACCCTCGGCTTCTGGCGCATAGGCGCCCGGCTGCCGTTCGTCAACGGCGTCTCGTTCGCCGGTGTCACGCCGATGGTGGCGATCGGCAAGGACCGCGGGCACGACGGCATCGCGGTCATCTTCGGCGCGATCATCGTCGCCAGCCTGCTCGGCTTCCTGCTGGCCCCGTACTTCTGCAAACTGGTCCGCTTCTTCCCGCCCGTGGTCACCGGCACCGTGATCACCCTGATCGGTGTCTCGCTGCTGCCGGTCGCCTTCAACTGGTCCCAGGGCGGCAACGCCAAGGCCGCCGACTACGGCTCCACGACCAACATCACCATGGCCGCGGTCACGTTGGTGATCGTCCTCGCGCTGCGCAAACTGCTGCGCGGGTTCCTCCAGCAGATCGCCATCCTGCTCGGGCTGATCGTCGGCACCCTGATCGCGATTCCGGTCGGCATCACCGACTTCGGCGCCATCAAGGACGCCGACCCGGTCGGCTTCCCGACGCCGTTCCACTTCGGGGCGCCGCAGTTCGAGATCGCCGCGATCGTCTCCATGAGCATCGTGATGCTGGTCTGCATGACCGAGTCCACCGCGGACATGCTCGCCCTCGGCCGGATCGTCGGCCGGCCGGCGGACGAACGGACCATCGAGGGCGGTCTGCGCGCCGACACCCTGGGCAGTGCCATCAGCCCCCTCTTCAACGGCTTCATGTGCAGTGCCTTCGCCCAGAACATCGGCCTTGTCGCGATGACGAAGGTCCGCAGCCGCTTCGTGGTGGCCGCCGGTGGCGGCATCCTGATCGTGCTCGGGCTGGTCCCCGTCGCGGCGTCCGTCATCGCGCTGGTCCCGCTGCCGGTCCTCGGCGGCGCGGGCATCGTGCTCTTCGGTTCGGTCGCCGCGAGCGGCATCCAGACCCTGGCGACCGCCGCGCTGGAGAAGGGTGAGAACGCGTTGATCGTGGCCGCGGCCGTGGGCATCGGCCTGATCCCGATCGCCGCGCCGGAGTTCTACCACTCGTTCCCGAAGGATCTGCTCGTGGTGCTCGACTCCGGGATCTCGACCGGCTGCGTGGTGGCGATCGTGCTCAACCTGGCCTTCAACCACCTCGGCAGGAAGCCGGATCCGGAACCGTCGGAGCGGGAGAACAGCCCGGCCGCGGACCCGGTGGCCGCGCACTGACCCGACCCGGCCGGTATCGGGCGGGTCGGCACCGCGGCGCGTACGGCGACCCTCGCGGGTGCTGCCGTACGCGCCGCAGTCGTGTCGCCCGGATGCGTCAGCCGATGTGGTAGCTGTCGCCGTACACCTTCCAGTCGAGCGGCGGGTCCAGGTTCAGGTTGCCCTTCTGCAGGAAGACCCGCTGGGCGGTGTCCACCCGGCTGGTGTCCTCGTGGGCCTCCTCCTGCTTCATCGCCCAGACGCGGGCGTCGAGGAAGGCGTTGAGGTACGTGACCTCGTTGCCGCCCTGGGACGGCGGCTTCGCCTTCGAGAGGGCCCGCTTGCGGATGGCGCTGAAGCCGGTGCTGTCGTCGCCGTCACCGTGCATGACGATGGCGTCGTAGTACGCGAACTGGCCCAGCGTGCCGATGCCGTCGGCCTTGCCCTGCTTGACGGCCGGGTTGAAGTACACCCGGTCCCGCTCGTCGTCCTGCGCCTTCTTGAACGCCGAGTCGGAGCCGGCCTTCGCCCAGTCCTTGGTGAAGTTCGGGTCGAGACCGCTGTGCGAGGGGGTGCCGTTGACCTTCCGCAGCGCGGGGAGGTACTTCGCGAGGACGTTGTCCGGCTTGCGCTCGGTGTACAGCTCGACGAGGTCGAGCATGTCGCCCGTTCCGGAACAGAAACCGATGATGCCGCCGGTGTAGCCGCGGTCGTCGTCGATGTCCTCGATGTACTTGTACTGGGACTTCCAGTTGAGGGAGGAGTTCTCGGCGCTGGAGACCAGTTGCATGGCGATCTCCTTCTTCGCCGGATCGTCCAGCCCGGTCGCGGCGGCGGCCTTCGCAGCCGCTGCCGCCGACTGAGGGGCCGCCTGGTGCGTGGGGCCACCGGCGTAGGCGGCGACGGGAATCGCCGTGAGGGCCAATCCGACCGCGATGACCGTGATGCGCACGGGGCGGGTACTGCGACGTGCGGCGCGCTTATGGGGAGCGTGCACCAGTCCTCCAAGGGGAGTTCTTCGTTCCATCGGTCTGTTAGGAAGCTTTCCTATCAGAGTGGGAGGGTGTCGTACACCCCTCCGGCGCCGGGGAGTTGAGAAGTTCTCCCGGAACGCGGGAGGCCCCGCACCGCGCGGAGCGCGCGATGCGGGGCCTCCCCGGGCGTTGCGGCCTCAGCAGTTCAGGTAGGCCACGTGGATCCAGACGCCCGTGGGGCCGCCCCACAGGTCACCCATGATCCAGTTTCCCTGCTGACCTCGGGCGTTCAGGTTCTGACCCTTGTTCACCTGGCCCAGGACCGGGAACTCGGTGCCCGGCCCGCCGCGGAAGTTCACCCCGTTGTCGTTGACGGTGCAGACCGCTGCCGGTGCCTTCGCGGCCTGCGCGGCGGCGGGACTCTGCGCGGCCTGGGCGGCGGGGCTCATGGCCAGCCCGAGACCGGCGGTCAGCACCATCGCGGCCAGCATCATCTTCTTGATCATGCGAATCTCTCCTCCGTAATCCGGCCCACGTCGGCGTGAGCCGTCCGCCAGCCCCAACGGAGTTGCCGACCGGCCGGTCACGGGTCCGGACCGGTCTTCGAACAGGAGTGAAAGCGCAGGTCATATGACGTGCGCACCGGCGTGCGCAGGCAGCGGGCGGACGCTTCCCGCGCCCGCCGGTCATGGGTTTGAGGAGGACCGGATCCGGTAACCGCCGCCGGGCGTACGTCGGACACGCGTCGCACCCGAGCCGGACGGCGGCCACCGCGGAGGCGGCGGAACGATCTACGCCCGTGCGCCTGTAGCGTCATGGGTATGGAAGATCAGTCTGTAGTGGATGTCGGCGACGTACGGCTCGCGTACCGGACCTGGGGCGACCCCTTCGGCTCGCCCGTGGTCCTGCTGCACGGCCTCGGCGGCTCCGCCGCGAGCTGGGAGGCGGTCGCCGGCCTGCTCGGCGAGGAGTGGCGGGTGTACGCCCTCGACCTGCGCGGTCACGGCGAGAGCGACTGGCCGGACGAATACTCCTTCGAGCTGATGCGGGACGACGTCCTCGGTTTCCTGGACGAGTGCGAGCTCGACCGGGTCGGCCTGGTCGGCCACTCCATGGGTGGTGTCGTCGCCCGTCTGCTCGCCCAGGAGCACGCGGACCGGGTGGAGCGACTGGTGCTGGTGGAGACCCCGCCGCCGTTCCCGAGCGAGCCGAAGCCGGCCGCGGAGCCGGAGGGGCCGGTGGACTACGACTGGGCTGCCGTCGCTCCCATCCGGGCCGAGGTGGCCGACCCCGACCCCGAGTGGGCGGCCGGCCTCGGCGAGATCGTCGCGCCGACGCTGATGATCTCGGGCGGCCCGGAGTCCACCATGCCCCAGGGGCGCCTGCAGGACATGGCCTCGCTGATCCCGGACTGCCGGCTGATCACGATCGGGGGCGGCCACCGGGTGCACGAGATCCACCCCGACCAGGTTGCCCAGCAGATCACGGAGTTCTTCACCAGCTGAGGACCTGCTGAGGACCTGCTGAGGGCCAACTGTGGGCCTGCCGGAGGATCCGCCGAGGACCGGCTCGGGCCGTCCGGGGGCCGGCCGAAGCCGGTCCGGGGCCGGTTGCGGGCCGACGGCCCGGGGCGCTGTCAGTGCCGGATGCCATGATCCGCTCATGGATCTCACACGGTTCTTCGCCGAAGTCGACGCCCAGCCGTGGGCGGATCTGCGGCATGCCTACGGGAGCGCGGCCGACGTCCCCGGCCACCTGCGGGCGCTCGCCGGGGAGAGCGAGGAGGCCGCGTCCGAGGCGATCTCCGAGCTGTACGGCAGCATCCTGCACCAGGGCTCGGTCTACGGGGCCACGGCCCGCGCCGTTCCGTGCCTCGCCCGGCTCGCCGGAGCGGGGTACCGCACGGAGGACCTGCTGGTGCTGCTCGGCGGCATAGCGGAGGGCGGGGCGGACGACGGCGACAGCGACGAAGCCGCCTGCCGGGCAGCCGTCGTCGGTCAGCTGCCACTGATTCTCGCCACGGTCGACGCCGAGGATCCGGGGCTCCGGCGGGCCGCGGTCTGGGCCGCCGCGATGACCGGCGCGGCGGACCGGGTGCTTCCGGTGCTCCGTCTGCGCGGGAGGACCGAGACGGACCCTCTGGTACGGGCCGAACTCCTGGGGGCGACGGCGCATCTGGACCCGCCGGGTGCGGCCGCCGAGGCGACCGGGGCCATCGGCGCGGACGAGCCCGGCGAGGTCCGGATCGCGGCGCTGCTGGCCTGCGTGGACGGCGGACTGCCCTGGGGACCCGCGCACCACGGGGCGATGCTGTCCCTCCTGCCCGCGAACGTCCTCGTCGAGGGCCGGCTGGACCTGGAGCGCAACGAACCGCTGCAGTACGTGGTCGAGGCGCTGCTGCTCCGCGACACCGCCGCGGACCGCGACGCCGCGTACACCCTGCTCGATGCCGCCCTGCGCAGTGCGGTCCCCGAGGCGCGGGAGGAGGCGACGTGGGCGGCCGAGACGGCCTGCCTGCTCTCGCGCAGCGCGCCGGAGCGCCTGGCCGGCGCCGTGGAGGCGCTGATCGCCGACCCCGCCGCTGTGCCCGAGGCGTATGCGCTGCTCGCGAAGCTGGGTGCCCGATCCGAGCCGGCCGTCCCGGTGCTGGCCCGGCTCGCCGCGGGCGAGGGCGATCCGGCGGATCGCGCGCTGGAAGTACTCGTCGCCGTGGCCCCCGACCGGGCCGCGCCGCTCCTGGCCCGTGACCTGGGGCGGCGTCCACGCGCACTCGGTGCGGCGTGCGGCCTCCTGAACGGAGGGACGGCCGGGACGTCTCTCCCGTACGACCCGGCGTTGCTGGACGCGATCCGTACCCGGCTGGGTGCGGAGGACCTCGGCGCCGACGAGACCATCCGGCTCGCCCTCCTGCTCGGCGCGTGGGGGAGCCGGGCATCGGCCGCCCTGCCCGAACTGCGGTCCGCGCTGCCCGGATCCCCGAGGGCCGTGCCGAAGGCGCTGGCCGCGATCTGCCCGCCGGAGCACCGGGAGGCGACCGCGGAGCTCCTGACCGCCGCCGCCCGCACCGGTCCGGTGGACGGCCGGCTTGCTGCGGCGACGGCGGTGCGCGAGCTGACGGGGGACACGGGCCCGCTGCTGGTGGCCGTCGCCGACCGGCTCGCCCCCGGCGGTCCGGCCGTGCGGGAGGCCGCGCGTCTCGCCGCGGAGCTGGGCCCGGCGGCGCTCGGCCTGGTGCCCGCTCTGCGGTCCGCGCTCAGTGATTCCGAGGGCGCCCGCAACTCCCCGCAGCTGGACGCCGATGTCGAGATCGCCTCGGCCCTGTGGCGGATCACCGGTGACCCGGAGGAAGCGGTGCCGGTGCTGGCCGGTGTGCTCGCGGCGGCGGAGCCGACGTGGCTGCGCCGGACGCTCGGCCGTGCCGCGCGGGCGGCGGGCCGCATCGGCGACGCGGCCCGGCCGCTGGTCCCCGCGCTGGAGGGCCTGCTCGCCGACCGGGTGCAGATCCCGTCCGTGCTGCTCGCCCTCCGCACGATCGCGCCCGAGTCCCTCGACGGCCCCCGCACGGCCGAACTGCTCCTGGGCGCCGCGGAGCAGGACGACGACGCGGTGACCGCGCTGGAGGCACTGGTCGCGCTCGGACCCGCTGCCCTCACCGCGGACCATCACCGCCGCTTGACCGCCCTGGCCGAACGGGACCTCCGGGTGCGGGCCTCGGGCGTGGAGCCCGGCATAGCCCCGGCCGACGAACGGCTGCGGGAACAGGCACGCGAGGCGGCGCGAAGGCTGACCTGACCGGGCCTGTCCCGACCGTCACCGCTGGGAGGCGTACGGCTCAAAGGCGCACCGGCCCGCCGCGCGGCTCAGCTCAGTCGCCCGGCCTCCAGTCCGGGCGGCGACCGCTCATCGCGACGGCCCGGTCGACGAGGGGCGCGTCGGCCGGGACCGGAACCGGCGGGCCGAAGATGCTGTCCGCCCGGGGCTTGCCGTCGCCGGGGGTCAGCATGTCCAGCGCGAGGCGAAGGTCCGCCTCGTCCGCCTCGTACCGCCGGCCGGTCGCCCGAGCCAGGTCCCAGCCGTGGATCACCAGCTCGTCCAGCGCGATCACCAGCGCCACCTCACCCGGCAGATCCACGCCGCCCGCCCTGGTCATTCCCTGCCGGGCGGCAGGATCGCGCCAGGCCTTGACCACCTCTTCCAGCAGCGGCGGCAGGGTTTCGCGCCAGTCGTCGGCGAGGACCGGAAGCCCCGCGTCCGGAGCGGTGTCGGTCATCGGGCCGAAGTCCTTCCGCGCCGTGTCGCAGAAGGCCGCGCTCAGCCCGGCCACATGGGCGAGCAGCTCGCGTACCGCGTAGTCGGGACAGGGCGTCGGATCGTCCAGCTGCTGCTCGTCGATGCCGTCGAGCAGGGCGGCGAGGTGCCGTGCCGCGGGTTCGAGATCGATCGTGGGAGTGGTTTTCGTGTGCGTGTCCATACAGTGCCGACTCCTCCCGCATCCCGAACTCATCGCTCATCGCACGATGCGTCCACGGAGCACGATCCGGCTCGGGTGATTCAGCGCGCCGGGGTCCAGGGTCGGGTCGGTGGCGTACGCGACCACGTCGGCGGGCGCGCCGTCCACGAGGCCCGGCAGCCCGAGCCAGGCCCGTGCCGTCCAGGACGCGGCGCCGAGTGCCGCGTGGGCCGGCAGACCGGCCCGTACCAGCCATTCCATCTCGCCCGCGACCGTCCCGCACGGGAAGGAGTCCGTCCCCGCCAGCACCGTCACCTCCGCCTCGTGGGCCGCGCGCACATGGTCGAGCATGGTGTCCCAGCCGGCCAGCCACAGATCACGGCGCACGCCCGGTTCCCGCGCCCGCATCGCGTCCGCCTTGGCACCGAAGACGCTCAGCGTCGGCACGAGCGCCGTGCCCTGCGCGGCCATCCGGTCCAGCAGGGCCGGGTCGAGATGCATGCCGTGCTCCAGGCTGTCGGCGCCCGCCAGTACGGCATTGCGGCTGCCCTCGGCGGTCTGGCAGTGCACCGCCACCTTGCCGCCCGCCGCGTGCACCGCCGTCACCACCGAGGTCAACAGCGGGAGGGGAACGGCGGGTTCGTCGGCGGCCCAGTCACCGATGACCTTGCACCACCCGGACGAGGCCGCCGCCTCCTCCACGGCCGCCCGCGCCAACTCGGCCTCGCTCACATCGCGTCCGAAACCGGGGAAGAACCGGCCCGGTGTGGCCAGCCACCGTCCCGCCGACATGACATGCGGCAGCTCCGGGTCCTTCGCCACCCAGGCCGGCATCCGCTGCGCGGTGCCGGGGGTGCGCACCGCGAGTACCCCGGCGTCCCGGTGCTCGCCCAACTGCCTGCGCAGCAGCTCCTCGTCGAACGGTTCGCCCGGCGCCGACGCGCCCGGATGCGTGTGCACGTCGACGAGACCGGGCAGCAGCCAGCCGCCGTCGACGACCGTCTCGGCGTCCCGGCCGGCGGGCCCGCCGGGCGGAGGGCCCGCGCGGAGCACCTCCCCGTCGATCCAGAACGTGCGTTCCTCGCGCTCGGGCAGCACCACACCTCGTATGCACAACACCAGCCGACCGTACGGCATCTCGGGCACCCGCCGACCGGCCGACGCACACCGGCGCGCCGCCCCACCGCCGGCCGACGCACACCGGCGCGCCGCCCCACCGCCGGCCGACGCACACATCGGCATATTGCGGAAGGTTCCGCTCCACCCCCTTGTCGGAGACCCCCGCACCATGCGATACAGGTCTGGACCATTGCTGCCGGATGGAAGGCACGACCGTGCAACGCCCCCACGCAAGCGCCGCGTTGGCCTGTTCCGCCGCCCTGCTCCTCGCCGCGCTCACCGCCTGCGATTCCGCTCCCGAGGCCGACACCCGCAGACCGACGGTGCCCGGCCATGTGACGGCGCAGGCGAGCAGCGCCACCTCCGTGCACGTCATGTGGGAGCGGGCCTCCGACGACAGGGCGGTCACCGGCTACGAGATCTACCGCGAGGGGAAGCGGGTCGAATCGGTCCCGGCGGCCAAGGTGATGACCGACGTCGGCGGGCTCACCGCGTCGACCGCCTACACCTTCACCGTCCGCGCCCGCGACGCCGCCGGGAACCTCTCCGCGCCGAGCGCCGCCGCGAGCGTCACCACACCCGCCCCGACCCCCGCCGACCACGAGGCGCCGACCCGCCCGGTGCGGCTGCGCGGCACGGTGGACGGCAGCCGGGCGGTGAACCTCTCCTGGGGAGGCTCGACGGATGACATCGGCGTCACCTCGTACGACATCTACCAGGAGGACTCCCGGATCCACAGCGTGCCCGGCACGCGGACCACGGCACATCTGACCGGACTGCGCCCCGGCACCGTCTACACCTTCACCGTCCGCGCCCGCGACGCCGCCGACACCTCCTCGCCGGACAGCAACGCCATCGATCTCACCACCGCCTCCGCCCCGGGAGCACCGGCGAGCACCGCCCCCACCGACCTGCGGATCAGCAACCGCGTCCAGGGCAAGGAGTACGCCATCGACCTGGACTGGAGGCAGCCGGAGACGGGCGGCGAGATCCCCGCGTACCAGCTCTACATCGGCGGCCGGCTGACCACCACGATCGTGTGGGGCGCCACCCCGCCCGCAGGCCGGGCGAGCTACCGCCTCACCGTCGACGACCCGCGCGGCACCCGCTACTCGATGAAGATCCGCGCCAGGCTGCCCGACGGGAAGTGGGGCGACTTCTCCGCCCAGCGCACGGTCGTCCTCGGTGACTGACGGGTTCGCGGGCCCGGGGCGCGCTCGGGCGCGGCTGCTGCCGGTCCAGGTCCGGGCAGGCGGACTTTACGTGTGATTGGTCTGTACCTATTGACGAGTTGGTCCAGACCTCTTAGTTTCCCCCGTGCTCCATGGCACCAAAGGAATCCGGCTCCCCCAGGACCGCCTCACCGGTCCCTGCCGCAAGGGAGAAATCCATGTTCGAGCACATGACATTCGGACGGAGAACGGCGACCGCCCTCGTCGCCGTTCTCGGGCTGCTCCTCGCACTGCTGTCCTTGCAGGCCGCGCCCGCGCACGCGGCGGGCAAGCTGACGGCCACCTTCACCTCGGCCGACAACGGGTCGTGGTGGAAAGGGACTTACGTCCTGCACAACGACACCGACACCGCCGTGACCGGCTGGAACCTCGAATTCGATCTGCCGGCCGGGGTCGCGATCGACACTTCCTACAACGGCACCGTCACCACCCAGGGCAGCCACATCACCGCGGTCAACGCCCACTACAACGGTACGGTCGCCGCGCACGGCACCACCGAGCCGTACAGCTTCTGGTTCGTCGCGACCGGGCCGATCGCCGCGCCGACCGGCTGCCGGATCAACGGCGACAAGTGCGACGGCTCCGCGGACGCGCCCCCGGGTGCGCCCGGCGGGCTGAAGCAGACCGACGTCACCGCCCGCACCGCGTCGCTGTCCTGGACGGCGGCGACGGCCGGCGACTTCCCCGTGGCGTCGTACGACATCCTGGCCGGTGGCAAGGTAGTGGGCTCGGCCACCGCGACGACCTCCGCCACGGTCACCGGTCTCACCCCGGCCACCGCCTACTCCTTCACGGTCCGGGCCAAGGACACCCGGGGCAACACCTCCGCCGAGAGCGCGCCGCTGGCCGTCACCACCGTCGACCCGGCCACCGACACCTCCCCGCCGACCGCGCCGGGCTCGCTGCACGCCACTGCCACCGACTCCTCGTCCGTCACTCTGGCCTGGACCGCCGCGACGGACAACCAGCGCGTCGCCGCCTACGACATCTACCGGGACGGGGCACCGGCCGCCACGGTCTCGGGCACCACGACCACCGCCACCATCGGCGGGCTCTCGCCGTCGACCTCGTACACCTTCACCGTCAAGGCCCGTGACGCGGCGGACAATGCCTCCCCGGCCGGCAACGCGCTCACGGTCAAGACCGACGACATCGTCGGCGCGGGCAACTACGCGAAGGTCGGCTACTTCGTCCAGTGGGGCATCTACGGCCGCCAGTACTTCGTCAAGAACCTCCATGACTCGGGTGCCGCCGGCAAGCTCGACATCGTCAACTACGCCTTCGCCAACATCGACCCCAACAACCTCACCTGCCTGAACGGTGTCACCAAGGGCACCACCGCCGACCCCGAGGACCCCGAGCAGGGCACCGGCGCCGGTGACGCCGACGCCGACTACGGACGTCCGTTCAGCGCCGCCCAGTCCGTCGACGGCGTCGCGGACGACGGCTGGGGCAAACTGCGCGGAAACTTCAACCAGTTGAAGAAGCTCAAGAAACTCCATCCGAACCTGAAGATCGTGGTCTCGCTCGGCGGCTGGACGTACTCCAAGTACTTCTCCGACGTGGCGGCCACCGACGCCTCCCGCAAGAAGTTCGTCTCCTCCTGCATCGACATGTACATCAAGGGCAACCTGCCCGAGTACAACGGCGCGGGCGGCCCCGGCACCGCCGCCGGGATCTTCGACGGCTTCGACGTCGACTGGGAGTGGCCGGGCACGGGCACCGGGCACCCCGGCAACCACTACTCGCCCGACGACAAGGGAAATCTGACTCTGCTGCTCGCCGAGTTCCGCAAGCAGATGGACGCCCTCGGCGGCGGCCACCGCCTCCTCACCGCCTTCACTCCGGCCGACCCGCAGAAGATCGGCGACGGCTGGGACCTGAGCAAGGTCTTCGACTCCCTCGACGTGGCGAACGTCCAGGGCTACGACTTCCACGGTTCCGGGAGCGACAACTCCTGGGAGCCGAACCGCACCGGCCACCAGGCCAACCTCTATACGGACGACCAGGACCCCTACGACTTCCACTTCAGCGCCGACACCGCCATCAAGGCGTACACCGACGCGGGCGTCGAGCCCCGCAAGCTGACCCTCGGCATCCCGTTCTACGGCCGGGGCTGGCAGAACGTCGCCGACGGCGGCGCCGCCGGCGAGTGGCAGAGCGCGGGCGGCGCCGCTCCCGGCCAGTTCGCGGAGGAGGCCGGTACCCGCGGCTACTCCAACCTCATCGGCGCCTATCCGACGATGACGGTCCATCACGACGAACAGTCGGTGTCGACGTACGGCTACACCGGCAGTCAGTGGTGGTCCTTCGACGACACCTGGTCCATCGGCAAGAAGACCGACTACGTGAAGTCCAAGGGGCTGTTGGGAGTGATGGTCTGGGAGATGTCCGGTGACACGTCACAGGGCACCTTGATGAACGCACTGGACACCGGCCTGAAGTAGCGGGCCCGGGGACGACCGGCCGGTTCGCGGAGCTCCGAGGGGCCCCGCGAACCGGTCGTACGGCATCCGGGATCAGGTGCCCCTCAACGCGCCTTCGGCAGAGGTCAGGCAGCGCTCCGCCAGCGCCGCGGGCCCCTCCGGCCCCGTCGCCGGGGCGTCGCCGGCCGCCCAGGTCTCCACCGCCGCCCGCACCGCCGCGCCGGCGACCCCGGCCGTCAGCCGGATCTCCAGCGAGTCCGCCCCGTCCGGGAGCCCGGCGCGCGCCGCGAGCACCACGGCCAGGGTGGCGTCCGCGTCGTGGCACGCGTCGTTCCACTCCGACTGGAGGGCCGGGCTGTCCGCCGCCATCCTCAACAGCGACCGCACCCACTCCAGGGACTCCGAGGCCGCCGTGTCACCGGGAGCCGGAGTCAGCGCGCGCGCCGCCGCGTGCCGCAGCGCATCCGGCACCGACAGGGTGCCCGGGGCGTCCCGTACCGCCTCCACCCACTGCCGGGCGCCGACGGCGAGCAGCGGGGTGATGGCCTCCTCCTTGGTCGCGAAGTAGCGGTAGAAGGTGCGCGGGGCGACGCCCGCGGCGCGCGCGATGTCCTCGGCGCGCGTGGTCCGCAGGCCGTGCTCCACGAAGAGCGCCGCCGCCGTACGGGCGATATCCAGTCGGGTCGCGGCCTTGCGCCGCTCCGTCAACGAGCCACCTTGCATGCGGATCAGGTTATGCCCTGGAGTCACCGCGCCCGAAAGGCAGTTATTGCCCATGTGGCAGAATCTGCCAGAAGTGAATGTGTTGGGCTAGCAAGAGGTGGCAAGAGCGGTGCGTCGGCGGCAATTCCTTCTTCAGACGGCCGGCCTCGCCGGCGCCACGGCCGCCCTGGGGCTCACCGGCTGCTCGACGAGCAAGGATGTGAAGCTCCACCTGCTCGTGGCCAGTTACGACAAGAGCATCGGCGCTTCGCTCGGCGACCAGTGGGACGACGTCGTCGCCGCTTTCGAGAAGCAGCACGCCGGGATCAGGATCGAGCTGGAGCGGGTCTCCTACACCAAGATCGACAAGACGCTCGCCCAGCGGGTCGAGGAGGGCCGGGCGCCCGACATCGCGCAGTCGAACGTCTTCGCGCCGTACGCCGAGGACGGCCGTCTCCACGACATGACCCAGCTGTTCGACATCGCCACGCAGGCCGACTTCATCCGGTCCTTCACCGACGCGGGCACGGTCGACGACGCCACCTACGGCATTCCGTTCCTGGCCAGCACGCCCCGGCTCTTCTACAACAAGGAGCTCTTCCGGCGGGCCCGCGTCAGCGGTGCCCCCACGTCGTGGGACGAATTGCGGGCGTCCGCCCAGGCGCTGAGGGCGATCGGCGTGAAGACGCCGTACGGGCTCCAGTTCGGCCCCGAGGCGGCCGAGGACGAGGCCTTGTCCTGGTTCCTCGCGGCCGGCGGCGGCTACACGGGGGAGCTCGGGGAGTACGACTTCATGAAGCCGGAGAACGCCGAGGCCCTGGCCTGGCTGCGGGACGAGCTGGTCGCCGGGGGACTGGCCGGTGCCGACCCCGCGCAGCTCGACCGGACCGACGCGTACACCCGGTTCCTGCGGGGCGAGATCGGCATGATGATCGCCCACCCCATGCTGATGGGCGCGGCCGACCAGGCCAAACTCCCTTATGCGCACGCCGCGTTCCCCAAGAAGGACGGCGGGGCCGCCCCTCCGGTGGGGATCAGCGACTGGCTGATGGCGTTCCGGCGCAACGGCCACCGCAAGGAGTGCGGCACCTTCCTCTCGTTCCTCTACAGCGGGAAGTCCGCCCTGACCTACGGCGGCAGCCAGTCCGCGCTGCCCGTGACGTACTCCGCCTCCGACGCGGCGACCGGGAAGCCCGCCGAACAGCCGCTCTCGCCGTTCATCGAGCAGCTGTCGAACGCCCAGTTCGCACCGGTCAACATGCGTTCCTGGCCCGCCGTCCGGGGCGCGATCCGCACCGATATGAGCCAGGCGGTGATGAAGGGCGGCGACCCCCGGTCCGTACTCACCTCGCTGGACGAGTCGGCCGTCAAGGCGGACATGGAGGCGGCGACCGCCTGACGCCCGTCGCTGGACGCGGACGGACCTCCGCCCCCGGCGCTGTGCGGGACGCTGTTGGGTAATTCGGAGGCTGGTCCTGCTTTGCCCCGTCGAGCATGAGCTCGACGGGGCAAAGTGCTGCGAAGTGGCTGGTGCGGGTGTGTGCGCAGAATGTGAGGCCGGGCGGATCGCGTCGCTGATCCGTCCCGGGTACGGTCAGCCGACTGCCCCGGTACCAGTGCAGTACTGGCGTCGGCCACGCGAGGCAGGAGATCAGATCTGGGACCAGGAACTACGTCGGGAGATTATCCGACGGCATGCTGGCGACAGCGCCAGGCAATGATCGCTGACAATCGATGGTCTGCAGCGCAAACCAGGACAAACTGGGGACCGCGAATGATCACCGTCCCGGTTATGGTGCAGAGGAGGCCTGCTGGGTGTAGTGCGCGGCGCCTGATTGGTGCGTGGAGACTGTGCTGTCTTCTCCGGCCCGGACCAACTGGCGCAGCTTCGCACGCGTAGCGGTGTCGGTGGAATACACCACCGTCCCCACCATGCCACGTGTCAGGAGCACTTTGTACGTGTTGCGGATAAGGCGGTCCACATCTGCGTCAGGCGTGGACTTCTTGAAAACGGGATCCTTGGACGCCGTCCGGTCAGTGACCCAGCGATCCTCACGCCATACCAGGTCAGGTCCCAGGATCACACCGCTCCAGTCGTACTCAAATCCTTGAGCGGTGTAGACGCATCCAACCTGTCCGAAGCCGGCCGGGTCGGTTGCCCAGAGCGCGGCCGGAGGTGCGCCCGCGACCGCCCTCTCACCGAAGACGTTCCAGGGCCGTTCCCAGTCCCCGATGACGACATCCGCGGGCAGGGGCTGCCCGGGCGGAACCTTCCTGGACCACTTCCAGCAGTAGCCCGCCGATATGCGTGCCCCGAAACCCTGAGCTCGGCGGGCCTCGAGAAACTCCTCCATTTCCCATGGACTATCCGCGACAATGAGTTGCATCTTGTCGTCCGGTTCCCACCGCACGGGGCCTCCCGGTTCCAGTCCCAACAGACGGACAGTCCATCGCAGATATGCATCGCTGCCTCCGCACCTGAACTGACTGTCCAGAGGCACCACCTGGCATTGCAGCCCTCTGGCGGCTGCCGCCGCTCTGATCTCTGTAACGGTTCCCATCTCTCCGGGCCGTACAACCTGGTGTTCATCGAGCAGGAAGACCGGCACTCGTGCCGCATCGATGAGTTCTTCGATCTGGGCCTTGCCCGTACGGCCTGCTGCTGGGGTGTAGCGGTTTGCCGAGGTTTGCCTCATGCGATGTGCCTCGTCACAGATCAGCACGTCGAGGCTGTTTCGCTCGGCTGTCATGAAGCTGTTGAAATACTTGAAGAGCTCCTGCACTTCGCGCTTCCGGGCCCCGGCGACCTTGCGCATGGTAGTGGTGAAGGAGTTCGACCCGGTCGCGTGCAGAGCTGTGATTTCTTGGCGATACAGCTCGCCGAGCAACGAGAGCGCGATAACACTCTTGCCGGTGCCGGGACCACCGGTGACGACCACGACCTCCTTGTGGTCGGACCGCCTTGACCGGCGCACAGCGTTGAGTACCGTCCGGTACGCGACCTGCTGCTCGTCCAGCAACACGAACTGTTCCCGCTCGCGCACCTCTTGTGCAGCCAAGGCCATCAGCTGTCGGGAAGGGCCGACTTTTCCGGCCAGCAACTCGTCGGCTGCGGACGCTCCGGAGTCCGTCCCCAACCTCGTACGCAGGTAGTCGATGAACTCACCGCGCCTCGCACCGATGAAGAGTTGACCGAATGCATCCTGCTCGGCCTCGAACAGCCCACTGACCCCGAACTCGGTCGCGTTGTGCAGATACGCGGCTCCGGAGATGCGATGAGGGTGCGCGGCCAGTACGCCGTTGAAGGAGACCAGGTACTGGCAGTAGGCGCGCACTTGGTCGACAGGATTGAGCACGGGACGGGCGTACGCGTCGATGCGGCACAGCGATGGATCCTCGTCATCCGGCTCGGCGCTGCTCCACTGTTTGAGTTCGACGACAACGTACGACGGCTCTCCAGTCTTGGGATGCACACCCGCCAGCACTGCGTCAGCACGCTTGCTGTTGAGCGGCAATCCGTACTCTAGGAGGATTTCCACCTGGTCGAGACCGGCTTCGTTGAGTGCGTTGGCCAGCACGGGGATGCTGTGCTCCCAGGACCGTGCCTCGGAAGTGCTGGGGCGGTAGCCGTGCACGTGGACGAACTGCTCAGCCAGCCGGAGGAAGAGAGAGCCGGACAGACACTCGGCGGCGACCGTGGCGGCGGACTCGCGGAACAGCAACGGATGCTCCCAGGCAGCACGAAGGAACTCGTGCGGGTGGGGGCGTGTCCTTCGAGACCCCGCCGGAGCGGAGCGGAAGCCCGTCGGGCCGCAATGGCAATTAGTCGAACTCTATCGTGAGCTGCTGTGCAAGGGCTTGCTCGGCCTCTGTGACCAGGGGCGGGAGCTTCCTCTTCTTGGGTTTGGCCAGAGGCGAGTCGGCGACTGTGCCGGAAATCAGAGTGCGTAGGGCGTTACGGGTGTCCTCGTTCTCGGAATAGATGACGATCCCGCTCCGTGCTCGCGTCAGCAGGACGTGGTAGGCATGCCGAACCAAGCGGTCCACCTGCGCGTCGCTCACTGTCTTCCGCTTGAGCTTGCCGTCATGGGTTTTGGTCCGGTCCACGGTGAAGCGGCCGTCCTGCCAGACGAGGTCCGGACCGATGATGACGCCGGTCCAGTCGAACTCGAAGTTCTGCGCGGTGTAGATGCATCCGATCTGTCCGAAACCTCTCGGATCGGTCGCCCATTGACTCGACTCCGGCACGTTGTCGAGCTGGACACCGTCCTTGGCGTTCCAGGGTCTGTGCCAGTCACCGATCTGGACCTCGACCCGCAGCCGGCCATCCAGGGGTGTCTTCCACTCCCAGCAGAAACCTGCCGTCATGCGCGCACGGGATCCGTCCTTCTCCATGCGCTCTATGAGGAAGGTCTCCATGTCCTCCGGGCTTTCCGCCAACCGCACGTCGATGCGGCCGTCCGGTACCCACGCGGGGGCGCTGGTCGCTTTGAGGCTGAGTAGCTTCGTCACCCATTCGCGGAAGGCGATACTGCCTTCCGCGCGGAACATTCCGGGCAGCTCGACAACCTCGTAGTCACAGCCGCAAGCGATGGCCCGCTCAACGAGATAGTCGACGGTGCCGACCTCGTCCGGGCGAAGGGACTGCCAGTCGTCGAGCAGGAAGACAGGCATCTCGGCGACGCGGATCAGTTCGTCGGCCTGCGGAAGGCCTCGTTCCTTGACCCATCTCTTGACGTCCCGGCCGTCCGACTTCTCACGCACCCGATGGGCCTCGTCGCAGATGAGAACCTCCAGCGAGTTCTCCTCCAATTCGCCGAACTGCTGAAAGTACCGGTAGTCTTTTCGCGCCTGTTTGGCGACGGCTCCCCGCTTACCGTAAGGCGCGGCGTCGACGGCTGCCTGACGCAGGTTGCTGGTGAAGGAACGGGAACCACTGGCATGCACGACGTGGTGTCCCTCCTGCTTGAGAGAGCGCAGGAGTTCCACGGCAACAGCGGTCTTCCCGCTGCCGGGGCCACCCTGGATGATGACGACCTTCTTGCGACCGCTCTTCGAACCACCGGCACGCACTTTTTGCCGGACCTCCTGGAAGGCGATCTCCTGCTCCTTCTGGAGAGCGAAAACTGGGTGCGGACTCCCGACCCGGCTGAATGCTTCGCTCGACGACGGAGCTTCGTACTGCTGGGCCTGACACAGCACATCGGCCGCGTGGCTTCCGGAGAATCCTTGAGCCAGTCGTGACGCGATGAATGCTTTGAACTCCCCGAGTCGGTCTCTCGTATACAGACGGCCGTGGTCGTTCTGTGGCAAGTCGAAGAGTGAATCGACCTCATGGCTGGCGTTGTGGAGCAACGCGACGCCGGCGATCCGTTGGCGGGCGCCGCGCAGCGGTGCGAGGTGCTGGACGAGGTACTCGCAATAGCGCTGCACCTGGCGTACGGGATGGAGCTTCGGCTTGTCGTAGCCGGCATCGACCGCAATCGGGTTCGTCGACGACACCACTGCCTTGTGCCACTGCTTCAGTTCGATGACGACGTACGACAGATCTTCGGACGTCGGATGCTGCCCGGCAAGGATGACATCGGCGTCACCGGCCATTCCAGGGGTGGAGTACTCGATGAGCACCTCGACCGAATGGAGGCCGAGGGCGACGAGTACGTGGATGACTTCCGGCAGGCTGTGGTCCCAGGAAGCGATCAGGCCATTGTTCGGCTGCTTCTTGTTGGGGTGGGACTGTACGTACTCGTTGATCAACCGTTCGGTGAGAGGCAGATGCTCTCGGCCGACGGGAGTAATGAGCGGGCTCAGTTCAGCAGCCGACTTCCGGAGCAACATAGGGAGTTCCCCACAGGCACGATGGATCTCGTGCGGGTGGGGGCGTTTCCTGAACGGAAGCCCGTCGGGCCGCAATGACTTTCGACGTACCCTAGCCGGACTTGGCCGATCGTGAACAACAATCGATTGATCCGAGGACGGCCCTCGTGTCGGGTTTCCTGCAGCGCGCTGTATGGACGCGTCCCGCTGCTGTATCGCCTCCCGCGCGCGCGGGCTCCCGGCACACGGGTGATGGCGGGTCCCCGGACCCGCCGCCCCTCGGCTAGCCGAGAAGGTGCGCTGCCGCCTGCACGGCATTCCACACCAGGTCCGAGCCGAAGCTCGCGGCGACGCCGATGAGGATGTCGCGTACCCAGGTGCGGCGTGCGGGCGTGTACTTGGGGTGGGGCATGCGGAGAGCATCTCCTTCGGGAGTCGGGCGGAAGGGAAGGCTCCCAACCGGGAACTCTCCGTACTCACCGAAGTGAGGCCACCGGACCACCGAAATCGCGTGCAGCGCAGGACCGTACCCCGTACACCCTCCGGGGAGGGCGCGCGGCGCACAGCAACGCTATCGCACGGTCGGAGAGGCGAATCAACGCCTCGGCGAAGTCACCGCAGGCCGGATGCCCAGCCGATGGGGGCGGGTGCGGCCGGTCAGGCCCGAGGTAAGGTCGGGCGGGATTGTGCGTTCGTTCACAGAGCGAGATGGATACCGCGGAGGTCGGACCGTGACGGCAGCAGGAACGCCTTCGGCCCCGAAGCCGGGCCCTCCGCGCAAGGAGCGCTGGTTTCAGTCTCATGGATGTTGTGCACTCGGGCGGCACACTCATCACTCGCACTTCCGGCGGGCAGGTCCGCTGGTGGACCTGGGCCGGTCACCGAGCCAACGCCACGCTCGCGGCGACACTCGGCACCGTTGTTGCGCCCGCCCAGCGGGTGAACGACTGCTGGATTCGGCTTCGGGAGGATGTGGACCGGCAGCACTGGAAGCAGGCTGTGGCCGATGTGTCGGACCAGCTCTGTCAGCCCGACGTCGACCAGCGGGCCGTAAAGGGGCTGAAGTTCGGTGAGGCGCTTCCGCCTCGCCTCGCGCAGGCGACTCTGGCGACGAGGTTTGCCGACCTTGAGGGCGCACAGGCCGTCCTGGAAGAGCCGGTCAGATTTGTCACCCTGACACCTTCCTGACGCCTTTCTGACTTCGGGTTCATCGCGGTATGGCGCTGCCCCCCCGGTGCCGTCGGCACCGGGGGGGCAGTCATATACGCAAGCGGGTTCAGCCCAGCTGCTCGTACGCCGGCAGCGTCAGGAAGTCCGCGTAGTCCTGGTCCAGGGAGACCTGGAGCAGGAGGTCGTGGGCCTGCTGCCACCTGCCGGCGGCGAAGGCCTCGGCGCCGATCTCGGCGCGGATCGCGGCGAGTTCCTCGGCCGCGACCTTGCGGGCCAGCTCCGCCGTGGCGTGTTCGCCGTTCTCGAAGACCACGTCCGCGTTGATCCACTGCCAGATCTGCGAGCGGGAGATCTCCGCGGTGGCCGCGTCCTCCATCAGGTTGAAGATGGCGACCGCGCCCATGCCGCGCAGCCAGGCCTCGATGTAGCGGATGCCGACCGCGACGGCGTTGCGCAGGCCCTCGTAGGTGGGCCTGGCGTCCAGGGTGTCGATGGCGATCAGGTCGCCGGCGGCCACCGAGACGTCCTCGCGCAGGCGTTCCTTCTGGTTCGGCTTCTCGCCGAGGACCGCGTCGAAGGAAGCCATGGCGATCGGGACCAGGTCCGGGTGGGCGACCCAGGAGCCGTCGAAACCGTCGTGGGCCTCGCGGTCCTTGTCGGCCTTGACCTTCTCGAAGGCGACCTTGTTCACCTCGGCGTCGCGGCGGGACGGGATGAAGGCGGCCATGCCGCCGATGGCGTGCGCACCGCGCTTGTGGCAGGTGCGGACGAGCAGTTCGGTGTACGCGCGCATGAACGGGGCGGTCATCGTCACCGCGTTGCGGTCCGGCAGGACGAACTTGGAGCCGCCGTCACGGAAGTTCTTGACGATGGAGAAGAGGTAGTCCCAGCGTCCCGCGTTCAGCCCGGAGGCGTGGTCGCGGAGCTCGTACAGGATCTCCTCCATCTCGTACGCGGCGGTGATCGTCTCGATCAGCACGGTCGCGCGGACCGTGCCCTGCGGGATGCCGACGTAGTCCTGGGCGAAGACGAAGATGTCGTTCCAGAGACGGGCCTCCAGGTACGACTCCGTCTTCGGGAGGTAGAAGTACGGGCCCTTGCCGAGATCGATGAGGCGCTGGGCGTTGTGGAAGAAGTAGAGGCCGAAGTCGACCAGGGCACCGGGCACCGGGGTGCCGTCGAGCTGGAGGTGACGCTCGTTCAGGTGCCAGCCGCGGGGGCGGGTGACGACCGTGGCGAGCTCGTCGGCGGACTTCAGGGCGTACGACTTGCCGGACCGGGGGTCCGTGAAGTCGATGTTGCGGGTGTACGCGTCGATCAGATTGAGCTGGCCGAGGACGACGTTCTCCCACGTGGGGGCGGACGCGTCCTCGAAGTCGGCGAGCCAGACCTTCGCGCCCGAGTTCAGGGCGTTGATGGTCATCTTGCGGTCGGTCGGACCGGTGATCTCCACCCGGCGGTCGTTCAGCGCGGCCGGGGCCGGGGCGACCTTCCAGGAGTCGTCCGCGCGGACCGCCGCCGTCTCGGGCAGGAAATCCAGCGTGGAGGTACGGGCGATCTCGGCGCGGCGCTCGGCGCGGCGGGCGAGCAGCTCGTCACGGCGGGGCGTGAACTGCCGGTGCAGCTCGGCCACGAACGCGAGGGCCGCGTGGTTGAGGACCTCGTCCTGCCGGGGCAGGGGCTCGGCATCGACGATGGCCAGCGGGGACGGCGCTGGTGCGGACATGAGCTGTCACTCCTTCAGCGGGCGGTGCGGGCGGCCTCTCACGACCGCCGGGTCTCCTGAAACGGCACGGCGTGCCAGGGCTCCGGGATACCGGCGTGGACGCCGTCCGGGGTGCAGAGGGCTTCTGACCAGTGGATAGTAGTTTCCTCATGGTGGAAGTTCAATGGTTTGTTGATGTCGAGATTCTCCGGGTCGACAGAAGTGGCGCCGTGCTGGCGCAGCGTGCCAGTCCGGTCACCCGAGGTGTTTCAGGTCCTCCACCGTGTCGATGTCGTACGCCTGAGCCACATCGGAACACTCGACGAGCGTGATCGCATCGCGGTGGGCCCGCAGATAGGCGCGGGCGCCCTGGTCGCCCACCGCCCCCGCCGCGATGTCCGCCCACAGGGCCGCCCCGAACAGCACCGGATGGCCGCGCTCCCCGTCGTACGCGGCGGCCGCGAGACCCGTCCGGGAGCGGTACGCCGAACGCACCCGTGCCACCGCGTCCGCGCCGATGCCCGGCTGATCGACCAGGAGGACGAGCGCCGCGTCCGCCCCCGTGCCGGCCAGCGCCCCGAGCCCCGCCCGCAGTGACGAGCCCATGCCCTCGGTCCACCCGGGATTGACGGTCACCGTGCAGCCGCTCAGGTCGGCGCGGGCCAGGACCTCGTCCGCGGCGGCGCCGAGGACCACCTGGACCAGACCGCAGCCGCCGTCCCGCAGGACCCGCACCGCGTGCTCGACCAGCGGCCGGCCATGGTGTTCGAGCAGCGCCTTGGGCCGTCCGCCGAGCCGCCGTCCGCCGCCCGCGGCGAGCAGCAGTCCGGCGACCTCGGGGGTTGGTGTTGTCGGAGTCATGCGGTCTGGATACCCCAGCAGCCCCCGGAAGCGCACCCTTCGCTCAAGCAAGCGGAAGAGGGCGCGAGCGGGAGCGGCGTCCACCGGGCGACGAACAGATCACCCATACGGGACACCCTGAATTCTGTCCGCGGAGTGGCGCACGACACCTTTCATGGCGTTAACTTGCGCGCACGCCCGGATACTTGACCATGCCGTGGGGGCCGGTCGGGACACTGGCACAAGGATGTGCGAGGGGGAGTGCTTTGTTGCGAAGCGTGGGGCAGACGCGGGTGACCGGCAGTGGCGAGGATCCGAGGGTCACGGAGCTGCGTACGGCCGTCTCCCGGCTCCGCCGTGAGCTGGCGGGGCATCCCGCGGAATTCCCGGACCGGGGGATCGCCGAGGACGAACTGGCCGCGCTGGACGCGATGGCGGCAGGCGGTGTGCCCGAGATTCCGCGGCTGCGCCGTTCGCTGCTGCTGATCGCGGGGGCGATCGGCTCGGTGAGCGCCCTGGCCTCCGCGCTCAGGGACGTACGGGTCGCCGTCGATCTCTTCGGCGAGCCGCCGCGCGGCTGACCGGCGGCCCGGGTCGTGTTGCCGGACTGTCGCCTGCCGCGCGACGACGGCAGTTCGACGGCACGACGCGGCCGGGGTCAGCGGCGGATGAGCCTGCGGGCCGTCGCCGCCGCGACCGCCGAGGTGCGGGAGTCCACGCCCAGCTTGGCGTAGATGTGCACCAGATGGGACTTGACCGTCGCCTGGCTGAGGAAGAGCCGCTTGCTGATCTGCAGGTTCGACAGTCCCTCGCCGACCAGTTGCAGGACCTCCAGCTCGCGCTTGGTCAGCGCCTCCGCGGGCGTCCGCATGCGGTCCATCAGACGGTGGGCGACGGCCGGCGCGAGGGCCGACCGGCCGGCCGCGGCCGTGCGGACCGCCGCCGCCAGCTCCTCCGGCGGGGCGTCCTTCAGCAGATAGCCGGCGGCGCCCGCCTCGACCGCGGCCAGGATGTCGGCGTCCGAGTCGTACGTGGTGAGGATCAGGACCCGGGGCGCGCCCGGCTGTGCCGTGATGGCCGCGGTGGCCTGCGACCCGTGCATGCCCGCGCCGAACTGGAGGTCCATGAGGACGACGTCGAACCCACCGGTCGCGGCGAGCGCCACGGCCTGCTCGGCGGTGGCCGCCTCGGCGACCACCCGGAAGCCGGGCTCGGCGTCGAGCAGGGCCCGCAGCCCCGCCCGCACCACCGGATGGTCGTCGGCGAGCAGCAGCCTGATGGGGGTGGCGGCGGGAGTGGTCATGCGGCGTCCTGTCCTGGCCGGCCGTCGGGGATCGGGAGGGGAAGGGTGAGGGCGACGGCGGT
The DNA here is from genome assembly GCF_042731715.1 of Streptomyces sp. NPDC059832. Taxonomy (NCBI): domain Bacteria; kingdom Bacillati; phylum Actinomycetota; class Actinomycetes; order Kitasatosporales; family Streptomycetaceae; genus Streptomyces; species Streptomyces sp. NPDC059832. The sequence goes on along the minus strand of NZ_JBHWIY010000009.1, from coordinate 135,789 downwards.
GCCCTGACCGGGGGACGACTCGACACTGAGCGTGCCGCCCAGCGAACGGGCCCGCGCCCGCATCGCGGGCAGCCCGAAGCCGCCGGTGTCCTGGTCCGCGACGACCGGGCCGAGCCCCGGGGTGAACCCCCGGCCGTCGTCGACGACGTCCAGCGACACCGAGGTGTCCATGAAGCTGAGGGTGATCTCCGCGCGCCGGGCCCCGGCGTGCCGCACCGTGTTGGCCAGCGCCGACTGGGCGGTGCGCAGCAGTGCCACCTCGTACGGCGTGGGCAGTTCCACCGGCGTGCCGCTCACCGCGCACTGCACCGTGAGGCCGGGGCCGGTCGTGCGGGACGAGAGGCGTTCCAGGGCGGCCGCGAGGGAGCCGTTCTCCAGGTCCGGCGGCGACAGGGCGCGGACGAAGCGGCGGGCCTCGGCGAGATTCTCCTGCGCGGCCTCGCGGGCCCGGCGGACGTGCGCGGTGGCGGGGTCGTCGGCGGGCAGGGTGCGTTCGGCGGCGCGGAGCAGGAGCTGGATGCTGGACAGGCCCTGGGCGAGGGTGTCGTGGATCTCGCGGGCCAGCCGTTCGCGTTCGGCGAGCGTGCCCGCGCTGCGTTCCGCCTCGGCCAGTTCCGCCCGGGTCGACATCAGCTCCTCGATGAGCTCCCGGCGCCGTTCGCTCTCCCGGAACAGCGCCTCGTACCCGAGGACCGTCGCGACCGCGACCGCCGCCCCGAGCAGCGGCCCGATGAAGGTGCCCGGGTTGACGGCCTGGCCGTGCAGCACGAAGCCGGCGATGGCGGCGACGGCGGTGGCGGCGACGGCCGGCAGGGCCCAGCGCGTCGGCAGCAGATGCAGTTGCAGGAAGTAGAGCGGGAAGGCCACCCACAGGCTGTCCGGCGACAGGACGAGCAGCGCCAGCCACACGGCGCCCAGCGCTGCCAGCCACAGCGCGGCGGCGCGGGTGCGCGGCTGCACGGCAGGAGCGAGCGCACCCGCCGCGTACAGGGCGGCCATCACGCAGGCGACCACGACGACGGCGGTGGCATGCGGGCTGCCGTCGCCGACGGCTCGTACCGCCGCGAGTGCGAGCAGCCCCACCAGCAGCGCGTGCAGACACAGCCGCAGCGCGGCGGTGACCGGGGGGTGGGCGCGGGAATCCATGATTCGTCCAGCGTAGACGCGGGGCGGTGGGGGCCGGTCAATCGAAAGGTTGATGTCGGGCCCCACCGCCGAGCGATGTTTCCGGCGTCCCGGGTGGCGAGGCTGGGGGCATGTTCGTCGCATGGAGAGATCTCCGGTTCGCCAAGGGCCGGTTCGCACTCATGGGCACGGTCGTGGTGCTGATCACGCTGCTCGTGGGTCTGTTGTCCGGACTCACCGCCGGTCTGGCCCGGGAGAACACCTCGGCCGTCACGGGGCTGAACGCCGACCACCTGGCGTTCGCCGCCCCGCCCGACGGCCGGTCGGTGTCCTTCACCGACTCGTCCGTCGAGGAGAGTGCCTGGCGGAGCTGGGCGGAGCGGCCCGGTGTGAGCGGCGCGGAACCGCTCGGTATCCGCACGCTCGACGCCGCCGCCGTCCGGGGCGGGCGCACGGCCGCGGTGTCGGCGTTCGGGGTCGAGCCGGACGGGGGCCTGGCGCCCGCCGGCGGTGCGCGGGTCGGGCCGGGGAAGGTGGTGCTGTCCGGGCAGGCCGCCGACGACCTGGCGGCCGGGGCCGGTGACCGGCTGCGGCTCGGCGGCCACGAGGTCACCGTCGCGGCCGTCGCGGGGGACGCCTCGTACAGCCACACGCCGGTCGTGTGGACCTCGCTCGACGACTGGCAGCGGTTCGGCGGCGCCGGCGAAGGCCGGGCCCGGAATGCCACGGTTGTCGCCCTGACCACCACCGACCGCGCCGATCTCGCCGCGGGCGACAGGGCGGCCGGCACCAGCACGCTCACGCTCGGCGACTCCCTCACCGCCATCGGCTCCTACCAGGCCGAGAACGGCTCGCTCCAGCTGATGCGCGGCTTCCTCTTCGCCATCTCCGCCCTGGTCATCGGCGCCTTCTTCACCGTCTGGACGATCCAGCGCAGCGGCGACGTCGCCGTGCTCAAGGCGCTCGGCGCCTCCACCCGGTATCTGCTGCGCGACGCGCTCGGGCAGGCCGTCGTGATGCTCGCCATCGGTACGGGCGTGGGCACCGCGCTCGCCTCCGGGCTCGGCGCCCTGATCAGCGGCGGGGCCGTGCCGTTCGTCCTCGACGCGGCGACCGTCCTGGTCCCGGCCGCCGTCATGATCGTCCTCGGTGCCCTCGGGGCGGCCCTGTCCATCCGGCGGATCACCGCCGTCGACCCGCTCACCGCACTCGGGAGTGCCCGATGACCCTCACCCTCGCCGACGTCACCCTCACCTACCCGGACGGCGACGGCCGGCTCACCGCCCTCGACCGGATCTCGCTGGATGTGCCCGCGGGTACGCTCACCGCGGTCGTGGGCCCCTCCGGCTCCGGCAAGTCCAGCCTGCTCGCAGTGGCCGCGACCCTGGTCACCGCGGACGAGGGCCGGGTGATCGTCGCCGGTACGGACACCGCGGGCCTGGGCCGTGCGCAACAGGCGGAGCTGCGCCGAGAGCACATCGGCATCGTCTTCCAGCAGCCCAATCTGCTGCCGTCGCTCACGGCGGCCGAACAACTCCAGGTGATGACCCACCTCTCGGGCGGCGCCGTACGCGGAGCCCGCGGCCGGGCGCTGGAACTGCTGGACGCGGTCGGCCTGGCGGACCAGGCCGGACGCCGGCCGCACCAGCTGTCGGGCGGACAGCGGCAGCGGATCAACATCGCGCGGGCCCTGATGAACGACCCGGCGGTGCTGCTGGTCGACGAACCGACCAGCGCGCTCGATCACGAGCGGGGCGCGGCGGTGCTGGATCTGCTGGTCGCGCTGACCCGGGAACGGTCGACGGCGACGGTGCTGGTCACGCACGACCGGACCCATCTGGACCGGGTGGACCGCACGGTCCGGATGGACGACGGCCGCCTGACGGTGCCCGAACCGGTCTGAGACACGGAGGGAAACCGGTCTGAGACGCGGCAGGAGGGGTGGCCCCGGCCACCCCTCCTGCCGCGTCCCCGGTGTCTCAGCCGGCGGAGCCGCTGCTCGCCAGCGCGTCGGAGAGCTCCTTCGCGGCCTGCTGGAGGATCGGCACGATCCGCTCCGTTGCCGCGTCCGTCACCCGGCCCGCCGGACCGGAGATCGAAATCGCGGCCGAAGTGGGGGAGTTCGGGACGGAGACCGCCAGGCAGCGGACCCCGATCTCCTGCTCGTTGTCGTCGACCGCGTAGCCGACCCGGCGGACCTGCTCCAGGGCGTCGAGGAAGCCGTCGGGGGTGGTGATCGTTTTCTCGGTGGCGGCGGGCATCCCGGTACGGGCGAGCAGGGCCCGCACCTCCTCCGGCGGCGTGTGCGCCAGCAGCGCCTTGCCGACCCCGGTGGAGTGGGGGAGCACCCGGCGGCCCACCTCGGTGAACATGCGCATCGAGTGCTTGGACGGCACCTGCGCCACGTACACGATCTCGTCGCCGTCGAGCAGCGCCATGTTCGCCGTCTCGCCGGTCTCCTCGACCAGGCGGGCGAGATACGGGCGGGCCCAGGTGCCGAGGAGCCGGGACGCGGACTCGCCGAGCCGGATCAGCCGGGGGCCGAGGGCATAGCGCCGGTTGGGCTGCTGGCGCACGTATCCGCAGAGCACCAGCGTGCGCATCAGGCGGTGAATGGTCGGCAGCGGGAGCCCGCTGCTTGCGGAGAGTTCGCTCAGCCCGACCTCACCCCCCGCGTCCGCCATCCGCTCCAGCAGATCGAAGGCACGCTCAAGGGACTGCACACCACCGCTGGACGCGGCGGGCTTGGAGTCGGATGTGCTGGCGTGGGACGGCGGCACGTCAACGGTCCTTTCGAGGCGGAAGAGCTGGTGCCCCGCCCGGCGAGGCACCCAGCAGCCTACCGGGCGGTTCCCGATCGGCCCACTGCTCCGGGTGCGGCGTCCTGGCCGGTCAGAGCCTGTTTGTCCCGGTGTCGGCAATCGGCGGGGCAGTTCTGCGGGGCCGCACTGGTCCCATGTTACGTTCCGCTCTCCGAAATGAGTCTTTTACTTTGTGGAAATATCCAGTTGTGGGTGCGGGATGGCCGGCCGGCCGTCCGGCGAGGAGAGTGGGGTCTTGACGGGCCCGAATCCCGAGTGAAGACTCCTTCAACAGTTCGTTGAATTCGTCAGCGTTCGAAAGTCCGAAGTGAGGAGCACGGGTGTCCGGTGCGGACGTGAAACTGATACTGCGCTCGACGCGTGTCGTCACCCCGGACGGGACGCGCCCCGCAGCGGTCGCCGTCGCCGACGGGAGGATCGACGCCGTCCTGCCGTACGGCACCGAGGTGCCGGCCGGCGTCCGGCTGGAGGACTTCGGCGACGACGTCCTGCTGCCCGGACTCGTCGATACGCATGTCCATGTGAACGACCCGGGCCGCACGGAGTGGGAAGGCTTCTTCACCGCCACCCGCGCGGCGGCGGCGGGCGGCATCACCACCCTGCTCGACATGCCGCTCAACTCCCTGCCGCCGACCACCACCGTCGGCCATCTGCGCACCAAGCAGCAGGTGGCCGCTCCCAAGGTGCACATCGACACCGGCTTCTGGGGCGGTGCGATCCCGTCCAACGTCAAGGACCTGCGGCCGCTGTACGAGGCCGGGGTGTTCGGCTTCAAGTGCTTCCTCTCGCCCTCCGGCGTCGAGGAGTTCCCCGAGCTCGACCAGGAACAGCTGGCCCGGTCCATGGCGGAGATCGCCGGGTTCGGCGGGCTGCTGATCGTGCACGCCGAGGACCCGCGCCACCTGGCCTCCGCCCCGCAGCGCAGCGGCCCCGCGTACGCCGACTTCCTCGCCTCCCGGCCGCGCGACGCCGAGAACACCGCGATCGAGGGCCTGATCGCGCATGCCGGGCGGCTGAACGCCCGCGTCCACGTCCTGCATCTCTCCTCCGGCGACGCACTGCCGATGATCGCCGCCGCCAAGCAAGAAGGCGTACGGATCACGGTGGAGTCCTGTCCGCACTTCCTCACCCTCACCGCCGAGGAGGTCCCGGACGGCGCCACGGAGTTCAAGTGCTGCCCGCCGATCCGCGAGGCCGCCAACCAGGACGCGCTGTGGGAGGGGCTGGCCGACGGGACGATCGACTGCATCGTCTCCGACCATTCGCCGTGCACCACCGACCTGAAGACGCCGGACTTCGCCTCCGCCTGGGGCGGGATCTCCTCCCTCCAGCTCGGGCTGCCCGCCATCTGGACCGAGGCCCGCAAGCGCGGCCACTCGCTCGACGACGTCGCCCGCTGGATGTCGGCCGCCCCCGCCGAACTGGCCGGGCTGACCCGGAAGGGTGCCATCGAGGCCGGCCGCGACGCGGACTTCGCGGTGCTCGCCCCCGACGACACGTTCACCGTCGACCCCGCCGAGCTCTTCCACCGCAACCAGGTCACCGCGTACGCCGGCCGGACCCTGCACGGCGTCGTGAAGTCGACCTGGCTGCGCGGCGAACGGATCGCGGCCGACGGCACGGTCGCCGGACCCACCGGCCGACTCCTCGAAAGGAACCAGTGACCATGACGGCGACCGAGCGCTTCACCGGTGACGCGAACCCGTACGGCGGCGGCGACCCGTACGCCGACTACCGCACCGCCGACTTCCCCTTCACCGATCTCGTCGACCTCGCCGACCGGCGGCTCGGCGCGGGTGTGATCGCCGCCAACGACGAGTTCTTCGCCGAGCGCGAGAACCTGCTCAAGCCGGAGCCCGCCGAGTTCGACCCCGAGCGCTTCGGCCACAAGGGCAAGATCATGGACGGCTGGGAGACCCGCCGCCGGCGCGGTGCGAGCGCGGATCTGCCGCACCCCGCGGACGGGGACCACGACTGGGCGCTGATACGGCTCGGCGCGCCCGGGATCGTCCGCGGAATCGTCGTCGACACCGCCCACTTCCGCGGCAACTACCCGCAGGCGGTCTCCGTCGAGGCGGCCTGCGTGCCCGGCTCCCCGTCGCCCGAGGAACTCCTCGCGCCCGAGGTCGAGTGGACAACGCTCGTACCCCGTACGGCCGTTGGCGGCCACGCGGCCAACGGCTTCGTGGTAGCCGCCGAGCGGCGCGTCACCCATCTGCGGGTCAACCAGCACCCCGACGGCGGAATAGCCCGCCTCCGGGTGTACGGCGAGGTCGCCCCCGACCCCGCCTGGCTGGCCGCCCTCGGCACCTTCGATCTGGTCGCCCTGGAGAACGGCGGCACGGTGGAGGACGCCTCCGACCGCTTCTACTCCCCGGCCACCAACACCATCCGGCCCGGCCGGTCCCGCAAGATGGACGACGGCTGGGAGACCCGGCGCCGGCGCGACCGGGGCAACGACTGGATCCGCTACCAACTCGTCGAGCAGGCACTGATCCGAGCCGTCGAGATCGACACCGCGTATCTGAAGGGCAACTCGGCGGGCTGGGCGAGCCTCTCCGCCCGCGACGGCGAGAGCGGCGACTGGACCGAGGTGCTGCCCCGGACCCGGCTGCAGCCCGACACCGGCCACCGCTTCGTCCTGCCGGAGCCGGTCCGGGCCACGCACATCCGGATCGACATCTTCCCGGACGGCGGAATCTCCCGGCTGCGGCTGTTCGGCTCGCCGACCGAGGAGGGCGCCGCACGGCTGGCGGCCCGCCACCGCGAGCTGGGCGGCTAGCGTCGGACCCGGTCCGGACGAGGAGTCCGGGGCCGGGGCCGACGCCATCCGGGTGTGCCCGATGAGTCCCCGTCCAGGGCATATGCGACCCTGGACGCATGATCTTCATCGCCGTCAAGTTCACCGTCCGCAGCGAAGAGCGCGACAACTGGCTCCCGACCGTCGAGCCCTTCACCCTCGCCACCCGGCAGGAACCGGGCAACGTCTTCTTCGAGTGGTCGTACAGCGTCGAGAACCCGGACCAGTTCGTCCTGCTGGAGGCCTTCGCCTCCCCCGAGGCCGGTGAGGCCCATGTGAAGTCCGAGCACTTCGCCTCGGCCATGGACCTGATGGCGGATCTCGTCGCCGAGACCCCGGAGATCATCAACGTCGAGGTGCCGGGCGAGGGTTGGTCCCGGATGGCGGAGGTCACCCCGCGCTCGCGGTGACCCCGCACACCTCCGGGGCCGCGCGGCTCGGTCAGGCCGCGTGGCCGCCGTCCACCGTCACCTCCGTGCCGGTGATGTACGCCGCCTCCTCGCCGGCCAAGTAGGCGATGAGGGAAGCCACTTCGTCCGTCGTGCCGAACCGGTCCAGGGCGGTCGCCGAGCGCTGGCCGGCGGCGAACGGGCCGTCGGCCGGGTTGAGATCCGTGTCGACCGGGCCGGGCTGCACCAGGTTGACCGTGATGCCGCGCGGGCCGAGTTCACGGGCGAGCGGCTTGGTGAGACCGGCCAGCGCCGACTTGCTCATCGCGTAGAGGGTGGAGCCGGATCCGCCCACGTACCGGCTCAGGGCCGTACCGACGGAGACGATGCGGCCACCGTGCTCCATCAGCTCCGCCGCCGTGCGGCAGGCCAGGAACACCGCCCGCACATTGACCGCCAGCACCCGGTCCACATCGGCGGGGGTGAGGGTGCCGATGGGCCCGAGGACGCCGATGCCCGCGTTGTTGACCAGGATGTCCAGCCGGCCGAGCGCGTCCGCGGCGCCGGTCACGGCCGCCGGGACCGCCTCGGGGTCGGCCGAGTCCACGCGCAGGGCGATGCCGCGCCGGCCGTACGAGCGGATCTTCTCGACGACCGCCAGCGCGGCCGCCTCGTCCTGTACGTACGTCAGTGCCACATCGACGCCGTCCCGGGCGAGCCGCAGGGCGGTCGCGGCGCCGATGCCCCGGCTGCCTCCGGTGACGAGTGCGGTCCGGGTCGTGCCGGTGGTGGTGCTGGTCATGATGGGTTCCTTGCAGGTCGACGGTGTTCCGTCGGGCGCTTCGACACGCGTCGTGCGCTTCGACATGGACCAGGAAAGCCCTTCCGTCCGGCTGTCACCGGCGGGAATCGGACGCCTACGCGGGACGCCCGTCCGCGGTCGGACCGATGAGTTCCGGGTGGCAGCGGGGGCGGAGGAGCAGGACGACCGACCGGATCAGGAGAAGGACCATGGCGAAGCCACTCTCACCGCATTCCTGTCGCTCGACGGTGTCATGCAGGCACCGGGCGGCCCCGACGAGGACCGCAGCGGCGGATTCGAGTACGGCGGCTGGACCGTGCCGTTCGCGGACGAGTCCATGATGCGGTTCGTCATCTCCACCGACGTCGCCGAGGAGATCGCCCGCCTCAAGGAGCGCACGGAGGGCGGCGGGCTCCAGATCCACGGCAGCGGCGCGCTCGCCCGGTCCCTGATGACGCACGACCTGATCGACGAGTACAACCTCCTCCGCTCCCCGGTCGTGCTGGGCCGGGGCGGCCGCCTCTTCCCGGAGGGCGGGCTGCCGGCCGCCTTCGAGCGGATCGGGGCGCGGGAGACCCCGAGCAGCGTCTCGACCCATACCTACCGTCCCGCAGGCCGGGCGCGGTTCGGTTCCTTCGACGTCTGAGAGAGGTGTTCCGGACGGGGGACGCCCGGTACGGTGATCGTTCCGCGTGCGAGCCGTCGAGGTCTCCACATCGTTTCCCGCTGTGGAGAACCAGGAGAACCAGCCAGGTGTCCTCGATCGCCGCGCCCGCACTCGCCCCGTCCCGCCGTGCCTGGCTCACCGATCTGCCCGTGCTGCTCGTCGCGGTCGTGTGGGGTTCGAGCTATCTGGCGGCCAAGGGCATCACCACCGCCCAGACCGTCCTCGCCGTGCTCGTGCTGCGGTTCGTCGTGGTGCTGCCCGTGCTGGTGGTGGCCGGACGGCGCAGGCTGCGGGCGCTCCGCGCGGCACAGTGGCGGGGGGCCGGCCTGCTGGGACTCGTCCTCAGCGCGATCTTCCTCGTGGAGACGTACGGCGTCGTGCACACCTCGGCGACCAACGCGGGCCTCATCATCAGCCTCACCATGATCTTCACGCCGCTCGCCGAGGCGGCCGTGACACGTGTCCGGCCGCCCAGGGCCTTCCTCGCCGCCGCGGCGCTCTCGGTCGCCGGCGTGGTGCTGCTGACCCAGGGCGGCGGATTCACCAGCCCGTCGGCGGGCGATCTGCTGATGCTGGTGGCCGCCCTCGCCCGAACCGTGCACGTGCTGCTGATGGCCCGCATCAAGTCCGTGCAGGGGGCCGACTCGCTGTCGCTGACCACGGTCCAGCTCGGCAGCGCGGTCGCCGTCTTCGCCGTGCTCGCGGCCGTGCCCGGCACCGGTGAGGCCCCGTGGACGGTGGCCGCGGGGTTCGGCGTCCGGGAGTGGGGCGGGCTGCTCTTCCTCTCCGTCTTCTGCACGCTCTTCGCCTTCTTCGTACAGATGTGGTCGGTACGCCGCACCTCACCGTCCCGGGTCAGCCTGCTGCTCGGCACGGAGCCGCTCTGGGCCGCCGCCGCGGGCATCGCGATCGGCGGTGAACGGCTCGGCGTCCTCGGCGCGGTGGGCGCGCTGCTCGTCCTGGCCGGTACCGCCTGGGGCCGTCGGGCAGTGACCCCGGCCGCCTCCTGAGCCGGCCGGCGGCCACCGGCCGGCCGTCCGAAAGTCTCGTGTTCCGCGACTTTGGTCGCCCGACGTGTCCGTGCGGCCGGGGGCATCCGTCCGGCCTGGGTAGTTTTGTGGCATGACGCGTACGGAGTACCGCTGGCTGCTGCCCTCGGCGATGGCCGACCCCGAGCTGCCCGACGACCGGCGCGGCCGCTCGCGACGCACCGTGCGCGACTGGGCCGTCGACCTGACCGCCTTCCTCTGCGCGGCCGTGGTCGGCATGCTCGCGGCGGCGGCGATCGAAGCCGACCCCACCACCCCTGACGGCGTCCTGTTCGCCGACATCGTGATCGGTGCCCTGGCCTGCTGTGCCCTGTGGGTGCGGCGGCGGTGGCCGGTCGGCGTCGCGGTGGCCCTGGTTCTGGTCGCGACGGTCGAGCCGGTCTCGGCGGGGGCCATGCTCGTCGCGCTGTTCGGCGTGGCCGTGCACCGACCGTTCCGGCCCGTCGCGGCCGTCGGGGCGCTCGCCCTGGCCCTCGCCCCCGTACAGCCGTATCTGCGCCCCGACCCGGACACCTCGTTCACCGGGGCCACGGTCGTCGGAGTGCTGCTGCCCCTGCTGGTGATCAGCTGGGGCATGGTCGTACGGTCCAGGCGCCAGCTCGTCGTCACCCTGCGCGAGCGGGCCCACCGGGCCGAGACCGAGGCGGAGCTCCGGGCCGAACAGGCGCAGCGGCTGGCCCGCGAGGCCATCGCCCGCGAGATGCACGACGTCCTCGCCCACCGGCTGACGCTGCTCAGCGTCCACGCCGGCGCCCTCGAATTCCGCCCCGACGCACCGACGGCCGAGGTGGCCCGCGCGGCCGGGGTCATCCGGGACAGCGCGCACGAGGCGCTCCAGGACCTCCGCGAGATCATCGGAGTGCTGCGCAGCCCCGGCGAGAGCGACGGCGACCGGCCGCAGCCCACCCTCGCCACCCTGGACTCGCTGATCGACGAGTCCCGGCTGGCCGGCATGGTGGTCACCCTCGACAACCGGGTCGGCGACCCCGCCACGGCCCCCGCCGCCACCGGCCGCACCGTCTACCGCATCGCCCAGGAGGGCCTGACCAACGCCCGCAAGCACGCGCCCGGCGCCGAGGTCACCGTCATGGTCACCGGCGCCCCGGGCGAGGGGCTCACCGTCGAGGTGCGCAATCCGGCGCCCACCGAACCCTTCGAGCAGGTCCCCGGTTCCGGCCAGGGGCTCATCGGCCTCACGGAACGCGCCACCCTGGCCGGGGGCAGCCTCGACCACGGGCCGGAACCGGACGGCGGCTTCCGTGTCCGGGCCTCGCTGCCGTGGCCGGCCTGACCGTCGCACCGCCCCGGACCGACGGTCCCCGGCGCGTCCGGTGTCCGGGCCTGGCTACGGTTGTCGTCATGACCACCTCCGCCCCGATGGATCCCGCGGCACGGCTCGTCCGGCTGCTCATCGTCGACGACGACCCGCTCGTACGGGCCGGCCTCGCCCTCATGCTCGGTGGCGCCGACGACATCGACATCGTGGGAGAGGGGACGGACGGCACCGAGGTCGCCGAGCTCGTCGACCGGCTGCGCCCCGACGTGGTGCTGATGGACATCCGGATGCCCGGCATGGACGGGCTGACCGCGACCGAGTCCCTGCGCACCCGCCCCGACGCTCCGGAGGTCGTCGTCCTGACGACGTTCCACGCCGACGAACAGGTGCTGCGGGCCATCCGCGCCGGGGCGGCCGGATTTGTCCTGAAGGACACCCCGCCGGCACAGATCGTCGACTCGGTACGACGGGTGGCGGCCGGGGACCCGGTGCTGTCGCCCGCGGTGACGCGCCAACTCATGGCCCGCGCCGCCGGAACCGGTCCCCGCGACGACCGGATGGACCGTGCCGACCGGGCACGGCAGCGGATCGCCGCACTCGCCGAGCGGGAACGCGAGGTCGCGATCGCCGTCGCGCGCGGCCGTTCCAACGCCGAGATCGCCGCGTCGCTCTACCTCAGTGTGGCGACCGTGAAGACGCAGGTGTCCCGGGTCCTGGCCAAGTTCGGCTTCAACAACCGTGTCCAGATCGCGCTGTTGGTGCACGACGCGGGTCTGCTCGACGACGACGGCGCGGAGCCGGCGACGTAGGGTGAACCGGCCGGTCCGAAGCGATCGGGCCGAAGGAGCCGTCAGACCGGGAAGGGCGATCCCATGTCCGATGCCAGTGGCCGTGCCGAGGTCGATGTCGATGTCGATCTGCGCGGGTTCGCGGACTTCACCGCGAACCCGTATCCGTACTACGAGAAGCTGCGGGCCGCGGGCCCGGTGCACACCGTCCGCACCGACGAGTTCGAGCGCGTCTGGCTGGTGGTGGGATACGACGAGGCCCGCGCGGTCCTTGCCGACCAGCGGTTCGCCAAGGACTGGCGGGGCCTGCCCGGCGCACCCGCCGAGAGCGACCCCATCTTCCTCAACATGCTGGAGCTGGACGCGCCCCACCACACCCGGCTGCGCAAGCTCGTCGCCCGGGAGTTCACCGCCCGCCGGGTCGAGGCCCTGCGCCCGCGCGTCCAGCAGATCACCGACGAGCTCCTCGACGCGATGGTGCCCGCCGGACGCGCCGATCTCGTCGACGCGCTGGCCTTCCCGCTCCCGATGACCGTCATCTGCGAGCTGATCGGTGTGCCGGACCTGGACCGCGACGCCTTCCGCCGGCTGTCGAACGCCGTCGTCACCCCCGCCTCGCCGGAGCAGGAGTTCGAGGCGGTGCGCGCCATGAACGAGTACCTGCGCGAACTCATCGAGGACAAGCGGTGCTCGCCCGGCGACGACCTGCTGGGCGCCCTGGTCCGGACGCGCGACGAGGAGGGCGACGGCCTGTCGCCGGACGAACTCGTAGGCATGGCCTTCCTGCTGCTGGTGGCCGGCCACGAGACCACGGTCAACCTGATCGCCAACGGGGTACGGGCACTGCTCGACCACCCCCGCCAACTGGCGGCCCTGAGGGACGACCCGGAGCTGATCGGCGGTGCGGTCGAGGAGATGCTGCGTTACGACGGTCCGGTGGAGACCGCCACCTTCCGCTACCCCCGCGAGCAGGTCGAGATCGGGCGGCGGGTCGTTCCGGCGGGCGCCCCGGTCCTGGTGTCCCTGGCGGGCGCCGACCGGGACCGCGGCCGCTACCCGGAACCGGACACCTTCGACATCCGCCGCGACGCCCAGGGACACCTGGCCTTCGGGCACGGCGTCCACTTCTGCGTGGGTGCGCCGCTGGCCCGCATGGAGGGCCGGATCGCGATCCGTACGCTGCTGGAGCGGTGCCCCTCCCTCGCATCGGACGCGGAGGGCGGGGAGCTGGACTGGATTCCCGGGATGCTGATCCGCGGGGTACGCGGGCTGCCCGTCCGCTGGTGAGACAAGGAGCTCTGTCATGACCGGACTTGACCTGCGGATGGCGCGGAAGGTGCTCGACAGCCAGCCGTTCAGCGGACTCGTGGGGGCACGGATTACCGCCTTCGGGGACGGCGCGGCCACCCTCGAAGTGGACATCCGCCAGGAACTCCAGCAGCAGAACGGCTTTCTGCACGGCGGGGTGCTGGCCTACGCCGCCGACAACGCGATCACCTTCGCCGCCGGTACGACGCTCGGCCCGGCCGTACTGACCGGTGGTTTCTCCATCCAGTACGTGCGGCCCGCCACCGGGAGCACCCTCGTCGCCCACGCAGAGGTCGCGCACACCGGCCGCCGCCAGGCGGTGGTCCGCTGCGAGCTGTTCGCCGCGGAGGAGGACGGGGAGCGGACGCTCTGCGCGGTCGCGCAGGGGACCGTGCTGTCGGCCGCCCCGCAGTCCTCCTGAACCGGACGACGGCAGGGCCTAGGACCGCGGTGCCGTGCCGTCGGTGATCTCCGCGATCGTCACGGGGCGCCGCTCCCGGCGCGACACCTCGCACGCCTCCGCGATCAGCAGCGCGTGCCACGCCTCCCGGCCGTCGCACGGATTGGGCAGCTCGCCCCGCACCACCTGTACGAACGCGTCCAGTTCGGCCTCGTACGCCGGAGCGAACCGCTCCAGGAAACCGGGCCAGGGGCTGGCGGGAGCCGGCGGGCCCTCGGGTTCGGCCGAGGTGACCGGTGTCCGGCCGTCCAGGCCGACCGTGACCTGGTCCAGATCGCCCGCCAGTTCCATCCGTACGTCGTAACCGGCGCCGTTGCAGCGAGTGGCCGCCGCCGTGGCCAGGGTGCCGTCGTCGAGGGTCAGCAGGACCGCCGCCGTGTCGACGTCGCCCGCCGCCCGGAACATCCCGGGCCCGGCATCCGATCCGGCGGCGTACACCTCCGCCACCTCACGGCCCGTCACCCACCGCAGCATGTCGAAGTCATGGACCAGGCAGTCCCGGTACAGCCCCCCGGAGAGGGGCAGATACGCGGCGGGCGGCGGGGCGGGGTCCATCGTCACCGCCCGCACGGTGTGCAGCCTGCCCAGCGCACCGGCCCGCACGGCGGTACGGGCCGCCCGGAAGCCCGCGTCGAACCTGCGCATGAAGCCCAGTTGGAGCACGCTCCCGGCCCGGTCGACCTCGCGCAGCGCGCCCAGGGTCCCCGGCAGGTCCAGGGCGATCGGCTTCTCGCAGAACACCGGGAGCCCCGCCCGTGCCGCCCGGCCGATCAGCTCCGCGTGCGCCGAGGTGGCCGAGGCGATCACCACGGCGTCCACACCCGCGCCGAACACCTCGGCGGCGTCCGGGACGGCCGTCGCGCCGGTGCGCCGCGCGACCTCGGCGGCCCGCGCCCCGTCGGTGTCCGTCACCACCAGGGCGTCCACCTCGGGATGGCGGGCCAGCACGCCCGCGTGGAAGGAACCGATCCGGCCGGTGCCGATGAGTCCGATACGCATGGACCCAACGTGCCCGTCCGCCGGCTGCGCTGTCAACCATATGTCCTGACAAGGTGCGGCTTGTTCATTGGTCATGCTGTCCGGACAACAGGACGACCGGACTACCGGAGGTTCTGACGTGAGGGATACCCTCCACGCGTGCCCAAACCCACCACCGACCCCGACGCACTCGAACTCGGCGTGGACCGCACCAGCCCGATCCCCCTGTACTTCCAGCTGGCCCAGCAGCTGGAAGCGGCCATCGAGCAGGGCCGGCTCGCCCCCGGCAGCCTCCTCGGCAACGAGATCGAGCTCGCGGCCCGGCTCGGCCTGTCCCGGCCCACGGTCCGCCAGGCCATCCAGTCGCTGGTGGACAAGGGACTGATGGTCCGCCGTCGCGGCGTCGGCACCCAGGTCGTGCACAGCACGGTCCGGCGCCCGCTCGAACTGAGCAGCCTCTACGACGACCTGGAGGCCGCGGGCGGGCACCCCACGACCCGCGTCCTGCGCAACACCGTCGAGCCCGCCGACCCCGGGGTGGCCGACGCCCTGGCGGTCGCCGAAGGCACCGACGTACACCTCGTCGAACGGCTGCGGTACGCCCACGGCGAGCCGCTGGCACTCCTGCGCAACCACCTGCCGCCCGGGATCGTCGACCTGGACACCGGACGGCTGGAGGCCACCGGCCTGTACCGGATGATGCGCGGCGCGGGCATCACCCTGCACAGCGCCCGCCAGACAGTCGGCGCCCGGCTCGCCACCGCCGACGAGGCGGCCGGGCTCGCCGAGCCGGAGGGGGCCGCCCTGCTGACGATGGAGCGCACCACCTTCGACGACACCGGACGGGCCGTCGAGTTCGGCTCCCACATCTACCGGGCCTCGCGCTACACCTTCGACTTCCAGCTGCTCGTACGGTGACGACGGCCGCACGGCCCCGTTGACGTCTCGTACGCCCACCGCTAGAACTCCTCCAGCCGCACTCGGGCGGCCGGGAGAGAAGGCGGACCCACCATGCGTACCTCTCGCAAGGCAGCAACCCTGATCACCGTCGCGGCCCTCGGTGCCGCTCTCGCCGGCTGCAGCGGCTCCGGCGGCAGGAGCGCCGAGGAGAAGCCCGCGGGAGGAAGCGGCGGCGCGGGCGCGGCCGTCACCACCGCCCGGATGAAGATCGCGATGGTCACGCACTCGGGGGAGGGCGACACCTTCTGGGACATCGTGCAGAGCGGCGCGAAACAGGCGGCGGCCAAGGACAACGTCGAGTTCCTGTACTCGGCGAACAAGGAGGGCAAGGAACAGGCCCAGCTCGTGCAGGCCGCCATCGACCAGAAGGTCGACGGGATCGTCGTCACCCTTGCCAAACCGGAGGCCGTCAAGGATGTCCTCGCCAAGGCCGTGAAGGCCGGCATACCCGTGGTGACCATCAATTCGGGCGCGCAGTTCTCCAAGGAGATCGGCGCGCTCGGGCACATCGGGCAGGACGAGCAGGTCGCGGGCGAGGCGGTCGGCGAGGAGCTGAACGCGCGGGGCCGCAAGAAGGCCGTCTGCGTCATCCACGAGCAGGGCAATGTGTCGCTGGAGGAGCGCTGCGCCGGGGTGCGGAAGACCTTCGGCGGCACGGTCGAGAACCTCAATGTCGAGGGCACCAACATGCCGGCCGCCACCTCCTCGATCGAGGCGAAGCTCCAGGCCGGCAAGGACATCGACGCGATCGTCACCCTCGGCGCCCCCTTCGCCGCCGCCTCCGTCAAGGCCAAGGAGGGCTCCGGCAGCACGGCGGAGGTCGACACCTTCGATCTGAACGCCGAGGTCGTCAAGAGGCTGAAGGCGCACGAAGTGGGCTTCGCCGTCGACCAGCAGCCCTACCTCCAGGGCTACCTCGCCGTCGACGAGCTCTGGCTGAACAGGACCAACGGCAACGTCGTCGGCGGCGGAAAGCCGGTGCTCACCGGCCCGGCGATCGTCACCGCCGACGACGTGCCGCAGCTGGAGAAGTACACCGCGCGCGGTACCCGGTGAACCTCCCGCACGCCGCCGCGCGCACCCGGCGCCGACACACGCGTCCCGCCCCTGCCGGGCGATGCCGTCGACCGCTCGGGGATACTTGGCCAGCCGGGCCGGGTGTGCATCATCCCCGGCCCCTCCAAGCAGCACAGCGAGCAGCACAAGAAGGGCACGGCGTCGTGGCAAGGGTTCGGACAGGGGTACGTGCGATGGGCGCCGTGCTTGCGGCGGTGCTCGGGGCTTCCCTCGTGGGATGCAGCAGCACCGGTGGCAAGCGGGCGGAGGAGCGCGCGGCCCGTGCCGCCGCCGAGGGCCGGGCCGCGGTGGACACACCCCGCTGGACCTTCGCCATGGTCACCCACTCGGGCGACGGCGACACCTTCTGGGACATCGTCCAGCGGGGCGCCGAGCAGGCGGCCGGCAAGGACAACATCAAGTTCCTGTACTCGCACAACGACGAGGCGCAGCAGCAGGCCCAGCTCGTGCAGGCCGCCATCGACCAGAAGGTCGACGGGCTGATCGTCACCCTCGCCAAGCCGGACGCGATGAAGGACGTCGTGACCAAGGCCACCAAGGCCGGAATCCCGGTGATCACGGTGAACTCGGGCTCCGCGGAGTCCAAGCGGTTCGGCGCGCTGACCCACATCGGCCAGGACGAGTCCATCGCGGGCGAGGCGGTCGGCGAGGAGCTCAACGCACGGGGCCGCAAGAAGGCGCTGTGCATCCTGCACGAGCAGGGCAACGTCGGCCACGAGCAGCGCTGCGCCGGAGCGAAGAAGACCTTCGACGGACAACTGCAGAACCTGTACGTCGAGGGCACCAACATGCCCGACGTCCAGGCGTCCATCGAGGCGAAGCTCCAGGCCGACAAGAACATCGACGCGGTCGTCACCCTGGGCGCGCCGTTCGCGGACGCCGCCGTCAAGGCGAAGAGGACCGCGGGCAGCAAGGCCGAGATCGACACCTTCGACCTGAACGCCAAGGTCGCCACGGCCCTCCAGGACAAGACCCTCGGCTTCGCGGTCGACCAGCAGCCGTACCTCCAGGGGTACGAGGCGGTCGACCTGCTCTGGCTCTACCGCTTCAACGGCAATGTGCTCGGTGGCGGACGCCCGGTCCTCACCGGACCGCAGATCATCACCTCGAAGGACGCCGCCGAACTCGCCCAGTACACGAAGCGGGGGACCCGATGAGCACGATCGCCGGACCGTCCGCCCCCACCGGGGCGGACGAGCGGCTGATGCGCACCTCGCCGCTGCGCAGACTGCTCGGCCGCCCCGAGCTCGGCTCGGTGGTCGGCGCCGCGGCCGTCTTCATCTTCTTCTCGATCGTCGCCGACAGTTTCCTGCGCGCCTCCAGCCTCGGCACGGTGCTGTACGCGGCCTCGACGATCGGGATCATGGCCGCGCCGGTGGCGCTGCTGATGATCGGCGGCGAGTTCGACCTCTCCGCCGGTGTGCTGGTCACCAGCTCCGCGCTGGTCTCGTCGATGTTCAGCTATCAGATGACGGCCAACGTCTGGGTCGGCGTCTTCGTGTCGCTGCTGGTCACCCTGGCCATCGGGGCGTTCAACGGCTTCATGCTGACCCGGACCAGACTGCCGAGCTTCATCATCACGCTCGGTACGTTCCTGATGCTGACCGGCCTCAATCTGGGCTTCACCAAGCTGATCAGCGGGACCGTGTCCACCAAGGCCATCGGCGACATGGAGGGCTTCGACTCGGCCCGCCAGGTGTTCGCCTCGCAGTGGACCATCGGCGGCGTCGAGTTCAAGGTCACCATCCTGTGGTGGGCCGTACTCGTCGCGGTGGCCACCTGGATCCTGCTCCGTACCCGCTTCGGCAACTGGATCTTCGCGGTCGGCGGCGAGGCCGACGCGGCCCGCGCGGTCGGCGTCCCGGTGATCCGTACCAAGATCGGGCTCTACCTCGGGGTCGCCTTCGCCGCCTGGGTCTCCGGCCAGCATCTGCTGTTCTCGTTCGACGTGGTGCAGTCCGGCGAGGGCGTCGGCAACGAACTGATCTACATCATCGCGGCCGTCATCGGCGGCTGTCTGATCACCGGCGGCTACGGCTCCGCGATCGGCTCCGCGGTCGGTGCCTTCATCTTCGGCATGACCAGCAAGGGCATCGTGTACGCGGAGTGGAACCCGGACTGGTTCAAGTTCTTCCTCGGAGCCATGCTGCTCCTGGCCACCCTGCTCAACGCATGGGTACGCAAGCGCGCGGAGGCGACGAAATGACGGCCCCCAAGGCACCGGCCGACCCGGAGGCGCCCCACCGGGCGCTCGTCGAGCTGGACCACGTCAGCAAGTTCTACGGCAACATCAAGGCCCTGACGGACGTCTCGCTGGTGGTCCACGCCGGCGAGATCTCCTGTGTGCTCGGCGACAACGGCGCCGGCAAGTCCACCCTGATCAAGATCATCGCGGGGCTGCACCGGCACGATGCCGGGACCTTCCTCATCGACGGCGAGGAGACCACCCTCGCCAACCCGCGCGACGCCCTGGACCGCGGTATCGCCACGGTCTACCAGGACCTGGCCGTCGTCCCCCTGATGCCGGTCTGGCGCAACTTCTTCCTCGGCTCCGAGCCGACCACCGGCGCCGGCCCCTTCAAGCGCCTCGACGTGCGGCTGATGCGCGAGACGACCCGCTCCGAGCTGCTGCGCATGGGCATCGACCTGCGCGACGTCGACCAGCCGATCGGCACCCTCTCCGGCGGTGAGCGCCAGTGCGTCGCCATCGCGCGGGCCGTCTACTTCGGCGCCAAGGTGCTCGTCCTGGACGAGCCCACCGCCGCACTGGGCGTCAAGCAGTCCGGGGTCGTGCTCAAGTACGTCGCGGCCGCCCGCGACGCGGGTCTCGGCGTGGTCCTCATCACGCACAACCCGCACCACGCGTATCTCGTCGGTGACCGTTTCGTGCTGCTGAAGCGGGGCGCCATGTCCGGCAGCCACACCAGCGCGAGCATCACTCTGGACGAGCTGACCCGCCAGATGGCGGGCGGCAGCGAGCTGGAGGAGCTCAGCCACGAGCTGGAACGGGCCCCCGCACCGACCCGTCTCGGCGGCCACCCGCTCCCCGGCAAGCCCGAGTAGCCCCGGCCGGGACCGGCCCCCTGCGCACCGGTCCGCCAGCCCCGGTGCCCCGGCAGTGGCAGAATCGAGCCCGACGGGCGCAGTCCGCCGCCGGGAGCACCGCCCCCGGCTCCCCCAGACCCCGCAGGGACGATGAGCACGTACCGCGACTTCACACACCGCGGCTCCGCCCGCGCCACCGTCCTGCGGACCGTGGGCACCAGGGAGCGGCGCTCGCACCTCACGGCACCGCGGGTACCCACCGTCGGCATCGACATCGGCGGTACGAAGGTGATGGCGGGCGTCGTCGACGCCGACGGCAACATCCTGGAGCAGCTGCGCACCGAGACGCCGGACAAGTCCAAGAGCCCCAAGGTCGTCGAGGACACCATCGTCGAGCTGGTCCTGGACCTCTCCGACCGGCACGATGTGCACGCCGTCGGCATCGGGGCGGCCGGCTGGGTCGACGCGGACCGCTCCAAGGTGCTCTTCGCCCCGCACCTCGCCTGGCGCGACGAGCCGCTGCGCGACGCCCTCGCCTCCCGCCTCGTCGTCCCCGTCATGGTCGACAACGACGCCAACACCGCCGCCTGGGCGGAGTGGCGTTTCGGCGCGGGCCGCGGCGAGGACCACCTCGTCATGATCACGCTCGGCACCGGCATCGGCGGCGCGATCCTGGAGGACGGCCAGGTCAAGCGCGGCAAGTACGGCGTCGCCGGTGAGTTCGGCCACATGCAGGTGGTGCCCGGCGGGCACCGCTGCCCCTGCGGGAACCGCGGCTGCTGGGAGCAGTACAGCTCCGGCAACGCGCTCGTCCGGGAGGCCAGGGAGCTGGCCGCCGCGGACTCCCCGGTGGCGCACGGCATCATCGAGCGCGTCAAGGGCAACATCCCCGACATCACCGGGCCCCTCATCACCGAACTGGCCCGTGAGGGCGACGCGATGTGCGTCGAGCTGCTCCAGGACATCGGCCAGTGGCTGGGTGTGGGCATCGCCAATCTGGCCGCCGCGCTCGACCCCTCCTGCTTCGTCATCGGGGGCGGTGTGAGCGCCGCCGACGACCTGCTCATCGGCCCCGCCAGGGACGCCTTCAAGCGCCATCTCACCGGCCGCGGCTACCGGCCCGAGGCCCGGATCGCCAAGGCACAGCTCGGCCCGGAGGCGGGTATGGTCGGCGCCGCGGACCTGGCCCGGCTGGTGGCCCGCAGATTCCGCCGTGCCAATCGCCGACGCGTCGAGCGGTACGAGCGGTACGCCCAGATCTACGACCAGGCCGCGAGCACCATCCGCAATACGCGCAACACCCGCACCTCCTAGGGATCCCCAGACACATGACCGCAGCCGAGCACCCCGTCCTGCCGCGTCAGTCCTCGCCGCCCGACGACCGCCGGCCGCCGCAGGACCGGCGCCGGATGATCCGCCGCCGGCTGATCACGGCGACCATCATCGTGCTGCTCATCGGCATCCCGGCCGGCTATCTGCTGATCTCCGCCGGGCAGAGCCGCCGCGCCGGCCAGAACAAGGAGGCCGAGGCCTCCGCGCAGGGGCTCCGGGAGGGCTGGCCGTCCCGGCTGCAGCGCCGGATCTTCGAACTGCCGATGCCCGGAAATTCCCTGGACGTGCAGTACTACGAGACCAACAACTGGAAGGCCAGCCGGCTGTACGTGGAGTTCCGCACCACGTCCGCCGGGCTCGACCGCTTCCTCGGCCGGATGGGCAGCGGGCGCTCCGACCTGGAGGCCGGCAAGGTGACCATCGGCGCCCGCGACCAGAAGGTCTCCGGCTGGACGTTCGGCCCCGGGGTCGAGTGGGCGGGCACCAGGCACACCAACAAGGAACCGCGGCCCGCCCAGGACATCACGGTGAACATGACCGATCCGATGAACCCGGTCGTCTACGTCGTGTCCGCGGCGACCCCCTGACCGGAACGGGCCGACGCCGCCGCGGGCGAGTACGTGCGAGCCTCCCGGGAACGCACCCTCAAGTGGCTCCTCGACTTCGAGCGGGGCGCCCTTTCCTGAGGGTGCCCGGGGGAGGCGCCACGGGGCCGCGGTGGTGACGGTGCGTCAGGGGCGGTCGGTCAGATAGCCGCCCATGGAGGTGAAGTACTCCGTCGCGGGCAGCTCCCGGCCGGTCTCGGTCCGTACGCGGGTGATGGCCAGGCCGTGATTGCGGCCGGTGCGGGCGTCGGCTCCGGCGACGATCACCACGCCTTCGCCCTCGCGGTAGAAGATGCGGCCGGGCGTACCGCCGTAGCGGTTCTGGGAGACCACCGCGGCGAGGACCTCCAGACGCTTGCCCCTGTGGAAGGTGAAGGCGCTGGGGTACGGCTCGGACTGGGCGCGGACCAGGCGTTCGAGGTCCTCCGCCGGCCAGCTCCAGTCGATGCGGATGTCCTCGGTGGACCGCTTGTGGAAGAAGCTCGCCCGGGAGCGGTCCTGCTTGGTGAACTCCGTCTGCCCGGCGGCGATGAGGTCGAGTGCGCCGATGGTGACCGGGGCGATGAGGTCGACGGTCTTGTGGAAGAGGTCGGTGGCGGTGTCCGCCGGACCGACCGGAACCGCATCCTGGCGGACGATGTCGCCGGCGTCGAGTTCGTCGTCCATCATGTGCGCGGTGACGCCCACCTCGGACTCGCCGTTTATCAGGGCCCAGATCAGCGGGGAGAAGCCGGCGTACTTCGGCAGCAGCGAATCGTGCACGTTCAGCGTGCCGTGGCGGGGGAGGCCGAAGATCCGCGGCGGGATCCAGGTCCGCCAGTTGTTGGCCACGATGATGTCCGGGTCGGCCTCCTTGAGGCGCTCGAACAGCTCGTCGTCGTCGGGGCGGTTGCGGATCAGCACCGGGACGCCGTGCTCCTCGGCGAGGTCGGCGACGGAATCGCTCCAGATCTTCTCGTACGCGTGCTCGCTCTTGGGGTGCGTCACGACCAGTACCACGTGGTGCTCGGAGTCCAGGAGGGCTTGCAGGGTGCGGTGCCCCCAGGTCTGGTAACCGAACATGACGACCCGCATGGGGTTCCTCCTCAGGGCAGGGATAGACCGGCAGCAAGTAAAGCAAGGCTTACCTTAGTTTGCAACAGGGTGATTTCGGGCTCTAGTTGACGGATCGTCAGTGCCCGATGCCTGGTTGCCCTATCGACAACATCGTGTGATTAGCTTAGGCTCACCTAAGTTTTCTGGGCAGCTCCGTCGGCGTGCCCATCTTTCGTACTTTCCCTACGCCTGACAGGCGGCTTTCCCGCACGATGGGAGTGACATGTCTCAGGTTCTTCCTGGCGACGCACCACTGGTCCACGACCTGATCGGCATCGGCTTCGGCCCCTCCAATGTGGCCATGGCGATTGCGCTGAGCGAGCACAACTCAGGCGTCGGCAGGCAGGAGCCGGTCACCGCTCACTTCTTCGAGCAGCAGCCGAGCTTCGGCTGGCACCGCGGCATGCTGATCGACGACGCCACCATGCAGGTGTCCTTCCTCAAGGACCTGGTGACGCTCCGGAACCCGGCCAGCGAGTTCAGCTTCCTCTGCTACCTGCAGAGCAAGGACCGGCTGATCGACTTCATCAACCACAAGAACCTCTTCCCGCTGCGGGTGGAGTTCCACGACTACTTCGAGTGGGCCGCGGCCAAGGTCGACGACATGGTCTCCTACGGCCACGAGGTCGTCGCCGTCACGCCCTTCGTCCACGACGGTGCCGTGGAGTACCTGGACGTGACCGTCCGGTCGGGGGAGGGGCTGGAGGTCCACCGGGCCCGCAACCTCGTCATCGGCACCGGGCTGCGCCCCCTCATGCCGGCGGGCGTGGAGCGCGGTGACCGGATCTGGCACAACTCCGACCTGCTGCGCAAGGTCGACGGCCTGGAGGGCACCTCGCCCTCGCGGTTCGTCGTCGTGGGTGCCGGGCAGAGCGCCGCCGAGAACGTCGCCTACCTGCACCGCCGCTTCCCCGAGGCCGAGGTCTGCGCGGTCTTCTCCCGCTACGGCTACAGTCCCGCCGACGACAGCAGTTTCGCCAACCGGATCTTCGACCCCGGGGCGGTCGACGACTACTTCACCGCGCCCGACAGCGTGAAGAGCCGGCTGATGGCCTACCACGGCAACACCAACTACTCCGTGGTGGACATCGACCTGATCGACGACCTGTACCGGCAGATGTACCAGGAGAAGGTCCTCGGCACCGAACGGCTGCGCTTCCTCAACGTGTCCCGGGTCAGCGACGTGGAGGAGACGCCCGACGGCGTCCGTGCCACCGTGAAGTCCCTCGTCACGGGCGAGGAGACGCTCCTGGACGCCGATGTCGTGGTGTTCGCCACCGGCTACAGCCCCGCCGACCCCCTCGGCCTCCTCGGCGAGGTCGCCGACCGCTGCCTGCGCGACGACGAGGGCCGCGTCCGCGTCGAGCGCGACTACCGCGTCTCGACCGACCCCGGTCTGCGCTGCGGCATCTATCTGCAGGGCGGTACGGAGCACACGCACGGCATCACGACCTCCCTGCTGTCCAACACCGCGATACGGGTCGGCGAGATCCTGGACTCACTGCTCGACCGGGGCGTCAAGTCCGCCTCCGACGAGGCCCGGCCGGTCGTCGACGGCACCGGAGCAAAGGGATAGCGAACGTCGACATGCGCACGACTGCACTTGAGCGCCCCGCGCCCGGGGGTACGACAGAGGCCCGCAGGCGGCGGGTCGTGGGCCTGGTCGCGCTCGTGGTGATCCTCGTGATCGCCGCGGCGGTGTCGTTGGCCGTCGGCACGCGCGCGCTGAGTCCCGCCGAGGTCTGGCACGGACTGTTCGCGGAGCCCGACGCCGACCGGCGGCTCACCGAGATCAGGCTCATCGTGCAGACCGTGCGGGTGCCCCGGACGGTGCTCGCGGTCGTGGCGGGCCTCGCGCTGGGGGTCGGCGGTGCGCTGATCCAGGGGTACACCCGCAACCCGATAGCCGATACGGGTCTGTTGGGGGTGAACTCCGGCGCCTCGTTCGCGGTGGTGTCGGTGATCGCCGTGTTCGGCTTCGCCGACCCGTTCCAGTACGTCTGGTTCGCCTTCGCGGGCGCGGGAGTCGCCGGCGTCGTCGTCTTCGGCCTGGCGAGCATCGGCCGGGGGGCGGGCAATCCGTTGACGCTCGCCCTGGCCGGGCAGGGGATCACGGTGTTCCTCGCGGCGATGACCACGGCGGTCGCGCTCTGCGACCAGAAGTCGCTGAACGCGCTGCGGTTCTGGAACGCGGGCTCCGTGGCCGGTGTCGGATTCGACGTCATCTGGCCGGTGACCGTGTTCATGGCGGCCGGACTGGTGCTGGCGCTGATCACCCTGCCCGCCCTCAACCTGCTCAACCTGGGCGACGACGTGGCGCGGGGGCTGGGAGTGAACATCGCGCTGAGCCGGACCATCGGCATCGTCGCCATCACCCTGCTCGCGGGTGCGGCCACGGCGGCCTGCGGCCCCATCGCGTTCCTCGGGCTCATGGTGGCCCATGTGGCCCGGTACCTGACCGGCCCCGACTACCGCTGGCTGGTGCCGTACGCGGGTCTGCTCGGATCTGTCGTCCTGCTGGTCTGCGACATCGTGGGCCGTCTGGTGGTGCGGCCGGGCGAGTTGGACGCGGGTGTGGTGGTCGCCCTTCTCGGCGCCCCGTTCTTCGCGATTCTGGTGTGGCGGGGAAAGTTCAGGAACGCATGAACGGGACAGACGTGAACCCATCGGTGGCGCCGGGCGTACGGCTCGGCCATGTGTCGTTCGTATGGCGGCCCTGGCTCGTCCTGGTCACACTGCTGCTGCTGGCGGCGACCTTCCTGGTGTTCTGCCTCTCCATCGGGGTCGGGGACTTCCCCATCGGCCTGTCCAGGGTGATCGCCACGATCCTCGGCCGGGGCGAACAGGTCGACGAGTTCGTGGTCATGGATCTGCGGATGCCGCGTGCCCTGGCCGGTCTCGTCGTGGGCGTCGCGCTGGGGATGTCCGGGGCGATCACGCAGTCGGTCGCGCGCAATCCGCTCGCCAGTCCGGACATCCTGGGCATCACCGGGGGAGCGAGCGCGGTCGCGGTGTTCCTGGTGACGGTGTCGGGCGGGACCGCCGCGGCGGTCGTCGGCTCGGTGGGCCTGCCCGCGGCGGCGCTCGCGGGCGGTCTCGGTACCGGGCTGCTGGTGTATTTCCTGGCGTGGCGGCGCGGGATCGACGGCTTCCGGCTCATCCTCATCGGTATCTCGGTGAGCGCCGTGATGGAGGCGATCACGACCTGGCTGCTGGTGTCGGCCGACATCAGGGACGTGGCCAGGGCCCAGGCGTGGCTGGTCGGTTCACTGGACGACCGGTCGTGGGACCAGGTCCGGGTGGCGTTCTGGTGCACGCTCGTCCTCATCGTGGTGGTGGCGGGTGTCGCGTTCCAGTTCAAGCCGATGCACCTCGGCGACGAGGTCGCCGCCGGGCTGGGCGTCCGGTATTCGAGGGTGCGGGCGGTCCTGCTGTTGTGCGCGGTCCTGCTGGCCGCGGTGGCGGTGAGCGCGGCGGGCCCGGTCCCGTTCGTCGCCCTGGTGGCTCCGCAGGTGGCGATGCGTCTGGCGAAGTTCCCGACGCCGCCGATGGTGGCCTCCGGCCTGGTGGGGGCGTTGCTGCTGATCGGCTCGGACCTGGTCGCGCGCACCGCGCTGCCGATCACTCTCCCGGTCGGTGTGGTCACCGCCGCGATCGGCGGCCCGTTCCTCGTCTATCTGCTGGTGCGGGCGAACCTGAGGTAGACGGCAAGAAGTAAGGCGAACCTAGACAAGGGGGGCTTGTGGCCGCTCAGTTCATCACCGAGACCGGGACCGGGGTCGAGGACGTCCCACGGCTGGCAGCCAGGGGGGTCACGGTCGGATACGGCGGCCGCACGGTCATCGACGATCTCGACGTGGTGATCCCGCCAGGGGTGATCACCACGATCATCGGTCCCAACGGCTGTGGGAAGTCGACCCTGTTGCGCACCCTGACCCGGCTGCTCAAGCCGGCCGAGGGGGCGGTCGTGCTGGATGGCGAGGACATCGGCAGGCTCAGGACCAGGGACGTGGCGAAGAGGCTCGGTCTGCTGCCGCAGGCACCGGTCGCGCCGGAGGGGCTGACGGTGGCCGATCTGGTCGCCAGGGGGCGTCATCCGCACCAGAGTTGGCTGCGGCAGTGGTCCTCGGACGACGCCGGCGTCGTGGAGCGCGCGCTGGCCATGACCGGGGTGTCCGAGCTGGCCGGCCGCCCGGTCGACTCGCTGTCCGGCGGACAGCGCCAACGCGTCTGGATCTCGATGACGCTGGCCCAGGGCACCGACCTGCTGCTGCTGGACGAGCCGACCACCTATCTGGACCTGGCGCACGCGATCGATGTGCTCGACCTGGTGGACGACCTGCACGAGTCGGGGTGCACCGTGGTCATGGTGCTGCACGACCTCAATCTGGCCACGCGCTACAGCGACAACCTCATCGTGATGCGGGAGGGATCCGTCCTGGCGCAGGGGCACCCGCGCGACGTGATCACCGCCGAGTTGCTGCGGGAGGCGTTCGGGCTGCACGCCATGGTGATCGACGACCCGGTGGGCGATCGGCCGCTCATCGTGCCGATCGGTCGTACGCACGTCCGGCTCGACCCGTAGCCCCCTGTGGCGTGCGGGTGCGGGCGAGAGCCCAACTCGTGCCCGGCGGAGGGTGATTCAGAAGTTAGGCTAGGCTGGCCTCACTTGTGCAGGATAAGGTTTGGCTGCCCTTACACAGAGGTGCAGTGGACAGTGTGAAAGCAAGGGATTCCGGATGCTTCTCCATCGAACGACGCGCGTGAGGCCCTGGCGGCGGGTGGCGGGGATACTGTCCGCCGCGACCCTGGGCGTCAGCCTCCTCGCGGGATGCGGTTCCGACTCGGCGGACAAGAAGGGCGACGACGCCCCGGCCGCCGCCTCGGGCGCGTTCCCGGTCACCGTGGAACACGCATTCGGATCCACGGAGATCACCAAGGCTCCCCGGCGCGTCGTCTCGGTGGGCTACACGGACGACCAGGCGATCCTGGCGCTCGGCATCAAGCCGGTCGGCATGGTCGACCAGTACCCGAACCCGGCGGGCAAGTCCCCCGACATCAACACCCAGTGGCCCTGGGTCAAGGACAAGTGGGGCGACACCCGCCCCGAGGTCATCATGAACAACGGTGACTCGGGCCCCAATTACGAGAAGATCGCCTCCCTGCGGCCGGACCTGATCATCGCGGTCTACTCCGAGATCGACCGGGCCGCCTACGAGAAGCTCTCCAAGATCGCCCCGACGGTGGGCCGCACCAAGGGCGAGAAGGAGCCCTTCAGCGCGCCGTGGCAGGACAACGCGCTGCACATCGCCAAGGCGCTCGGCAAGGAGAACGAGGGCACCGAGCTGGTCCAGGGCATCCAGGGCAAGCTCGACGCGGCCAAGAAGGCGCACCCGGAGTTCGCCGACCAGACCGCCGTGGCGCTGTCCTGGTACAAGGACTCCGTCGGACCGTTCACCTCCACCGACGTGCGCGGACGGTTGGTGACGGGTATCGGCTTCAAGTACCAGACCAAGATCGACACGATCGCGGACGGCAAGTTCTTCACCGTGCTGTCCCCCGAGCGCATCGACCTGGTCGACGTCGACCGTATCTTCGTCATCAACGACAAGGCGGACACGGAGGCGCTGAAGAAGTTCAAGCTGTTCGCCAACCTCTCCGCCGTCAAGAACGGCAAGGTGTCGTACCTGCTGGACAGCGAGGGACCGGCGGTCGGCGCGGCCATGTCCCAGGGCACCCTGCTGTCGTTGCCCTACGCGATCGACGAACTCGTCAAGTCGGTCGACTAGAAATGCCGATCGGACTGCCCCGTCCCCGGAGAGATTTGGTCTTCGTGTGAGCGTCACCGACACCTCCGTCGCCCCGGCGACCCTGCGCACGGCGACGGGGGGCGAGGCCGCCGGATGGGTCGCGACGCACTGCCGCCGGGCCCCGTGGCTGACGGCCTCCACCCTGGTCACCACGGTGGCCGGGGCGGCGCTCCAGGTGCTCCCCGTGCTTCTGCTGGGCCAGGTGGTCGACGGGGTGGTCGGTGGCGAATCGCGCTCGGTGCTCGTCAGGATCGGGGTACTGATGGCGGCCGCCGCGCTGCTCGGCGCGGTGGCCACCGCGGTGTCGACGTATCTGATCGGACGGCTGGGAGCGGATCTGCTCGCCCGGCTGCGGGAAGGCGCCGTCCGCGCGGTGCTGGGGATGCCGAGCGCACGCGTCGAACAGGTCGGCCGGGGCGATGTGCTGTCCCGGGTCGGCGACGACGTGGCCGTACTGTCCAAGGGAATCCGGGCCGCCATCCCCACGGTGTTCTCCGCCGGTGTGCTGGTCGTCATCGCCACTGCGGGCATGTTCGGACTGGACTGGCGGCTCGGCCTGGCAGGCGCCGGCGCGCTGCCCGCGTACGCACTGGCCCTGCGGTGGTACCTGCCCCGGTCCGCACCGCTCTACCGGAAGCAGCGGGCGGCCCAGGCCGACCGTGCGCAGGCGTTGATCAGTGGTCTGAACGGGATCGACACGGTCCGGGCGTACCGCATGGAGGGCGCCGTCCGCGAGAAGGTCACCCACGAGTCATGGCGGGTGCGCGAGTACGGCGTCGAAGTGTTCCGGTTCTTCGGACGGTTCGTCGGCAGGGAGAACCGCGCCGAGTTCATCGGACTGACCCTGATCGTCGTGGTGGGGTACGCCCTGCTGGAGGCCGACGCCGCCAGCCTGGGCGAGGTGTCGGCGGCCCCGCTGATGTTCCACCGGCTGTTCACCCCGCTGGGCGCCATCATGTTCACCTTCGACGAGGCGCAGAAGTCGGGCGCGAGCCTCACCCGGCTGGTCGGGGTGCTGGGGGAGCCCGCGGAGGACCGGCTGGTGGGAGACGTGTCCGTCCCGGCCGCGGACACCGGACCGTGTCCGGTGACGGTGGAGGGCCTGACCTTCAGCTATCCCGACACCGACGAACCGGTCCTGCGGGATGTGAACCTGTCCATCCCGGCCGGTGGTTCGCTCGCCCTGGTGGGGGCGACGGGTGCGGGCAAGTCGACGCTGGCCGCGCTGATCGCCGGCACAGGGACCCCGCAGGCCGGGTCGGTGCGCATCGGGTCGCAGGACCTCGCCGGTCTGGACGAGGCGGGGGCGCGGGCCCTGGTGAGCATCCTGACGCAGGAGACGCACGTGTTCTCGGGCCCGCTCGCCGACGACCTGCGGCTCGCCGCGCCCGGGGCGGGCGATGCCGAGCTGATGGACGCCTTGCGCACGGTCGGGGCCGACGGGTGGGTCGAGCTGCTGCCCGACGGGCTGGACACCATGGTCGGCGAGGGCGGCGAGCGCCTGGATGTCACCAAGGTCGCCCAGATCGCCCTGGCCCGGCTGGTGTTGGGCCGCTCGCCGGTGGTGGTGCTCGACGAGTCGACCGCGGAGGCGGGCAGCGAGGGTGCCGCCGAGCTGGAGCGGGCCGTGCTGGCCGCGTGCTCGGGCCGGACCACGCTGTTCGTGGCGCACCGGCTGACCCAGGCCATGGCGGCGGACCGGATCGCCGTGCTGTCCGCGGGACGCGTGGTGGAGGAGGGAACGCACGGGGAGCTGGTGGCTCTGGGCGGCCAGTACGCGCGGCTGTGGCGCGCCTGGAGAGAGGGTAGTTAGGTGAACCTCAGTGAGGTTAGGCTAACTTTCATACCTCGGAAGGATGCTGAGTCTTCGATGACGGAACCGAGCGCCCCGCGCGTACTTCTCTCTCCCGCCCGCCTGGCCGACGTGCGCCGTCGAACCGGCGACTACGGTGACCGGACCGTCGCCGAAGCGTGTGCCATCGGGCTGTCGTACTGGGCGACCGGCCTCGGCCCCGACGGCATGGACCTCACCCCCGGCACGCTCTTCGCCGACCTCCTGGCGTGGGTCGACAACGGCGGTGCCGGGAGCGGCGACTGGGAGGTCGGCGCGGACGGCCGGAGCATCACCGTCCCCGGCGGCGTCGTGCTTGCCGACGCGCAGCTCGCGCTGGACGACCTGGCCGACTTCCCGGACCGGCCCATCGGCACCATCGGCCCGTCCGGCCCGGCGGCGAGGCTCGAAGCCCTGGCCGGGTGGAACGACACCCGGGCCGACCGGGTCCGCCCGACCATCATGGAGATGTTCCGCGAGCAGGCGCGCACCAGGCCGGACGCCGTCGCGATCGTCGATGAGCACCGGTCACTGACGTACCGCCAGGCAGCCGCATACTCCAGCCAGTTGGCCCGTCATCTGATCGAACGCGGCCTCACCTCCGAGCAGGTCGTCGGGATCTCGCTCGGCCGCTCCGCCGACATGGTCATCGGACTCCTCGCCGTGCTCCAGGCCAAGTGCGCGTTCGTGCCGCTCGATCCGCAGTGGCCCGCCGCGCGACGGGCCGTCGTCGTCGAGGACGCCCGGGTCATGCTCCAGCTCAACGAATCGGGCGAGCACGGCGCGGGCGAACCGGACGCCGTGGCCGTCGACCTCGGGGACTGGAGGTTCGGCGCCCACCCCGCCGAGGCACCGGAGGCGACCGTCCCCGGCACGGCCCTGGCGTACGTGATCTTCACGTCCGGTTCGACCGGACGGCCCAAGGGCGCCATGATCCGGCACGAGGCGATCAGCGAACGCCTGCTGTGGCAGGTCGACGAGATCCTGCGCTTCGGCCACGACGACGCGTCACTGTTCAAGGCGCCGTTGTCCTTCGACATCTCCATCAACGAGATCTTCCTGCCGCTGGTCTCCGGCGGCCGGCTGGTGATCCTGCGGCCCGGCGGTGAACGCGACCCGCACCACCTGCTGAGCGTCATCGCCGAGCAGCGCGTCACCTTCACCTACCTGGTGTCGTCCATGCTGGACGTGCTGCTGGAGATCGCGGGCGACTCCGGCCGCCTGGACAGCCTGCGGCACGTGTGGTGCGGCGGCGAGGTGCTGACACCGGAGCTGTACGAGCGGTTCCGCGCCCGGCTCGGCATCCCCCTGTACCACGGCTACGGCCCGGCCGAGACGACCATCGGCGTCTCCCACGTCATCTACCGGGGTGCGGCCGAACGCCTGTCGACATCGATCGGCAGGGCCAACCCCAACACCCAGCTGTACGTGCTGGACGACGAGCTGCGCCCGGTCCCGGTCGGGGTCGGCGGCGAGCTGTACGCGGGAGGGCTCCTCCTGGGCCGCGGGTATGTCAACGCGCCCGGCCTGACGGCGTCCCGGTTCGTGGCGAACCCCTTCGCCGAGGACGGGTCCCGGCTGTACCGGACCGGTGACCTGGCGCGGTTCGCCCCCGACGGGTCGCTGGACTTCCTCGGCCGCGCCGACAACCAGATCAAGATCCGCGGCATGCGGCTGGAGATCGAGGACGTCGAGGTCGGCCTCGCGGAACACCCCGGGGTACGGCACACCTGCGTGGTCGCGAAGAAGAACGCCGCGGGCGGCACCTACCTGGTGGGGTACGTGATCCCGGCCGCCGGCCACGAGGAGCTGCGGGCGGACGAGGTCAGGGAGTGGGCCGCCCGGCACATGGTGGAGTACATGGTGCCCGCCCATCTCGTCGTGATGAAGGAGTTCCCGCTCACCGCGAACGGCAAGCTCGACCGGGGCGCCCTGCCGGAGCCCGCGATCGGCACGGGTTCCGTGGTGGCGCCCGCCACCGACAACGAACGGGCGGTGTGCGCGGCCGTCGCGTCGGTGCTGCGGCTGGAGAGGGCCGGTGTCGACCAGGACTTCTTCCAGCTCGGCGGCGACAGCATCCTGGCCATCTCACTGCTCAGCGCACTGCGGGACGGCGGGCTCCACGTCACCGCGCGGCAGATCTTCACCCACAGCGTCCTCGGGGCGCTGGCCGCGGTGGCGAGCCGCGAGGACGTCTCCGCCGTGGACCACGGCGATGTCGCGACCGGTTCCGTCGTGGGATCACCCATCGTGCAGTGGCTCGGCCGGACCACGGACGCGATCGACGGCTTCGTGCAGTCGGTCGTACTGAACACGCCGGCGGAGCTGACCGCCGGCGCCCTCGACGCGATCCTCGCCGCCGTGCTCGGACGGCACGACATGCTGCGCGCCAGGCTGGTGCGCGGCGACCGCTGGGGCTTCGGCATCCCCGAGGCCGGCCGGGCCGTCGTGGGGTGGCAGGAGAGCGACCGCCCGCTGGAGGAGTGTGTCGCGCTCGCCACCGAGGGGCTCGACCCGGACCACGGCGTGATGCTGCGCGCGGTGTGGCGCCGCGAGGCGCGGCAACTGGTCCTGGTCGCCCACCACGTCGTGATCGACGGCGTGTCCTGGCGGATCCTGATGGACGACCTGGCCACGGCATGGGGCCAGTACGCCTCGGGCGCCCCGGTCGAACTGCCGCCGGTGGGAACGTCGTTCAGGCGCTGGACCCAGTTGCTGGAACGCACGGCCTTCGACGCCGACCGTACCCACTTCCAGCGCCCCCTGCCGGGAGCCGACGCACCACTGGGCAGACGTACGCGGACCGAGGCCGACACCGTCGCCCGGGAGCGGACACGGACCTTCTCCGTCGGGCCCGAGGACACGGCCGCGCTGCTGGGCCAGATCCCCGCGAAGTTCCACGCGGGCGTCAACGACGTACTGCTGACAGCGCTCGCCGTCACCCTCGCCCGGTGGCGCCGCGACCGCGGGCAGGACCAGACGTTCGCCCACATCGAACTGGAGGGACACGGCCGCGAGAGCCGATACGTGGCGGACGCGGCCGGCTTCGAGCCGGAACTGTCGCGGACCGTGGGCTGGTTCACCACCTTGTTCCCGGTGACCGTGGACCCCGGCGCGGCAGCCGACTTCACCGCATCCGCGTACCTGGCCGCCGCCCTCAAGGCGGTCAAGGAGGACCTCGCCCAGGTGCCGAGCAACGGCGTCTCCTACGGCGCCCTGCGCTATCTGACCGACACCGGACTGACCACGCCCGCACCGCAGGTGCTGTTCAACTACCTGGGCCGCTTCGACGCCGGCGCCGCCGGGGACTGGCAGCTCGCGGGCACCACGGGGCAGTTGGGCGAGAAGCGCGACCCGAGGATGCGCATGCCGCGCGCCCTGGAGTTCAACGCCATCGCCGAACCCGACGCGAGCGGCGCGTACGAGCTGGTCACCACCCTCTCCTGGCCCGAGGGGATGTTCACCGACGAGGACATCACCACCCTCGGCGAGTACTTCCGGGCCGCCCTGTCCGCCCTCGCCGCACTCGAAGGAGGCGGCCACTCTCCCAGCGACTTCCCTCTGGTGCGGCTCACCCAGGCCGACGTCGACGACCTGGACGGCCCGGCGCTGCGGGACATCCTGCCGCTGACCCCCTTGCAGGAGGGCCTGTACTTCCACTCGGTCTTCGACGACGACGCGACCGGCAGCTACGTCGAGCAGCAGCTGCTGACGCTGGACGGCGACGTCGACGCCGACCGGCTCGCGGCGGCGGCCACCCGGCTGCTCACGCTGTACCCCAATCTGGCCGCCCGGTTCACGGCCCTCGCCGACGGCCGGGTCGTCTCCGTCGTCGAGGGCGGCGCGGAGGCGCCCTTCACCACGCTGGACCGCCCCTCCCTCACCGACGACGAGATCCGCGACCACGCCGAGCGGGACCGCCGTGCCGGTTTCGACCTGGCCACCGGGCCGCTGATGCGCTACACGCTCATCCGGGCCGGCTCCGGCCGCACCGTCCTGGTGCAGACCGTGCACCACATCGTCGCCGACGGCTGGTCGGTGCCGCCGATGCTCCGCGCGCTGCTGGCCGAGTACCACGCGCCGGGGACCGCGTACCCGCTCGGCGGCTACCGCGACTACGTGGCCTGGCTCGCCGGACGCGACCACGACGAGAGCGACCGGGTGTGGCGCGGCGAACTCGCCGGTCTGACCGGTCCCTCGCTGGTCGCCGAAGGACACACCCCCTCCGAACGGTTCGCCGACACCGCCGTCGAGCCCGCCGACGACATCGACGCCGCCGCCCGGTCGGCCGGCGTGCCCCTGAGCGTGGCCGTCCACAGCGCGTGGGCGGTGACGCTGGGCGGCATCCTGCACGGCAGGGACGTCGTGTTCGGTTCCACGGTGTCCGGGCGCGACGCGGAGGTGCCCGGCATCGAGGACATGGTGGGCCTGTTCATCAACACGATCCCCGTGCGCGCCCGGTGGGCCGCCACCACCACGGCGCGCGAGCTGCTCGCCGCGGTGAAGGAACACCGGAGCACGGTGCTGGCACACCAGCACGTCTCACTGGCGAGGATCGGCCGCCGGGCCGGCACCGGCCCCCTCTTCGACACCCTGGTGGTGTTCGACGTCGCGACCGACGTGGACGCGCTGCGCGGCCCCGAGGACGAGCTGGTCATCACCGGCATCGTCAACGAGGGCGCCCCGCACTACCCGTTGACGCTGGTGGTGGAGAGCGCCACCGACGGCCGGCCGCGCTTCAACCTGATCCACGACGGTGAACTGCTGCGCCGGGAGAGCGCCGAGGCGATCCTGCGCACGTTCGCCCGGACCCTCACCGGCCTGCTCGACCGGCCGGACGCCCTGGTCGACGATCTGGCCCCCGAGGCCGGCCGGAGCCCGGCGCGCATCTCCCCGGCGACCCTGGGCGAGCTGTTCGACGCCGCCGCGAACCGTGACCCGGCGGCCACCGCCGTCACCCAGTGCGCTCTCGACGGCCGTACCCGGTCCCTGACCTACGGCGAACTCGCGGACGCCAAGAACCAGTTGGCCTCGGCCCTGCGCGCGGCCGGTGCCGGGCCGGGCCGACGGGTCGCCGTCGCCGTCCCGCGCTCCGTGGAGCAGGTCGTCGCCCTGGTCGCGGTCGTCGGCGCGGGCGGCGCGTACGTGCCGCTGGACCTGGCGTACCCGGACGAGCGGCTGGAGTACATCCTCGCCGACGCCGCCCCGCAGGTCGTACTCGTGG
This sequence comes from Streptomyces sp. NPDC059832, assembly GCF_042731715.1. NCBI lineage: Bacteria > Bacillati > Actinomycetota > Actinomycetes > Kitasatosporales > Streptomycetaceae > Streptomyces > Streptomyces sp. NPDC059832. The sequence continues at coordinate 100,346 of NZ_JBHWIY010000009.1, read as the reverse complement.
ACCGTGAACAGCAAGGCCGCTTCACCCGCCTGCTGGCCCGAGCGGACGTGAAGGCCCGGGTGCTGGTCCAGGGCGACGAGCTGCCACAGGCCACCACCGCCGGGCCCGGGGCCGACTGGCACGATCCCGCGTACGTCATCTACACGTCGGGCTCGACCGGCCGGCCCAAGGGCGTCGCCGTCCCGCACTCCAGCGTGGTGACGCTCCTCACGAACACCCGGCCCGACATGGGCTTCGGCCCGCACGACGTATGGGTCCAGTTCCACTCCTTCTCCTTCGACTTCGCGGTCTGGGAGCTGTGGGGCGCGCTGGTGCACGGCGGCGAACTGCTGGTGCCGGAGTACGCGTTGACCCGCTCCCCGGTCGACTTCCACCGGCTGGTCCGCGAGCGCGGGGTGACCGTGCTCAACCAGACCCCCTCGGCGTTCTACCAGTTCGTCGAGGCCGACCGGCTCGCCGCTGAACCGGCCACGGCGCTGCGCCGGATCGTCTTCGGGGGCGAGGCGCTGGACCTCGGGCGGCTGCGCGGCTGGGTCGAGCGGCACGGCACCGGTACGCCCGAGCTGGTCAACATGTACGGCATCACCGAGACCACCGTCCATGTCACCCACCGGGTGCTGACCGACGAGGACTTCGGCCCCGGCGACGACGTCAGCCCGATCGGCGGCCCGATCCCCGGCCTGGTCACCCACCTGCTCGACGACCGGCTCCGGCCGGTGCCGCCGGGCCGGGTGGGCGCCATCTACGTCGCCGGGGACCAGGTGTCGCTCGGCTACCTGGGCCGACCCGGGCTCACCGCGGGCCGGTTCGTGGCGAACCCGTTCGCAGCCGACGGCTCCCGCATGTACCACACGGGCGACCTCGCCCGCCGCACGCTCGACGGCGAGCTGGAGTTCGCCGGCCGCGCCGACGACCAGGTGCAGCTGAAGGGATTCCGCATCGAGCTCGGCGAAGTGGAGTCGGCGGTCAGGGAACTCGACGGTGTCGTCGATGCGGCCGTCACCGTGGCGGACAGCGGTGACCACCTCGTCGCACACGTCGTGGGCCGGGTGCCCGGCGACTTCACCGCGCTGCTGTCCACCAAGCTGCCCGTCCACATGGTGCCGGGCCGGGTGCTGACGGTCGACGCCCTGCCGCTGACGGTCAACGGCAAGCTGGACCGCAAGGCCCTGGGCGAGCGCGCCGCACAGGACGACACCCCGGTGGCCACGGGCGACTCCGCGCTCACCGCACTGGTCGACGTCTTCGCCGAGGCACTGCCCGGCGTCGCCGTGGACGCCGACACCGACTTCTTCGGCGCCGGGGGCGACAGCATCGTCGCCATCACCGTGATCAACCGGGCCAGGGCACTCGGCCTGCCGATCGCCCCCCGGGACGTGTTCCTGCTGAAGACCCCGCGCGCGCTCGCCGACCACCTGGCCGCGCGCGCCCCGCAGCCCGTGGCGTCCGCGCCGTCCCGCCGCGAGGACGGTCCGCTGCCGGCCACCCCGATCATCCTGCGCCAGCGGGAACTGGGCGGTTCGCTCGCCCGGTTCGCCCAGGCCAGGGCAGTGGTGGCGGCCGAGGGCACCGACCTCGCCGACGCCCGGCGCGCCGCGAACGCCGTCGTGGCCGCACACCCGGCCCTCCGGTTGCGGCTGCGCGTCGGGCACGGTGTGTGGACCCTGCGTACCGGACCCGCCCGCGAGGTCGCCGTCGTACCGACCGACGCCCGCGACGCGACGGCCGCGGCGAACGAGGCCGCCGGACGGCTCGATCCCGGCTCCGGGGACGTCATCGCCTTCTCCTGGCTGGCCGCGAGCCGGACCCTGGTGGTCACCGCGCACCACCTCGCCGTCGACGCGGTGTCCTGGCTGGTCCTCCTCGACGACCTGGTCACCGCCATGAGCGGGGCGGCCCTGGCACCACCCACCACGTCCTACGCCGAGTACGCCGAAGCGCTGGCGGTGCGGTCCGCACGGGTCACCGACGACCTCGGACACTGGATCACCACGCTCGGGGCCCCCGCCCTGCTGCCCCAGGTCCAGGGCCCGCGCGAGACCACGGTCGTGCTCGCGCCCGAGGTGAGCGACCGGGTGACGCGCAGCGCCCCCGCCGCATTCGGCCTGGGTCTCACCGAGTTGCTGTGCGGCGCCCTGCGCACCGCGCTGACCCGCGTCCAGCCCACGCCCACCGACCTCGCGATCGAACTGGAGCGGCACGGCCGGGTCCCGGCCCTGGAACACCACGACTACTCCCGTACCGTCGGCTGGTTCACGGCCATCGCACCGGTGCGGCTCACGGCGCACACCGACCCGGTCGCGGCGGCGCGCGAGGTCGCCGAGCGCCAGCCGGACGAGTGCGGGCACGTCGCCTACGGCCTGCTCAGATACCTCAACCCGCAGACGGCACCGCTGTTGAACGCCCGCCCGCAGGTGCTGTTCAACTACCTCGGCCGGGGCAGCGAGTCCGGGGCGCTGCACGTCACCGGCGCCGACCAGGGCAGCCCGTACGCCGTCGAGGTCAACGCCTGGACCGACGACGCCACCGGAAGCCTGCACGCGGCCTTCACCCTCGCCGAGGGCATACCCGACGAGATCACCGAGCACTGGCGCGGCGCGCTGGAGCACCTCGCGGACGCCGCCGCGACGGCCGAGCGTACGGCACCGGTCACCCCGCTCCAGCGGGGCCTGTTCTTCCAGGCCCAGATGGCGGGCGCGGCCGGACACTACGTCGCGCAGAGCTGGTTCACCTTCGAGCGGCGCCTGGACACCGACGCGCTGGCCGAGGCGATGGCGTACGTGATCGCGCGGCACCCGGTCGTGGGCGCCGGCTTCACCACCGACGACGACGGCAATCCGGTCCAGGTCCTCAAGGCGGGCCGGCGGGTCGACGTCCGCACGATCGCCGCGACGTCGGACGCGGAGGTCGAGGCGCTGCGCACCCGGGACCGCGAGTCGGGGTTCGACCCGGGCGAGCCGCCGCTGGTCCGGCTGACCGTGGTGCGGCTGCCGGACGGCCGGGACGGCCTGCTGCTCAGCTATCACCTGCTGCTCTGGGACGGCTGGTCCCGGGAGATCGTCCTGCGGGACCTGTTCGACGCGTACGAGGCCGTCGTGGCGGGCGAGCCGCCCGCCGCGGCCCCGGCCGTGCCGAGCTTCGAGGAGTACGCCCGGACGCTCGACGCCAGGGACCCCGCGGTGTCGAACCGCTTCTGGGCGGAGCACCTGGCCGGGCTCCCGGGCCCGACACTGCTCGCCGGACCGGCCCCGGCCCTGTCGGACGACCTGCCGCGCGCTCTCGTGCGCACGCTCTCCGCCGAACTGTCACAGCTGCTGCGGGACGCGGCCAGGGTGCACGGCGTCACCCTGAACACGGTGCTGACCGGCGCGTTCGGCCTCCTTCTCGGCGCACACACGGGGCGCGGTGACGCCGTGTTCGGCGTGACCGTCTCGGGCCGGGAGGGCGAGGGCCACGCCGGCATCGTCGGTGTGCTGCTCAACACGGTGCCCATGTGGACCCGGGCACGGCCCGACGACACGGTCGGCGCGTACCTGTCGGCCGTACAGGCGGCCAGGGTCGAGGCGATGGAGCACGAGCACCTGGGGCTCGGCGAGATCCAGCGGGCCAGTGGGCACGACACCCTGTTCGACAACCTGTTCGTGCTCCAGAACTTCCTGGACCTGGACGCGTTCGCCGAGATGAACGCCGGACACGGCATCACCTCGGTGCAGGCCGACGACTCCACGCACTACCCGTTCACCTGGGTCGTCACGCCCGGCGACCGGCTCACGGTCAAGCTGGAGCACCGCGACGACGACCCCGCGGGCGCCCGTCGCCTCCTCGACGACTACCTCCGCGTGCTGGAGGACCTGGCCCGGTCGACGGGACGGGTGGGCGCGCTTCCGGGCCTCGCCCCGGCCCCCGGACCGGCCGGGCGCACCGAAGTCGGCACGGACACCGTCGTCGACCGCTTCGACCGGGCGGCGGACCGCGATCCTGAACGGGTCGCGCTCGTCGCCCACGGCTCGACCATGACGTTCGCCCAACTCCGGGACCGCAGCCGTGCGGTGGCGGGTGTGCTCGCGCGGCGGGGCATCGGACCCGAGACGATGGTGGGCCTCGCGATCCCGCGCTCCCTCGACTCGATCGTGGCGCTGTTCGCCGTGCTGCGCGTCGGCGCCGCGTACGTACCGCTGGAACTGGACCACCCGGACGAGCGGATCGCGACCATCGTCGCGGACGCCCGGCCCGAGGTGATCCTCACCGTGAGCGCCGTGTCGCCCCGGCTCGGCGGCGAGCTCATCGAGCTGGACCGTCCGCTGCCCGAGGCCGATCCGTACGTGACGTTCGCGCCGGACGACCCGGACCGCCTGCGGCACCCCGCGTACACGATCTACACCTCCGGCTCGACCGGGAAGCCCAAGGGCGTGGTGACCGAGTACGCCGGGCTCACCAACATGCTGATCAACCATCAGCGGCGGATCTTCGAACCGGTCCTCGCCGACCACGGCCACCGGGCCTTCCGCATCGCGCACACCGTGTCGTTCGCGTTCGACATGTCGTGGGAGGAACTGCTGTGGCTAGCCGACGGCCACGAGGTCCACATCTGCGACGAGGAACTGCGCCGCGACGCCCCCCGGCTGGTCGAGTACTGCCGTGAGCACGGGATCGATGTCATCAACGTGACCCCGACCTATGCGCAGCAGCTGGTCGCCGAGGGCCTGCTCGACAACCCGGCACGGCGGCCGGCGCTGGTGCTGCTGGGCGGCGAGGCCGTCACCCCGACGCTCTGGCAGCGGCTCGCCGGGACCGAGGGAACGGTCGGCTACAACCTGTACGGGCCCACCGAGTACACCATCAACACCCTCGGCGTCGGCACCTTCGAGTGCCAGGACCCGGTGGTGGGCGTCGCGATCGACAACACCGAGGTGTACGTGCTGGACCCGTGGCTGCGGCCGCTGCCCGACGGGGTCCCCGGTGAGCTGTACGTATCGGGCATCGGCATCGCGCGCGGCTACCTCGGGCAGAGCGCCCGGACCGCCCACCGCTTCGTGGCGTGCCCGTTCGGCGGGCCCGGCGAGCGCATGTACCGCACCGGCGACCTGGTGGTCCGCCGGCCCGACGGGAACCTGACGTACCTGGGCCGCACCGACCAGCAGGTCAAGATCCGCGGACACCGGGTCGAACCCGGGGAGGTCGAGGCCATGTTCGCGGCGCACCCGGCGGTGCGGTTCGCCGCCGCGGTCGCCCAGCCCGACCCGCAGGTCGACGGCGCGTACCGGCTGGCCGCCTATCTCGTGCTGGAGGGAGCGGACCTGGCACGGGTCGCCGCCGAAGTGGGCGCCGGGCTGCCGGACTTCCTGCGCCCGACGCATTTCGCCCAGGTCGACAGCATCCCGCTGACCGTGAACGGGAAGGCCGACACCAAGGCGCTGCCGGAGGCCAGGCCGCTCGGCGCGCTGACCACCGGGGGAGAGCGCGGCCCGGAGACCGGGAACGAGATCACGGTGTGCGAGTTCTTCGCCGAGGCACTGGACCTGGACGACGACGAGGTGAGCGCGGTGAGCGACTTCGTGTCCCTCGGCGGGCACTCCATGCTGGCGGTGCGGCTGACCGGGCTGCTCCGCCGTGAGTACGGTCCTGTGATCACGATCCGTGATCTGTTCACCCTGCGAACCCCGGAAGCGATTGCCCGCCACCTTGATGAAAACTCCTGACACGCAGCGGCCCCGGCCGGGGTCGGACATCCTGCGGACCGCGCTGCGCCGCAACGTCGGCGCCATGGTCCGGGGCACCGTCCTCATGGGCCTGTACCAGGCGGGGGAGACCGCCTTCCCCATCGCGCTCGGCATGATTGTCGAGCACACCATGCAGGACCGGAGCCCGAGCGCGCTCGGCCTGTCGATCGGCGCGCTGGCCGTGATCATCACGACCGTGTCGCTGTCGTGGCGGTTCGGGATGCGCGTCCTGCAGAAGGCCAACACGACCGAGGCGCACCGCTGGCGGGTGCAGGTGGCCGCCTGCGGGCTCCAGCCGGTGGCCAGGGACGTCGACCTGAAGTCCGGCGAGGTGCTGACCATCGCCACCGAGGACGCCGACCAGACCGCCGACATCGTCGAGGTGGTGCCGCTGCTGGTCAGCTCCCTGGTCGCGGTGGTGGTCGCGGCGGTCGCGCTGTCCCTGGCCGACATCCGGCTCGGCCTGCTGGTGGTCGTGGGGACCGTCGCGATCCTGTCGATCCTGGCCGTGATGTCCAGGCGGATCGGGGCCAGTACCCGCGAACAGCAGGCCCGGGTGGCGCGGGCGGGTGCGAAGGTCGCCGACCTGATCATCGGCCTGCGCCCGCTGCACGGCTTCGGCGGCAACCACGCGGCGTTCGGGTCCTACCGGAAGGTCAGCACGGACGCGAGGCGCCAGGCGATCACGGTCGCCAGGGTGAACGGCACGTACGCGGGCACCGCGCTGGCCCTCAACGCGGTCCTCGCCGCCGCCGTGTCCCTGACGGCGGGCGGGCTGGCGTTCGACGGCCGGATCACCATCGGGGAACTGGTCATGGCCGTGGGCCTCGCGCAGTTCATCATCGAACCGCTCAAGATGTTCTCGGAGATGCCCAAGTACGTGATGATGGCGCGCGCGTCGGCCGAGCGGATGGCGCTGGTGCTCTCCGCTCCGCCGGTGGCGACGCCGGGCTCGCAGCGTCCGGCCGAGGGCGGAGGCCTCACGGTCGACTGCGTGCGGCACGGGTCCCTGCGCAGGCTGAAGTTCGAGGTGGCCGCCGGTGAGTTCGTGGCGGTCGCCGTCTACCAGCCGCGTGCGGCGGCCGACCTCGCGTCGGTCCTCGCGGTGAACGTCGCGCCCGACGCGTACGAAGGAGAGGTGCGGCTCGGCGGGCAGCCGATCGCGGAGCTGTCGATCGAGGCGGTCCGCGAGCACATGCTGGTGAATCCGTACGACGGGGAGATCTTCGCGGGCACGCTCCGCACGAACATCGACCCGTCGGGCACCAGCCGGCGGATTCCCGAGGCCGTCGAGGCGTCCATGCTGACCGATGTCGTCGCTCTCCACCGCGACGGGCTCGACTACGCGGTCCGCGACCGCGGGGCGAACCTTTCCGGGGGGCAACGGCAGCGGCTGTCCCTGGCCCGTGCCCTGGCCGCCGACAGCGACGTGCTGGTCCTGCACAACCCGACGACAGCCGTCGACGCGGTCACCGAGCAGCTCGTCGCGCGCAACGTCGCGAAGATGCGCCGCGGCCGTACCACGGTCGTGATCACCAGCAGTCCGGCCCTGCTGGACGCCGCCGACCGTGTCCTCGTCCTGGACGACGGCGTCATCACCGCCGAGGACACCCACCGCAACCTCCTGGCCGGCGACGCCGACTACTGCCTGGCCGTGGCCCGGTGAAGCGCCGGGCGGTTCCGGGGACGTGCCCGAACACGTCCCCGGAACCGCTCAGCCGAGAGCCCAGGCGACGTCCCTGAGCAGGGCGTGCCGCCAGCCCGCCCGGTCGTGGTCCGAAGCCGAGCGCGAGACCCGCACCGTCGCACCGGCCCGTTCGGTCAGTTCCTCGGCCAGTTCGCAGTGGGGCAGCATCCGCGTCTCGTGTTCCCCCACGTCGAACGCGCACCGCAGACGGGACAGGTCGGGGTTCTGCCGCAGCCGCGCGGCGACGGCGCCGCCGACCGGGCCGCCCAGGGGGTCCGCCAGGTCCATGGCACCGGGTGCCCACCAGAGGGAGGCCGACTGGAGGGCGACGCGCGAGACCAGGTCCGGGAATTCCAGCGCCGCGTAGAGCGCGCTCAGCCCGCCCAGGCTCTGCCCGGCGACCACCAACCGGTCCAGGTCGGCCGGTACGCCGGATTCCGCAACCAGCGGCAGCAGTTCGTCCCGGACCGCCTCCCACAGCTCGGGCCTGCACCCGAACTCGGCCGCCCTGTCCTTGGCCGGGAGGAAGACGAGCGTGACGGGGGGCATCCCGCCACCGGCGACGGCCGAGTCGAACGCGGCCATGGCCGGGTGCAGGTGCAGCCAGTCGTCCCCGTCGAGCAGCAGGACCACCGGTCCGCCACCGCCCGCCGGGTGCACGCGCACGGTGCGCCGTCCGCCGAGCCGGTCGCTGCTCCAGCGGAGCCGGGTGCGGGGGAGGGGCAGGACGTCGTCGGCGCCGACGGCGGGCCAGTGCGGCTGGGCCGGGGCGTCCGGGGTCGCGGCGATGGACCGGTCGGCGCCGGCCCCGACCGGGTTGAACGGGTCCGCGTGGGCGGCGTCGCCCGCGATGATCCGGTAGGTCACCCGCAGCCGCGCGGGCATCCGTACTTCGGCGTACCAGCAGTCCGTGCCGGCCCATCGGCGCAGCGGAACCGGCTGTGACCAGCTCTCGAAGTCGACGCAGGCCCCGGCCCCGCGCCACAGGAACAGGGTCCGCCAGCCGCCGTCGCCGTCGGGCACCGGGGCGGGCGTCCGGGCAGCCGCCCAGAACGCGTCGGTGCCGGGTGTGCCGGGCAGTCCGAACTCGGCGAAGACGCTCTCCTCGTCGGCCCTGAGGCCGGTGTCGGGAACGGTCATGGCCGGCCGGTGAGGCGGTCGGCCGTGGTCCGGAGGAACGTGCTCGGGGGCGCGTTCGTGCCGTCCTCGGTGCGGAGCCGTTCGATCACCAGGCGCATCGGCATCTCCTTGTGAGGGGGAAGGGCGAGAGGTTAGGCTCATCTCGTATTAGGTGAGCCTAACCTAATGTTTTGGCTCCCCTCGTCTCTGATTCCACCCGCACCGACGATCTGACGCACACTCATGACGCGGCCGTCACCGGCCCGTCGGGCCCAGGAGGCACTGACATATGAGCACCAACCCTTTCGACGACCCCGAAGGCCGCTTCCTGGTCCTGGTGAACGACGAGGGGCAGCACTCGCTCTGGCCGTCCTTCGCCGAGGTTCCCGGGGGATGGACGACCGCTTTCGATGAGAACTCCCGGGAGGCGTGCCTGGAGTTCGTCGAGACCAACTGGACCGATCTGCGCCCCCGTTCCCTCGCGGCATCCACCGACTGACCCCGCGCGGCGAATCGCCCCGCCGCCGCCCGCGGGACGGGCCCGTCGATGCTCCCGTTCCTCGCCTCGGAGCGACACGGCGATGAGCCGGTCCCCGATCGTGAACCGAGTAAGGAAAGTCTTGATCACGGCCACGCCGCACCGCGCCCCGCTGCCGCACGCGCTCCCCGTGCCGTCCTCCTCCGTGCGCTCCGCGCATGAGGAGGACGCTGTCGAACTCGCCGCACTGGCCCGGCCGTTCGTGCACTCGGGGGCGTTGCGGGAGCGGCCCGCCTCCCTCTACGCCGCCCACGCCGCCGACTTCCTCGTGACGCAGCCCCCCGGGCAGCCCATCGAGGGGTGCGTCGGCCTGCGCGTGCACCCGGCCGTTCCCGGGGAGAGCCGCGGGCCCGTCGGTGTCCTCTACAACTTCTGCGTGGCCGGGCACAGTCAGGGGCGCGGAGTCGGCGCCGGGCTCCCGCGTGCGGTACTGGCCATGGCGCGCGCCCAGTCGCTCGGTGCCCTGTTCACGGCGACCACCGGCGGTGGCGGCCTCTTCCTCCGGTACGGTTTCGCGCCCACGACCGCGCGCCTGGCGCCTTCGTCCTGGGCGGAGTCCCTGGATCCCCGGCGCAACGCGCGGATCCTCACCAAGGTCCTGTGACGGCCGGCGCGCGTGTGCGCGCCGCACTCCGTCGGTGCGGCCCTTCGGCGACGCGTCGGCGGCGCGTCGGCGGCGGTTCGTCCGCCGCGGTCATACGGTGCTGCTGTGGCGATCCTGGCTGTCGTCGGGAACCACGGTGGTGCCGGGGCGGGTCTCGCCGAGGACGCAGCGCAGCACCGCGTGCGGCACGCGGCCGTCGAGCACGTGCGCCCAGCGCACCCCGCTGCGGACGGCCCGCAGGCAGCCTTCCATCTTCGGCAGCATCCCGCCGGCCAGTCCGGGCAGCAGTCCTTCCAGCGCGTCGGCCGTCAGGTGCTCGATCACCTCGGTGCTGTGCGGCCAGTTCGCGTACAGCCCTGCCACGTCGGTGAGCATCACCAGCCGCTCGGCATCGAGGGCCACGGCCAGGGCCGACGCCGCGAGGTCGGCGTTGACGTTGTAGACCTGTCCGTCCTCGCCGCGTGCCACGGGGGAGACCACCGGGATGTGCCCCTGCTCCAGAAGGGTGCGCACCATGCCGGGGTTCACGTCCACGATGTCGCCGACAAGACCTATGTCCACCGGCCGGCCGTCCACCCAGGCCGGACGCCGCACCGCGGTCATCGTGTGCGCGTCCTCGCCCGTCATGCCCACCGCGAAGGGCCCGTGTGCGTTGATCTGACCGACCAGCTCCCGCTGGACCCGTCCGCTCAGCACCATGCGCACCACGTCCATGGCCTCCGGGGTGGTCACCCGCAGGCCCGCCTCGAAGCGGGACTCCAGGCCGAGACGGTCGAGCATCGCGCTGATCTGCGGCCCGCCCCCGTGTACGACGACCGGGCGCAGGCCGGTCCGCCACAACTCCACGACGTCCCGGGCGAAGGCCCGCTGCAGGCTCGCGTCCACCATGGCGTTGCCGCCGAACTTGACGACGACCGCGCCGCCCCGCACCCTGTTCACGCGATTAGCTTAGCCTAACCTAAATAGCCGTGACCCTGGTTCGGGCCGGCCCGCCTCCCGGAGCTTGAGCAGCGGTCAACTCCCTGCCTGCGAAGGGAGTTGCCGATCAGCGAGCGGGGCGTGAAGTGCTTCGATTCCGGCCGGGGAACCGCACGGGTGCGGTTCCGTACCGTCGTTCCGGCCGGCGCGGAGCGCCTCGCGTCAGGCGACCAGCCGGATCCCGGTGACCAGATGCGGGCGGATGCGTACCGCACAGTTCATCACCGGGCCCGGCCAGGGGCGGAGCAGCCGCCGATAACGCGACAGCGCGTCCGGATCGGCGACCGGCCGGCAGTAGCCCGTGGCGACGACACTCCAGCCCAGATGGGTCAGCGGATCGATGTCGTCGGCCTGGTAGGCGACCACGACCCCCCGGTCGCCATGGTCGCGGGCCTGGGCGAACAGATCCGAGTCCTGATGGGTCAGGATCACGATCTGACCGTGGTCCAGCAGATGGTTCACCGGTCGGATGGCCGGCAGCGCGTGCTGGGTGAAGACGATCCGCCCGAGCGACGCCCCGCCGAGCAGGCTCAGTGCCTGGGTACCCGTCAACTCGACCGTGCGGCGCGGACCTGCGGCCGCCGCACCCGGGAACGGTGCCGCCTCCGGTGGCGCGGTCACGGCCGTGCGCACGGACGGCTGGGGCGACTGATGGCATGAGTGGTTCACGGGGCTGCCTCGTCTCCTGGTCTGCTCACCTGAGGCACGAGTACACCGGGTGGCGCCGTCCCCACGCCAGGGCCGAACGGCCCCAGGGCCGAACGGCCCTAGCGGCGTCGGACCTCCGATGGGTTCACTGCGGTGCATCGCACGCCGCGGGTGCGCGCAGGAGGGAAACACGGTGATCGCAGTCGTCGGGCACAGAGACCTCAGCAACAGATCCCTGGAACTGGTGGAAGCCGAACTGAGAGCGAGGCTGGACCGATTGGCAGAAGGTGCCGCCGCCCTGGTGCGGGTCGGCGCGGGGCTGCCGCTGGCATTCGGGCGGGCCGCCCGGGAGGCCGGGCGGAAGCTGACGGTGCTGCTGCCGGCTCAGGGCGCGGTTCCCGCGGTGCTGCCCGAGCGGGACCGGTCGGCCGCGGGCGAACTGCTGGTCCTGGCCGAACACGTACGGCTGCTGGCCTTCGATCCGGCCGACCGCGACGCGTGTGTCGGCGCCGATGAACGGCTGGTGGAGACATGCCGGACCGTGCTCGCCGTGTGGGACGGATCGCCGTCGGACGGCCGGGACGCCACCGCCCATCTGGTTGCCTTCGCGCGTGCGCGAGGAATCCGGGTGGAGGTCGTCTGGCCGGACGGTTCCGTACGGGTGCGGACATGAGACTGCCGGAACGCGGGACGGGGAGGACGGCGCAAGGACCCGAGGCCGACGAGCGGGTCCGCGCCGGCGCGTCCGGGACGGGCCACGACCGGGAGTGCGCCGGGGCGAGGCGCGGGTTCGGGTGGCTGCTGGTCATCACGGCCGCGCTCGGGCTGCTCGGCTCGTTCGTCATCACGATCGACAAGTTCGAACTGCTCGCCGATCCCGGCTTCGTGCCCGCCTGCTCGCTGAGCCCCGTGGTGTCCTGCACGAGTGTGATGCGCAGCGAGCAGGCGTCGGTGTTCGGCTTTCCCAACCCGCTCATCGGGCTGGTCGCCTTCGGAGCGGTGATGGGGACCGGCGCGGGCCTGCTCGCAGGCGCACGCTATCGGCGCTGGTACTGGTTGGGGCTGAACCTCGGCACGCTGTTCGGGGTCGGCTTCTGCATGTGGCTGATGACACAGGCCCTGTTCGACATAGGCGCCCTCTGCCTCTGGTGCATGCTCGTGTGGGTGGCCACCATCTTCATGTTCTGGCACACCACGGTGCACAACCTGCGCCATGGCGTCCTGCCCGCCCCGCGCGCCCTGGTCGCGGCGGTGCTGGAGTTCCCCCTCGTGGTGCCGGTGACCTGGTGCCTGGCCATCGTCATGCTGATAGCAGTCCGGTTCTGGTCGTACTGGCAGACATTTCTGTGACCGCGACGATGCCGGTGGTCTCGTGATGGATCTGCGCGGCCGGTACTCCGGCGGCGACCAGCCGCGCGGCCACGGCCTGCGCCGGCCCGGTCGTGGCGGCCTCGGGGGCCAGGGCCAGAAAGGCGTGCTGCCGGGCGGCGGCCCCGGGATGCGGGGGCAGTATTCCGTTCAGGGCCCGCAGCCCGGCACCCGCGAAGCGCGTGCTCGCCGCATCGGCCGCGACGACGGTCAGCCAGGGACGTCCGCGCCGGAACGCCTCCAGGTACGCCGCGTCGTACATCTCCTCGGCCGCCGCCCTCTCCTCCGGCGCGGCGGGAACCAGCAGCAGCCGTACCCGGTGCGCACGGGACCGGTCGGCGTCGATCCGCTGGAGCAACGCCTTCATCGGGGCCCAGCCCGTACCGGAGGCGATCAGCAGAATCTCCGAGGACGGAAGGTGATCCGGCAGGGCCAGCCCGCCGCGCGGGGCGCTGAGACGGACGGCGCCGCCCTCCCGCGTGCTGTGCACCAGCGCATCGCTCACCCCGTCGGAGCCCCGGGCCCGTACGTGGAACTCCAGTTCACCGTCCGGATGCGGCGCGCGGGCCAGATAGTAGGGACGCCAGGCATGTTCCAGCAGCGGCGACTCCAGGGACGCGTAACTCCCGGCCTCGAAGGCGTAGGGCTGATGGGGCCGTACCCGCAGCACCGCGAGATCGGGCGTGCGGAGTTCGTGCGAGGTCACCGTCGCCTCCCAGCTGGGCGGTTCGGCGATCGCCTCGTCCGCGCCCCTGACCATCGCCGAGACGGCCAGCCGCAGCATCCGCAGCCACGCGTGCTCCAGCGCACGGGTCCACCGGGCGCCCGCGCGCACGCGCAGCGCCTCGATCAACGCGGCCTCGAAGGCCTCGAAATGTGCGGGGCGCACCCCGAGCTTGCGATGGTCGCGCCCCAACTGCCCGAAGACGCTGATCATTTCGTCCGTACGGTGCAGATTGCCGATCAGATAGCGGAAGATCCCTGCGAGATGGGCCTGTTGGAACGCCATCGACTCGGGGAACAGCGACCGCAGATACGGATGCCGCTCGAACAGGATCCGGTACAGCTCGGCGATCAGCTCCTCCAGCGGGTTCACCAGTGGGAGCGAGTCGCCGATCAGCGACTGGTCGGCCGTTCCGTCGTACGCCTGCGGGGCCTCGGCGCTCCACACTTCGGCACGGCTGCCGGACGGGGCCAGGATGCGTCGTCGCAGCCGCATCGCGTCATGCCGTGCGAGCAGTGCGTGGTAGTCCTCGCTCGGGGTGTTCATGGGCCGGTGACTCCTCGGTGCAGCGCAGTGGGGTGGCCGGGAAGGGAGATGTCCGTGGCGCCCGGACGATCTTGGCGGCGTCAGTATGGCACCGCGTCCGGCCCGCTGACCGGCCCCCGGCCACAGGGCCTTTCGGCCCTGTTCAGACGCCGTTCACCATGCTGTCGCACCCCGGCGGGAACGGGCCCCGGGACGGGCACATACTGTCTTCCGGCCCTCTCCCCGAACCGATCGAGCACGATGTGAATGAGTTCGCGAATTCCCCACTGAGCACGACCCCGTCGCGTACGACCCCGTCGCCGTCCGCGGCCCCCGTACGCGTCTTCATCCTCGACGACCACGAGGTCGTACGGCGCGGCGTACGCGATCTGCTGGAGGCCGAGGACGACATCGAGGTCGTCGGCGAGGCGTCCGACGCCCGGGAGGCGCTGGCCCGCGTACCGGCCAGCAGACCGCAGGTCGCCGTGCTGGACGTACGCCTCGGCGACGACCGGGGCGGGGACCACGCCGGTATCGAGGTGTGCCGGGAACTGCGCGCCCTGATGCCCGAACTCGCCTGCCTGATGCTGACGTCCTTCGACGACGACGAGGCGCTGTTCGACGCCATCATGGCGGGCGCCGCGGGGTACGTGCTCAAGCAGATCAACGGGGCCGATCTGATCGCCGCCGTACGCACGGTCGCGTCGGGCACCTCGATGCTCGATCCGCGGACGACCGCCCGCGTGATGGCACGGCTGCGGGGCACCGAACGACCCCCCGCCGAGGCGTCGGAGGCATCGGAACTGGACGGACTCACGCCCAGGGAACGGCAGATCCTGGACCTCATCGGCGAGGGCCTCACCAACCGTGAGATCGCGGAACGTCTCTTCCTGGCCGAGAAGACCGTCAAGAACCGCATCTCCTCGATCCTCGCCAAACTGGGCGTGGGCCGCCGCATCCAGGCCGCGATGCTCGTCGGCCGGATCAAGGACCGCCAGGGCCGGTCCCCGGACCCACGCGGCTGACGGACGCTCGGGCGTCAGTCGTGGAGCGGCACGCGCCAGGTGATCCGGGTGCCGCCGTCCGCCGGCCGTTCGATCGCCAGTGTGCCGCCGCAGAGCTCTGCCCGCGTACGCATATTGGCCAGCCCTCCGAGGCGTTCGGCCGCCGTTTCACCGGCATCGACCGATGCTCCTGTCCCGGACTCGGTCGTGACACCGTCCCGGATCCCGATGCCGTTGTCGGTGACGGTCAGGGTCACCGCGTCGTCGGCCGACAGCACGATGCCGATACGAGTGGCACGGGCATGGCGAGAGGCATTGGACACCGCCTCGGCGGCGACCGCCACCACATGTTCGGCCAGCTCGTCCGGGACGGTGGTGTCCACCGGCCCGTCGATCCGCACGGAGGGCCGGAAGCCGAGGGCGTGCGCCGCCGAGCGGGCGGTCTCCGCCATCCGGTGCCGCAGCCCGCCGCGGCCCGAACCGTCCGCCGTCCGCAGATCGAAGATGGTGGACCGGATGATCCGGATCGTGGTGTCCAGATCATCCACCGCGCGGCTGACCCGCTCGGCCGCGTCCGGCCGGTCCGCGATGGCACGCGTGGTGCTCTGGAGGGTCATCCCGGTCGCGAAGAGACGCTGGATCGCCAGATCGTGCAGATCGCGGGCGATCCGGTCCCGGTCGTGCATGACGGCGAGTTCCTCGGACTCGGCCCGCCTACGGGCCAGTTCCAGGGCAATGGCCGCCTGGTCGGCGAAGCCCGAGACGAGCGCGACCTCGGTGTCGTCGAACGGCGGGCGGTCCACCGGCCGCCCCAGACGCAGTGCGCCCCTTGCCCCGGTGTCGACTCGCAGAGGCACCGTCACCACCGGGCCCAGACCGTCCTCGGCACCGTCGCCGAACGGGTGGGCCCGGGGATCGGAACGGACATCGGAGCAGTGCACCGGTGTCCCCGTACGGGCGGCGAGTCCGGCCAGTGATCCCCGCGCGGGTACGGACAGCCCCGTCACGCGCTCGGCGTCCCTGCCATGGGCGACGGCAACGGTCAGACGTGCCTCGGCCCCGGATGTCTCCGAGGCCCCGGAGAGCGACGCGGGGGGCGTGGGCAGCAGAATCGCGGCCCGGTCGGCGCCCGCCACCTCCATCGCCCGCTCGGCGATCAGATGCAGCACCTCGTCGGCGTCCGTCCCCGACAGCAGGGTGCGGGTGATCTCGCCCAGTGCCTCCAGACGCCGCTCCCGACGACGGCTCTCGTCGTACATGCGGGCGTTGTCGATGGCGACCCCGGCCGCGATCGACAAGGTGGTCAGCACCGCCTCGTCGTCGGCGTCGAAGCTCACCCCGCCCCGCTTCTCCGTGAGGTAGAGGTTGCCGAACACCTCGTCCCGAACCCGTACCGGCACCCCGAGGAAGGTGCGCATCGGGGGATGATGGGGCGGAAAACCGAAACTGCGGGGATGGCTGCTCAGATCGGTGAGCCGCAGCGGCTCCGGGTGATGGATCAGCTCACCGAGGATTCCGCGCCCGCACGGCGTCTGGCCGATCACGGCGGCGAGCTGCTCCGATATGCCGACCGGCAGGAACTCCAGCAGCTTCTGCCCGTCCCCGACGATGCCGAGCGCCCCGTACTCCGCGTCGGTCAGGGTCACCGCGGCCTCCACGATCCCGCGGAGCACCTCGGGCAGTTCCAGGCCCCGGCCCAGACTCATCACGGCATCCAGCAGACTGCGCATCCTGTCCGGCCGGCTGGGCTGGGGCCAGGCCGCCGTAACGGAGCAGCGGGCTCCGGGCGAATCGGGGGCGGGGGAGGCGGAGCCGGGAGAAGGGACTTTGAAGGGGGAGCCGCCGGGCGCGGTGGGTGTTGTTTCTGTCATCGGGGCGCCGCTCTCAGGATCCGTGTGTCGTATGCCGGGAAATCGCTCACCGGATCACCGCAGGGCTGGGACCGGTCCACGGACGGTCAGCCTACGACAGCCACGGGGACGAGGGCCCGGCGGTGCACTGCCGCCTCCCGGACCGGCCCGGGTGAGGCCGGTCGGCCGCCTGAGGGACCGGCAGTAGGGCCGGTCGGCCCCGCGGACGGTACCCGTCGGTCCCTGGAGGGCCTGGAGGGGCACGGACAGCATGGTGCGGCCGGGAAGGTCCGGTCCGTCCCCTCGTGATCCGCCGGACCTTTCCGACCGCTCCCCTCCGCCCGTGCGGCGGGGAGCGCTCGAAGAGCCGCAAGAGCTGGAGGACACGGTCCGGTGGACGCAATGGAATCGCAGGGCAATCGAGTCGCCCCCGCACAGGGGCCGGTGCCCCCGGACCCCGGAGCCGCCGTCGCCGACACGCCCTCCGCCAGGAACGGCCGCGCAGACACCCGGGCGGTCACGGGCGAGCCGGCGACGCCCCCCGGCACCGAGCTGCCGGGCCGGTCGTCCCGCGGGCGGATCGTCGTCTCGTGGCTCACGACGACCGATCACAAGCAGATCGGCACGCTCTATCTCGTCACCGCGTTCGTCTTCTTCCTCATCGGCGGCGCGATGGCACTCGTGATGCGCGCCGAACTCGCCCGCCCCGGGACGCAGATCATTTCCAACGAGCAGTTCAATCAGGCATTCACCATGCACGGGTCGGTGATGCTGCTGCTCTTCGCGATGCCGCTGTTCACGGGATTCGCCAATTGGCTCATGCCGCTTCAGATAGGCGCACCCGATGTGGCGTTTCCGCGGCTGAACATGCTGGCGTACTGGTTGTTCCTCTTCGGATCGCTGATCGCCGCCGCGGGGTTCCTCACCCCGCAGGGCGCCGCCGACTTCGGATGGTTCGCCTATGCCCCCTTGTCCGACGCCACGCATTCACCGGGCATCGGCGCCGATATGTGGATCATGGGTGTGGCGCTTTCCGGATTCGGTTCCATTCTCGGAGCGGTGAATTTCATCACCACCATCATCTGCATGCGGGCCCCGGGAATGACGATGTTCCGGATGTCGATCTTCACCTGGAACGTACTGCTGACCGCCGTACTCATCCTCCTGGTCTTCCCGGTCCTGGCCGCTGCGCTCTTCGCGCTGGAGATGGACCGGAAGTTCGGCTCACACATCTTCGACCCGGCCAACGGAGGCGCGCTTCTGTGGCAGCACCTCTTCTGGTTCTTCGGCCACCCCGAGGTCTATGTACTGGCGCTGCCGTTCTTCGGGATCGTCTCCGAGATCATTCCGGTCTTCTCCCGGAAGCCGATGTTCGGCTACATCGGTCTCGTCGCCGCGACGATCGCCATCGCCGGACTGTCCGTCACCGTCTGGGCCCACCACATGTATGTGACCGGCGGCGTACTGCTGCCGTTCTTCTCCTTCATGACCTTCCTGATCGCCGTACCGACCGGAGTGAAGTTCTTCAACTGGATCGGCACGATGTGGAAGGGATCGCTGTCCTTCGAGACGCCGATGCTGTGGACCACCGGATTTCTGATCACCTTCGTCTTCGGCGGACTGACCGGCGTCATCCTGGCCTCACCACCCCTGGACTTCCACGTCTCCGACTCGTACTTCGTCGTCGCCCACTTCCACTACACGCTCTTCGGCACGGTCGTGTACGCGATGTTCGCCGGATTCCATTTCTGGTGGCCGAAGTTCACCGGAAGGATGCTCGACGAGCGCCTGGGCAAGATCACGTTCTGGGTGCTGACGGTCGGCTTCCACCTCACGTTCCTCGTACAGCACTGGCTCGGAGCCGAGGGAATGCCGCGCCGGTACGCGGACTATCTCGCCTCTGACGGATTCACCGCTCTCAACACCCTTTCCACCATCGGCTCGTTCCTCCTCGGACTGTCGTTCCTGCCCTTCTTCTACAACGTCTGGAAGACCAGCCAGTACGGCCGGAAGGTCACCGTCGACGACCCCTGGGGCTATGGCCGCTCCCTGGAATGGGCCACGTCCTGCCCTCCGCCCCGGCACAACTTCAGTTCGCTGCCCCGCATCCGCAGCGAGTCCCCGGCCCTCGATCTGCACCATCCGGAGATCGCCGCGCTCGAACTCGAACCCGCTGTACCGCACTGACCCTTCCGTCCCCCGTCCCCGAACCCCGCCCTCAGGAGAGTGCTGCCCGATGTCCCACGGTGTTCTGGCGGTCGGCGTCGTCGTGCTCCTCGCGTCCGGCAACGTCTGGTACCTGCCTGCCTATGTCGATCTGCGAGCGGGCCAGGACCGGCCGCGCTCCCGGCGGCCGGCCGCGGCCGCCGTACTGACCGCGTGGGGATCGGCGGCCCTCACGATGCTTCTGCTGCTCATGCCGGTCGCTCCGGTCGTGGCCGCGCTGCCGGCGGTCGCCGGCACCACCGCCGTGGTGTCCCTGACCGTCCAGGCGCGGCTGCGACGGGGCCAGGAGCAGCGCGAGGAGGAAGCACGCTGGTCCAAGCTCTTTCCGGTACGGACCGGCGGTCCGGCCGGGACCACCGAGGACGGGTAGACGAGCAGCAGACAGTTCGGCCAGGGATCAGCACCGCGGAGCGCCGGTATGCGGAGCCGGAGGTGGAGGATCTTCGTCCGGCGGTGTGCGCATGTGGAGGTCCGGCGAGTGCCCCGACCCGCTCTCCCGTCGGAAAGTGTGAGATAGGGGAGCGCGGGCGGGTGAGCGGGACGACGCGTCGCGGCCTCACGGTGTTCAACGGGGCTCGGTCGTGCTCGGGATCGCCGTTGCCGACCGGCCTGGCGCGGCGGACCTCATGTCCAGAGCTGTTCGCCGAGAGTCCCGGCGGATGTGGCGCCGGGCAGGACGTAGGCCACGGCCGAGGCCCGGTGTTGGAGGAACGGCGTGAGGGCGTCGCGGCCGGCCAGGCGGTTCTGGACGCGGGTGAACTGGGCGGAGTCGCGCATGAAGGCACAGAACAGAAGGCCGCGGTCGGTCGGGCCGTCGTCGTAGCTGTAACTGCGGCGGAGCATACGGGCACCGCCGTCGAAGCGGGGGCTGGCGAGACGCACGTGGGCGGTGGCGGGGATGACGTAGGAACCGTCGGGGTTCTTGGCGTAGATGTCCGGCTCGTCATGCTCGGAGGTGCCACTGAGGGCGACGCCGTCGTGGGCACGGCGGCCGATCGCCCGGTCGCGCCGGCCCTCGGAGAGGGCCGCGAAGCCGGTGACGTCCATGCGGATCCTGCGGTAGACCAGAACGGTGCCGTCCCCGTGGGCTCCGGGTGGGCCCCAGACCCACTGCTCGGCCGCCGCGTGATCGGGGTTGGCGGTGCCGTCCTTGGAGCCGAACAAGTTGCGCGGGGTGGTGCCCGGGGCCGTGTGGGGCAGGAAGCCGGACTGGGTCCAGCGCGGCACGGCGCCGGCGGTGTGTGCGGCCCTGCCGACGAGTTCGGCGACGACGGTGAGCGTCCAGCGGTCGGCCGCGCACAGCTGGACCAGAAGATCGCCGTTGCTGCGGCGCGGGTCGAGGCGGTCGCCGGGGAACGGCGGCAACTCCGCCAGTGAGGCGGGGACGTTGAGGTCGAGCCGAGCGGCGAGAGCGGGGCCGATGCCGACCAGGGAGGTGAGCCGGGTCGCGCCACCGCCTTGGAGTCGCGGGTCCGGCGGGGCGTCGGCGGCTGCGGTGGCGAGCGTGCTGGTCAGCGCGCCGAGGACGTTGCGAAGGGCCTTCCGGTCGGTGGCGGCAGAGGTCCGGGGGAGGTCGAAGGAGAGCAGGTGCGTCGCCGGTTGCTGGGGCGCCGTAACACCTGCCTGTCGGGCGCCGTGGAAGGGAATCGCGGCCTCGGTCGGCGGGGCGCCCGAGGTGGCACGGCCGGCTGTCCGGTCGCCCCTCGTCAGTTCGTCGGCTGCCGCGCCGGCCCCGGCTGCGAGCACCGCTCCGGCTGCGAGCAGTGCCCGACGCCGCCCGAAACCGGTTGCCGCGGGTCGGGGTGGATCCTGCGCATTTCCCTGTTCGGTGGGCATAGGCCTATTGGAGACGATAAAACATCTGCCATGCAAACCCTGTCTGCAGAGCGCCTGTTGAACCGTTGGGCAGTCCCGGCGGAGGTATTCCGGGCGGCGCTGCGTCTGTCGGTGCTGGTCGTCTCGGTCGCGTTGGCGGCCACCGGGTGCTCCGGTACGGGGTCGACGTCCGGCGATGCGCGGCATCCGGCGGGCAGCGTGCTGCGCGTTCCGCAGGATTTCCCCTCGGTGCAGCAGGCGGTGGACGTCGCTCGTGAGGGCGAGACGGTGCTGATCGGCCCGGGTGTGTACCGGGAGAGCGTGCGCGTCACCAAGCCCCGCTTGGTGCTGCGCGGAACGGACCGCAACAAGGTGGTCTTCGACGGCGGTGTGCGTCTGGCCAACGGCATCACCGTGACCGGCGCCGGCTCGGTGGTCGAGAACCTCACCGTGCACGGCTACCTCGCCAACGGCGTGCTGTTCACCGGCGTCACCGACGAGCGGTTGCAGCAGCGCGGCGCCGGCGGCTCCGCCTACGACCCGCTGGACACCACCCGCTTCCCTGCCGTCCGGGGCTTCCGCGCGACCCGGGTCACGGCATACAACAACGGCCTCTACGGCATCTACGCCTTTGACGCGCGCGACGGCGTGATCGAGGACTCCTACGCCTCCGGGCACGCCGACTCCGGCATCTACGTCGGCCAGTGCAAGCCCTGCGGCACCGTCGTCCGCGGCAACACCGTGGAGCGCAACGCGGTCGGCATCGAACTGACCAATGCCTCGGACGGCCTGTCGGTGCTGGGCAATCGCGTCGTCCGCAACCGGGTCGGCGTCACGGTCAACTCCAACGACCTGGAGGCCCTCGCCCCGCAGCACGGCGCGGTGATCGCGGGCAACGTGGTCGCCGACAACAACGCCGCCGACACGCCCGAGCAGGCGGACGGGGGCTTCGGCATCGGCATCGGCATCGGCGGCGGCACCGCGAACCGCGTCCAGCGCAACCTGGTCCGGGGCAACCGGGCGGCCGGAGTGGTCGTCACCGACCCGCCGGGGCATCCGGCGAGCGGCAATCGCGTCGAAGGCAACCGCGCCACCGGCAACGGCATCGACCTCGTGCTGGCCTCGGCCGACCCCGGCAACTGTTTCGCGGGCAACCGGCCCGACACCCAGAGCCCGAACGGCCTGGAGGGTCGCGCGGGCTGCGGCACCCGCGGCCGGGGCGCGCTGCCCACCGGCCGGACCGCGCCGGTGCAGGCGCCACCGGGCGTACCGTTCAGCCAGGTACCGGCCCCACCCGCCCAGCCGTCCATGCCGGACCCGACGGTCCCGGGCACCCCGGCGACCGGCCTGCCCGGGGCCGTCGACGCGGCCGCGTATCCGCTCCCGAAGGACGTGGACGCCGCGCCGCACTCACGCTGAGCATGGCGCCGCGGTGGACTCGGCCCCCGTTCACCGTGCCGCCCCGAGGGGTGGGCCGAGGAGGGCCGTCGGCAACCGCGGAAGCCGGGGCGCATCGGCACCGAGACATCAGCCGGTGCCCCACGGCGCCTCGGGGAGCTTCGCGCGTCCCTCGCGCCCGGAGAACTCCACGGTGGCCGGAGTCCCCAGGCCCGGCATCCGCATCGTCACCCGCCGCAGGCCGCCGTCACCGTCGACCCAGTACGTCAGCGGCGACCGTCCGCCGTCGGGACCCGCACCGGGCGTGGCGCCCTGGGCGCGCGGCCCCGCGAACCGGTCGTAGCTGCGGCCGTCGATGCGATCACGCTCCAGCCGGCGAGCCCCGGACTGTGCGAGCAACAGCGGGTTGTCGGGGCGGTCCGCGCCGAGCTCGATCAGCAACCGGAGCCCGGCGTCCAGGGGATCGGCCGTGTAGGAGCGCGCGGACCAGCCCGAGCGCGGGATGTGCTCGGCCTGCTGCCAGGCCGGTCTGTTGTCGCCCTTGGGCACGGGGGCCAGGCCGAGGCCGCCGGTGTCCCAGACGATCAGCCCGTGGTCGAGCTGCCCGGTGGCGGGCCCGGAAGCGCCGGAGGATCCGGTGACGTGATAGCTCCCCACGGCCCGGTGGGTGCGGTAGTCCACGACGCCCTCGACCCGCACCACCACTCCGCCGCCCTCGGTGGCGGTCAGGGTCACCGCCACGGGACTGGCCCGGTACAGATTCAGCCGCGACAGTGCCAGCCTGGACGCCTCCTCCATCGTCACCGGACGCTCGGTGGCGGTGTCCTCCGACAAGGTCCGGTAGGCGGCCAGGCCGCCCACCGCGGCGCCGCACGCCGTGACCGCGATCAGTGTCCTGAACCAGAGGGCCCGACGCGGCGTACGGCCGTCGGTCTTCCTCTTCCGAGCCATGCGGTCGCCTTCTCTCATCGGTCGGTCACACAGGAGGGCGGGTCCGCGAACCGCTGGTCCGCGAACCCGCCCGAGTCGGCCGGGACGGTCACCGGTGCCGGTCGCCCCGCTCCGGGACAGGCCCTGGGGCCTCTCGTCCGGATCATGCCGGGCCTGCGGGGTCCGGCCTGATCCGAACGAAAGACCCTAGCGGTGCTGTGCCCTTCGCCTGCGCATCAGTACGACCAGTGCCGCACCGAGAACTGTGAGCGCGGCGCAGCCGGCCAGGGCCAGCGAAACCACCTGGCTCATGCCGGTGGCAGCCAGGCCCGAGTTGGGTACGTGGCCGGGTGCACCCGGTGCACCCGGTGCACCTGGAGCCCCCGGCGAACCCGGTTTGTCCGGTACCGGCTTCGTCGGTGTCGGTGTCGGCGTCGGCTCGGTGGCGGGAAGCCGTCGGTTGACCGCTGTCACCGAGACCCCGTCGTCGAGGTTGTCGGAGGTCAGCACCAGCGGCCCGAACACGGTCTCGTCGGGTACGGCGTAACCTGCGGGCGGGCTGACCTCCTGCCAGTAGTACGTGCCCGGTGCACCGGTGCCGCGGCAGATGCCGTCGGTCCCGGTCATGCAGGGCTTGCCGACCTTCGTGTCCGGCTCCGCCCCGGTGGTCTGCAGCTTGTCGGAGCCGTTCGTCTCCTTCCACAGCTGGAATTTCGCCCGTGCCAGCGCTCTGCCGTCCTGGTCGTGCTTGACCAGGCGCAGCGCGCCTTCCTGTTGCCGGAAACCGAAGTCGTAGGTGTGGTCGTTCTCTCCGGGCCCACCGGTGGTCAACGCCCGCTCCGGGAAGCGCGCGTCGCGCGGGACGATGCCCTTGGAGTCGATGAAGTGGTTGTCGCCGACGTCCGCTTCCGTGGGCACCCACTGGTGGAGCGGGCCGCCCTTGGCGTAGTCGGCCGGTTTGTCGAGGCGGATGGTGTACTTGGTCCTCGGCCGGAGGCCACCGGTGACATTGGAGTCGTCGAAGTAGTACTCGCCGCGCGCCGTCGTCTCGGTCGTCCCCACGAGCTTGCCCGACTCGTCGTACAGGTGGACGGTCGCGCCCACGACCGGGCGCTGGCCCGGGTTCTGGATGCCCTTGCGCTCGGGGTCGTACCAGACCCGGTTGCCGATCTGGAGCGGGGCCTGGTCGCAGAGCACCTCCAGGTCGCCCATGGAGGCGCCCTTGCCGAACGGGGCCACGGTGCCCGGCGGGTTGAGGCGCAGGCCGAACTCCGGGTCTTGCGCGCCGTCGCGCTGGAGGAACGACGTGCCGTACCCGAGGGCGGTGTGGTTGGGGTCGAAAGCGGAGGTCGCGATGGTGTTCTCGGCCTTGGAGAGCGCCATGCCGGCGAACGCCGTGTTGCGGTGACCACCCCAGCTGGTGTCGAAGAAACGGGTGCCCCGGGGGGAGAGCCCGCAGCCGTTGTTGGTGTCCATCGCATACATGCCGTTCGCCGGGCAGGCCTTGTTCAGGTCACCGCCCGACATGACGATGGCGGCGGAGTTCGGCGTGGGACCGGCTGGCGCGCGGTCGCCGAAGCGGTCGCGGAAGGCCAGCAGCATCGAGCCGTCGGACTCGAAGCCGATCTCGCCCAACTCCGGTTCGGGGTTGGCAATGGTGGAGTTGCCACACGGACGACCGTTCTGCGAGACCGGGTAGGTGCTCGTCCACGGGAACCAGCCCGCGCCGTCGCATGGGCCACTGCCGACCGTGGACTGACGCGGGTAGTCCAGCGGCTGGTCCAGCACCGCCTTGCGGAACGCTCCGGTGTCGAGGTCGAAGGGCATGACCACCGCGCGCAGGTCCGAGAGCTTCCCGGTGGACTCGCCGGAGCACACCCCGCCGAGGTAGCCGACGCCGTCCTGCAGGCCCAGGCCGAAGGGGCGCCAGTCCCCGGCCGCCGGACAGCCCGGATCCGGGATGGCTGCGACGGCCTTGGGTGCCGCCGCGGTCGCCACCGTGGCGTCGTAGCGGTAGAGCTTGCGGTTGTTGAGGTTGACGACGAACAGGTCCTTGCCGTCATCGGTGATCTTGATGCCGCCCAGGCTCTCCCTGCCGGGCACGGTGAGGAAGGCATCGTCCGTACCCTGGCCGTGCGCCGTGGTCCCCGCGTCCGGGACGACGGTGAACAGGGTGGTCTTCTTCTGCGCGCGGTCGGTCACATAGATCCCCCCGGGGCCGCCCGGACCGTAGTCCGTGGTGCGCTTGGCCAGTGCAGAGGAGAACACCCGCTTGTCGGCCTTGTTCCACGCGATGCCGAACAGTGTGCCGGTCTCGGCGTTGGTGGCGATGTTCGTGACGTTGACGTCGACGCCGTCCTGGCCGCGTGCGTCGTACGGGAAGGAGACCAGCGTGCGCTGGGTCCCGCCCTCGCGCGTGGTGGGCTGACAGGTCGTCACCAGCGGTGCGTTCTTCTGGCAGTAGTCACCCGGACTCCACAGCCCGGTGGTGTACGCCACGTTCTTCTCGCCGGAGAGGTCGACGAACTCCTCATTGCTGCTCAACTGGTTGGGCGCACCGTCCAGACCCTGGCGCGAGGCGAAGGCCGGGAACAGCACACCCGGCCTCGGATTCACCACCTGCACCCGGTACTTGCCGCTGGTGGCGCTGCCCGCCGCCGGAGTCAGTGTCACGGTGCCGTCGGCCGCCGTGACCCCCTCGATGCCCGTTCCGGCGTCGTCGGTGAGGGTCACCTTGACGCCCGCGAGGCCCGGTTCCAACGCGGGTGTCCACACTCCGGTGTTGTCCACGGCCCGGATCACCCGGACCGTCACCGATCCTTCCTCCGTCTGCGAGTGCGCCGCAGGCGCCACGGCTAACGAGCCACTGCCGATTCCCAAGGCGAGCGCGGCCAGGCAGCCGACGGTGCGGCGGCCGGGCATGCCCGGCCGCCGCCGACGCGGCTCGGGCGCGGCTCCCTTCGTTTGTTCATACGTAGATGTCATCTCCTGCTCTCAGCGTTCAGAAGGGCCTGATGCCCTGCTCATGAGGGAGTACATAGAGATGCGGAGAACCGCCTTGCCAGGGATCTTAGAAGGGCTTTGGTCAAGATCGTGGCGGAATGGCGAACTTGTCCTCCGCCGAACTTTCAAGAAACGGCTTCCGAACACATCGCAGGCGGGCGGCGTGGTGGCGAGCGAGGCCCGCACGCCTGTCGTACCGGTCGCTGCGGACGCGGACGCCCTCCAAGCGCGAGCAGGACGGTCCGGCTGCCGGCCTGGACCGGTAGCGGTAATCGGGCGGGCCAGTTCGGCTACGGCCGGATCTCGTGCAGGGGAAAAGACGGAACCGGTCCACCGTCCGGTGCGCAAGCTGTTCGTGGGCGAGATCCCGGAAGAGGGGGCACGAGTACACGCCGGGCAGCCACCTGGTCCCGCGGGGTCCCGGCAGTGCCGGGACCGTCGCCAGAAGAGGGACGGAAACCGCTAGGTTCCCCCGGCGATGGGGGATCTCGTGCGCTATGGGAGCGTGAGCGGGTGAGTGAGACGACGACTGAAACCCTGCAATACCGCTTTGACGGGCCGGAAGACGCACCGATCCTGGTCCTGGGCCCCTCCCTCGGCACCTCATGGCACATGTGGGACCGGCAGATACCGGAGCTCACCCAGCACTGGAGAGTCTTCCGCTACGACCTCCCCGGTCACGGCGGCGCCCCCGCCCACCCCGCCACCGCCATCGGCGACCTCTCCGACCGGCTGCTCGCCACCCTCGACGGTCTCGGCGTCCAGCGCTTCGGGTACGCGGGCTGCTCCATCGGCGGCGCGATCGGCGCCGACCTCGCGCTGCGCCAGCCGCACCGGGTCGCCTCGCTGGCCCTCGTCGCCGCCTCGCCCCGGTTCGGCAGCGCCGACGAATTCCGCCAGCGCGGGGTGGTCGTGCGCACCAACGGACTGGAGCCGATGGCTCGCACCGCACCCGAGCGCTGGTTCACCCCCGGGTTCGCCGCCGCGCAGCCGGCCATCGTCGACTGGGCCGTCCAGATGGTCCGCACCACCGACCCCGGCTGCTACATCGCCGCCTGCGAGGCCCTCGCCGCCTTCGACGTCCGCGGTGAACTCGGCCGCATCACCGCCCCGACCCTCGTCCTGGTCGGCGCCGAGGACCGGGTCACCGGACCGGGCGACGCACGCACCCTGGTCGCGGGCATACCGGACGCCCGGCTCGCGCTCGTCCCCGGCGCCGCCCACCTCGCCCCGGTCGAGCAGCCCGGAGCCGTCTCCGATCTGCTCCTCACCCACTTCTCCACGGCCTGGCAGGACACCCTCGCCGCCATCCCCGTCCCGCCGTCCACCCCGCAGCTCTCCGCGCCCGTGCTGCCCGTCGCGGAGATCACCGCGGCCACGCCGCAGCCCCCGACGGGGACCACCGGACGCGCCGACCCGTACGAGCCCGGCCTGAAGATCCGCCGTGAGGTGCTGGGCAACGCCCATGTGGACCGGGCCCTGGCCGACGCCGACGACTTCACCCAGGACTTCCAGGAGCTGGTCACCCGCTACGCATGGGGCGAGGTGTGGACCCGGGAGGGCCTGGACCGCCGTACCCGCAGCTGTGTCACGCTCACCGCGCTGGTCGCCTCCGGCCATCTGGAGGGCCTGGCCGCACATGTCAGGGCCGCCCTGCGCAACGGCCTCACCCCGGCCGAGATCAAGGAGGTGCTGATGCAGACCGCCGTGTACTGCGGCGTCCCCGCCGCCGGAGCCGCCTTCTCCGTCGCCCAGAGAGTGATTCAGGAAGAAACGAGGCCCCGCCCGTAGCAGGATGGGAGCCATGGACGCCGTGAACCCCGTGCACCTGACACTGACCAAGAAGACGCACTCCTGCATCCGTCTGGAAAAGGACGGGCGGACGCTCGTCATCGACCCGGGCGGCTTCTCCGAGCAGGACGCCGCCGTCGGCGCCGACGCGATGCTGGTGACGCACGAGCACCCCGACCACTTCGACGAGGGACGGCTGCGCGCAGGCATGGAGGCCGACCCGGCCGCCGAGATCTGGACCCTGCGCAGCGTCGCCGAGCGGCTCGCTGCGGCCTTCCCCGGCCGCGTCCACACCGTCGGCCACGGCGACACCTTCACCGCGGCGGGCTTCGACGTACAGGTGCACGGCGAGCTGCACGCGGTGATCCACCCGGACATCCCGAGGATCACCAACATCGGCTTCCTGGTCGACGGCTCGCTCTTCCACCCGGGCGACGCGCTCACCGTCCCCGACCGGCCCGTCGACACCCTGTTGCTCCCGGTGATGGCCCCCTGGAACAAGCTCTCCGAGGTCATCGACTACGTACGCGAGGTCAAGCCGCGCCGCGCCATCGACATCCACGACGCGCTGCTCACCGATCTCGCCCGCCCGATCTACGACAACCAGATCGGCAGCCTCGGCGGCGCCGACCACGGCCGGCTGGCCCCGGGGGACTCGACCGGCCTGTGACCGGCGCCGGACCGGCGGCTGTCAGTGCCAGCCGCTAGGTTTACGTACATGCGCATCGCCACCTGGAACGTCAATTCGATCACCGCCCGGCTCCCGAGGCTGCTGGCCTGGCTGGAGAGCACCGGCACGGATGTGCTGTGCATCCAGGAGACCAAGTGCACCGCCGAACAGTTCCCGGCGGACGCGCTCCGCGAGCTCGGCTACGAGTCCGCGGTCAACGCCACCGGCCGGTGGAACGGCGTGGCGCTGGTCTCCCGGGCCGGTCTGTCCGACGTGGTCGAGGGCCTGCCGGACGGCCCGGACTACGACGGGGTGCAGGAGCCGCGGGCCATCTCCGCGACCTGCGGCCCGGTCCGGGTCTGGTCGGTCTACGTGCCCAACGGCCGCGAGGTCGAGCACGCGCACTACGCGTACAAGCTGCGCTGGTTCGAGGCCCTGCAGAAGGCCGTCGCCCCGGACGCCGCCGGCTCGAAGCCGTTCGCCGTCCTGGGCGACTTCAACGTGGCCCCGACCGACGAGGACGTCTGGGACCCGGCGCTGTTCGAGGGCGCCACGCATGTCACCCCCGCCGAGCGTGCCGCCCTCGCCGCACTGCGCGAGGAGGGGCTGTCGGACGTCATGCCGCGCCCGCTCAAGTACGACCGCCCGTACACCTTCTGGGACTACCGGGAGCTGCGCTTCCCGAAGAACAAGGGCATGCGGATCGACCTGGTCTACGGCAACGCGCCCTTCGTCGCGGCGGTCGCGGACAGCTATGTGGACCGCGAGGAGCGCAAGGGCAAGGGCGCGTCCGACCATGCCCCGGTGGTCGTGGACCTCGACATCTGAGGACCCGTTGTCAGTGGTGGCCGATAGCGTGGTTCCTGTCCTTATCCCGCTTGCTGGCTGCTTGCTGTGACCAGGACAGCCCCGCCCGTTCAGCGCCGGGCGGGGCTCCATCCGCCGCTGTCCGTCAGACCGCGGGGACGCCGTCCCGACCGCGATCGGCGGTACGCCGCATCCCCAGTGCCGCCCCGGCGGTGCCCAGCGCCAGGACCATCAGCAGGGCGCTCACCCACAGTGGCGACCGGAAGCCGAATCCCGCACCGATCGCCAGGCCGCCCAGCCAGGGGCCGAGCGCGCCACCCACATTGAACGCGGCCGTGGCGAACGAGCCGGACAGGGTCGGTGCGTCGGCCGCCAGCCGGAACACCCAGGAGATCAGCGCCGTACCGGTGCCGAAGGCGAGCATCCCCTGGACGAGGACGAGCGCCACCGTCGCGACCGGGCTGCCCGCGGTCAGCGCGAACCCGGTCCAGCCGATCACCAGAGCCACCAGGCCGGCCGCGGTGAAGGTGACCGGCCGTGTGTCGACGAGCCGGCCGGCGGCCGTGACACCGATGAACGAGCCCAGTCCGAACAGCGCCAGCAGACCGGGGACCCAGACCGAGGCGAGCCCTGTCACATGGGTGGCGAGCGGTTCGACGTAGGAGAACGCGCAGAACGTCGCCCCCTGTACGAGGGCGCTCGTCACCAGGGTCAGCAGCAGCCGCGGGCCGGCCAGGGTCCGCAGCTCGACGCTCGCGGGAGCGGGAGTGGACTCCGGCCGCCCCGCCGGAACGGTCCTGGCGATCACGGCGACGGCCGGTACGGAGACCAGGGCCACGGCCCAGAAGGCCGACCTCCACCCCCAGTGCCCGCCCAGCGCCGCTCCGGCGGGCACCCCGGCCACACAGGCGATGGTGACGCCCCCGACCACCACCGATGTGGCGCGTGCCCGTGCTTCGGGCCCGACCATGGAGACCGCGGTCACCAGGGCCACCGCCCAGAAGCCCGCATTGGCCAGGGCCCCGACGACCCGCGTCGCGAGGAGCAGACCGTAGCCGGGGGTGAGCGCGCCGATGACATGGACGGCGCTGAAGACACAGAGGAAGAAGATGAGGGCGCGGCGGCGCGGCCAGTTCCGGCTGAAGAGCGCCATCAACGGCGCCCCGACGATCATTCCGATCGCGAAGGCCGAGGTCAGCAGCCCCGCGGCAGGGATGGACACATGCAGGTCGTCGGCGATGTCCGAGACCAGACCGGACAGCATGAATTCGGATGTGCCCTGGGCGAAGACGGCGAGCCCGAGCGCGTAGACAGCGAATGGCATGAAGGAACCCCATGGACGGCTGAAGGATGGACCAGGCAGGGGGTGTGGGCCCACGCCCGCCCGTCATGACGGGCGGCAACGCGGAAGAACGTCCGGGGAGTTCATGGACGTGACTCGGCAACGCGGCAGGCGCCGGAGCCGGAGAGTCCACGCACGGTCGCATCGGGAGCGGTTCACGAGCGCGGACGGGAAGAGCGCAGCCCACACGGCAGTGGTCCTGCGGCGGCAGCCGGGGGAATCGGCTCCGGGCCGGCACGCGGCGCGACGGGAGCGATTCGACGGCGGATCAGCCACCGGCGGACCGGTGGCTAGCCTCTGTCGGACTCGGGGCTGGACATGATCGTGAAGCTACCAGCCCGGATCGCCTCGCCTCCACCCCTTTTCGGCCGGAACCGCGAAACCGCGAAACCGCGAAACCGCGAAACCGCGAAACCGCGAAACCGCGAAGCCGCGAAACCGCGAAGCCGCGAAACCGCGGAACTGGTTCCTCCGGCAACGAGTGCGGTGCGATGGGACACAGGACATCTCCTAATTCGAACCGTTGCGTCTCGTATTAAGCTGGCATCATGTCGACGGAGATCACACCCCCCACCGCACCCCCCACCGCACCCCGTCCGGGCCGCAAGCGGAGCGAGGAGAGCCGGATGGCGATCCTGGTCGCCGCGTTCGAGCTGATGGGCGAGGCCGGATACGCGGGCCTGACCATCGAGGGCATCGCCGCCAGGGCCGGCTGCGGGAAGCAGACGATCTACCGGTGGTGGCGATCCAGGGCCGACGTCCTGCTCGATGTGCTCGCCGTCAAGGGCGAGTTGTACGTCACCACCGCCGACCAGGGTTCGTACCGCGACGACCTGCGGGCCTTCCTGGGCGACACCTATCGGCTCGCCGGAAACGGGCAGGTCACCGGCATCCTGTGCGCGCTGATGGCGGAGGCCCAGATCGACGAAGGGTTCGGCGAGCGGTTCCGTACCGGCTTCCTGGAGGGGCGCCGCGAGGTGCTCCGGGAGATCCTCGACCGGGCCGGACGGCGCGGCGACCTGCCGGCCCGCCCGGCGCCGTCCACGGTGCTCGACCTCGTGTTCGGCATGCTCTGGTACCGCGTCCTGGCCACCCGCGAATCCTTCGGCGAGGACCTCGTCGACGAACTGCTGGCCCTTCTCGCGCCGGAACCGGCGGCTTCCGGCGCGAGGCAGGAGTGACCGTCCGCCCGGGGCGGGCCGTGCACGGCGCGCACGGTGGAGCGCGCGCGGGCGTCCGCGTCGGGTTCAGCACTCGAACGACAGGCCGCGCGCCTTGTGGTGCGCGACACGGGAGGGATGCGACCCTGAGTGGTATGAACATCCCTTTCTTGGACAACTGGCGTAAGCGTCACGACGGTGCACGGGGGGTGGGGCTCGCCGCCGCCGTCGCCGCCGATCCCGATGGCGTGGCCGAGCTCCTCGCCGAGTGCGAGCTGCTGCGTGTCCGAGCGGGGCAGCGCGGGCTCGAACTCGACGACAGCCCGGCCTCGTTGGCGGCTCTCGACCAGTTGCCGCCACGCTGGCGCGACGACCCCGAGGAGCTGCCCTGGCTGGGCAACGACGCCGGGTTGTATCTCGGGACGGTCCTGGTGCGGAACGTCCCCGGCGCGGCCTGGAACATCTGGCCCAGTGGGCGGCCCGTGGTGCGGCTCGCCTCCGGTCGGGAGATCGATGTGGTCGAGGCCGGGCTGGACTGGGCGATGGCCGGCAGTCCCGAACTCTCGCAGGTGTACTCGGAGTCGGCCGAAGGGTAGGGATTTCACTACAACCGAATAAGAAGCCTTATGCCCCATTTGTGCGTGTCGGTGACGAAGTCCCTTTTCGGGCTGGATAGTTTGCGCTGACCTCGACACAGCGAAAAGTGGGTAGGGCAGCGTATGGCCGTCGATCCGTTGATCGAGCTGCGGGACGTCAACAAGTACTACGGACAGTTGCACGTACTGCGGGACATCAATCTCACCGTCGGCCGCGGGGAGGTGGTGGTGGTCATCGGCCCCTCCGGCTCCGGCAAATCGACGCTCTGCCGGACCATCAACCGGCTGGAGACGATCGAGTCCGGCCGCATCGCGATCGACGGCAGACCCCTCCCGGAGGAGGGGAAGGGCCTCGCCCAGCTCCGGGCCGAAGTGGGCATGGTCTTCCAGTCGTTCAACCTGTTCGCGCACCGGACCGTGCTGGCCAACGTCTCGCTCGCCCAGCTCAAGGTCCGCAAGCGGAAGAAGGACGAGGCGGACCGGCGCTCCCGTGAACTGCTGGAGCGGGTCGGACTGGCCTCGCAGGCCGACAAGTTCCCCGCCCAGCTCTCCGGCGGTCAGCAGCAACGCGTGGCCATCGCCCGCGCCCTCGCCATGGACCCCAAGGCGCTGCTCTTCGACGAGCCCACCTCGGCGCTCGACCCGGAGATGATCAACGAGGTGCTGGAAGTCATGCAGCAGCTCGCCCGGGACGGCATGACCATGGTCGTCGTCACGCACGAGATGGGCTTCGCCCGCTCCGCCGCCAACCGCGTGGTCTTCATGGCCGACGGACGCATCGTCGAGGACCGCACTCCCGAGGCGTTCTTCACCGCTCCGGAGAGCGACCGCGCCAAGGACTTCCTGTCCAAGATCCTCAAGCACTGACGGGGGGCTCCGTGTTGCGTACGAGAAGAGTTCTGGCCGCCTGCGCCGGCCTCCTGCTGGCCGTGCTCGCCGCCGCGTGCGGCAAGGAGGGCAGCCCGCCGGTGAAGGGTCCGAAGCCCGAACAACTGCCGGTGTACAAGGTCGACTCCGGCTTCCGGCTGCCCGCCTCGCCGACCTGGACGAAGGCGAAGAAGCGCGGCTACCTCCGGGTCGGGGCCAAGGAGGACCAGCCCTACCTGGGCGAGAAGGACCCGGCCACCGGTGTCTACTCCGGCTTCGACATCGAGATCGCCAAGATGATGTCGGCCTCGCTCGGTTTCGACCCGAAGACGATCCGTTTCAAGACCATCGCCTCCGCCAACCGCGAGACGGCGCTGCAGAACGGGCAGATCGACTACTACGTCGGCACCTACACCATCAACGCCATGCGCAAGAAGCTCGTCGGCTTCGCCGGCCCCTACTTCATGGCCGGACAGGGCCTCCTCGTCCGCACCGACGAGCACGACATCAACGGCCCGCAGGACCTGGCCGGCAAGACGGTCTGCTCGGCCGCGGGGTCGACCCCGTACCAGCGCATCGCCGCCGACTACCCGAAGGCGATCCTGGTCGCCTACGACACGTATTCGATCTGCGTCGACAATCTGCTGACCTACCAGGTCGACGCCGTCACCACCGACGACGCCATCCTGCTGGGCTTCGCCGCCAAGGCGCCCAAGGAGATGAAGGTCGTGGGCAAGCCGTTCTCCCAGGAGCCGTACGGTATCGGCGTCCCGCGCAGCGACAACGCGCTGCGGTTCGCCCTGAACGACGCCCTGGAGGCGAACGAGAGGAACGGCAACTGGAAGAGGGCGTTCGAGGCCACACTCGGTCTGTCCGGAGTGCCCGCGCCGAAGCCGCCGCCCATCGACCGCTACCCGGCTACCTGAGAGGGCGGGCATCGACCATGGACGTACTCACCGAGAATTTCTCGCTCTACGGCAAGGGTTTCCTGGGCACGGTCGAACTGACCGTCTACTCCTCGATCCTGGCCTTGCTCCTCGGCTTCTTCATGGCCTCCTGCCGGGTGGCCCCCGTCGGCTCGCTGCGCGTGCTCGGCACGGTCTGGGTGATGGTGCTGCGCAACACCCCGCTGACGCTCCTCTTCTTCGCGGTCCTGCTCGGCCTGCCGCGCTTCGGCCTGGTCCTTCCCTTCAAGGTCTTCGCGGTCCTCGCGCTCGGCTGCTACACCTCCGCGTTCATCTGCGAGGTGCTGCGCTCGGGCATCAACACCGTGCCGACGGGACAGGGCGAGGCGGCCCGCAGCCTCGGCATGACGTTCGGCCAGACGCTGAACACCGTGGTGCTGCCACAGGCGTTCCGGTCGGTGATCCCGCCGATCGGCTCCACCCTCATCGCCCTGGCCAAGAACTCGGCCATCGCCGGGGCGTTCAGCGTCACCGAACTGCTCGGCACCTACAAGACCCTCAACGAGCTGGGCTACAGCATCATCTGGACCTTCGTCTGGATCGCCGTCGGCTACCTGATCATCACCCTGTCCATCAGTGCGCTCTTCAACGTGATGGAGAAGCGCTGGGGAGTCGCCCGATGACCACCCGCACCGCGCCGTCCGCCAGCGCGCTCTACGACATCCCGGGCCCGGCGACCCGCAAGCGCCATCTCCTGTACGGGATCGTCTCGACGGCCCTGATCCTCGCCCTGTTCGGCTGGGTCGTCTATCTGCTCTTCGACACCCAACAGTTCACCAGCGCCAAGTGGACACCTTTCGAGTACAAGGGCATCCAGGAACTGCTGCTGCGCGGACTGGGCAACACCCTCAAGGCGTTCGCGTACGCCGCGGTGCTCTCCCTCCTGCTGGGCGCCGTCCTCGCCGTCGGCCGGCTCTCCGAACACCGGGCCGTGCGCTGGATCGCGACGCTGCTCGTGGAGTTCTTCCGGGCCATGCCCGTCCTGGTGATGATCTTCTTCATCTTCGTGGCGCTGAAGGTGCAGCCGCTGCCCGCCCTGGTCACCGGTCTGACCCTGTACAACGGCTCGGTGCTCGCCGAGGTGTTCCGCACCGGGATCCTCTCGGTGGAGCGCGGCCAGTCCGAGGCCGCGTACGCCCTGGGGTTGCGCAAGACGCAGGTCACCACCTTCGT
This sequence comes from Streptomyces sp. NPDC059832, assembly GCF_042731715.1. NCBI lineage: Bacteria > Bacillati > Actinomycetota > Actinomycetes > Kitasatosporales > Streptomycetaceae > Streptomyces > Streptomyces sp. NPDC059832. The sequence continues at coordinate 64,838 of NZ_JBHWIY010000009.1, read as the reverse complement.
ACTGGCCCCGCAGGCGGTGCGCGCCATGCTGCCCACGATCATCAGCCAGCTGGTCGTGGCGCTGAAGGACACCTCGCTCGGCTATCTGATCACCTACGAGGAATTTCTCCATGCGGGCAAGCTCATCGCGTCCAACCTCGACTACGATCTTCCCTTCATCCCCGTGGTGATGGTGATCTCGCCGATCTACATCGGGATGTGCATGCTGCTCTCCTGGTTCGCGACCTGGGTGGCCAAGCGGGAACGGCGTAATCCGAAGATGAAGGCCGTGAAGATCGCACCGGCCGAACCAGGAACGCTGCTGCCGGGAGTGCAGTAGCGGGGTCCGCCGCGAGGCGGTCCCGGCAGAGCGGTGCCCGCCCGGCAGCAGCCGGTGATCACTTCTCGCGCAACGGCACGGACACGTACGACGGGTCCGCCGGGGTCGAGGAGAAGGTCAGCTGCGATCCGGTCGGGTTGTGCTCGATGTAGAGCGGATCGACGGTGTCGATCACCAGGGTGAGACGGTGACCGGCCGGAACGTCGTAGGCGGTGGAGAACAGCTCCAGGTCTACGGGGAACGGCCGGCCCGGCGTCTGCCCATGGAAGGTATAGGGGGCGTTGCTGATCAGCTTGCCCAGGCCGAGCGGCCCTTCGTCGTGGAGATACGCGACGAAGGTGCCGCTCTCCTTGTTTCCGGTCACCGTGGTGTGGAGCTTCGCCGTGCCCCGGATGTGCTGCGGTAAGTTACGTGAGGGTAACAATTGCCGGGCCTGCCGCCGGAGGCCCGGCGCGGCTCACCGGCCCGCTACAGCGCGCTCTTCGCCTGCCAGTCGGACCACGACACGTTCCACGCGCCGTACCCGTTGCCCTCCGCGACCGTGCCCTTGGCGTCCGCGCCGGTGATCTCGAACGGGTCGCCGACCCGCACCTGCTGGTACAGCGCGGCGGCGTTGGCGTCGCTCATCCCGACACAGCCCGAGCTGTGGTTGGCCACCCCGAAGTAGGCCGCGTTCCACGGCGCCGCGTGGGCGTACATCCCCGACCAGGTCAGCCGCATCGAGGAGTCGACCATCTTGTCGTAGGCATCGCCGAGGCCGACCGTCTCGGAGCGCATGTTGATCGTGCCCTCCTTGGCCATCAGTACGGCGGTGCCGCGCCAGGACGCCTTCTCGCCGCCGGGGGTGCCGGCCGACATGGGCACGTCCATGACGGTCTTCCCGTCCCGCTTCAGCGCCAGCCGGTGACGGTCGAGATCGACCTTGACCACCTGGTCGGCGCCGATCGTGAAGGTGGTCCGGTAGTCGCGGACGAACCAGCCGCCGGACGGGCCCGAGTCGATGCCGTTGAGATCGGCGTCGAGCGTGACCTTCGTGCCGGACTTCCAGTACTCCTTGGGCCGCCAGTCGACGCGGTCCTTGCCCGAGTAGTCCTGCAGCCAGCCCCAGGAGCCCTCGGTGTTGTTCGAGGTGGAGACCTTCAGGGCCTTCTCCACCGCCGCCTTGTCCTTGACCGGGTTGTCGAAGACGACCGAGAGCGGCTGGGCCACACCGACCGTGGTGTTCTTGCCGGGGGCCAGCGACAGCTTGTTGACCTTGTCGGCGGCGGCGGTGGTGAAGCCGGCCTTCGCGCTGCCGCCCTCGGTGTTCTTCGCCTCGACTCCGTACGCGGTGCCGGGCGCGGCCGGCCGGTCCGACGTCCAGGTCCTGCCGTCGGCGGATATCCGGCCGGTGAGCGCCTCGCCGCCGTCCGCGCTCACGGTGACCGCCTTCAGCTTTCCGGTGCCCAGCGTCACCTTCACCGGCGTGCCCGGGGTCGCCTGGGCGCCCCGGAGGTTCACCGAGATCTTGGCGTCGGGGGCCGACGCCGCCGCGTGGCCCTTGTCCGAGTCCGACGCGGCGGCACCGGAACAGGCGGTGAGCATGGTACCGAGCACCGCGGTACCGGCGATCAGGGTGAGCCGGACCGGGCGGCCGAGCGGAGCGGTACGGCGTACGGGCCGGCGTGCAGCGATCAACGGAAAAACCTCCAAGGCATTGCTTCTCGTCGATGGAGAGGTATTTGTCCGACGATAGGTTCCGCAAATCGGCCAAAAACCGGGAAATGCCCTGTGTGACATGTACCGCAGCACAACGGTCATCGTTCGGTCACATATGCCGCTCGGCTCCGTCACGGACCGCTGTGAGCATCCTGTGCGGCCCCGCAGAGCCGACAGCGGGGCGGACCAGGGAGGGCCACGAACATGTCAGCGCTGCTCGCGACCGGAGACCGAGGCCATGACCGGGAGCTGCGGATACGCGGCCTGACCGCCGCCGAGCACCGGGCATTCCTGTCCACCCGCCCGGGGGCGAGTTTTCTGCAATACCCGTCCTGGGCCGGGGTGAAGGACCGCTGGACCTCGGAAATGGTCGGCTGGTACGGCGACTCCGGCGAACTGACGGGAGCCGCTCTGGTGCTCTACCGCCAATTCCCGGGAACCCGCAAATACTTCGCCTATCTGCCCGAGGGGCCGGTGGCCGACTGGGCCGACCCGGACATCGACGGCTGGCTCGGCCCGCTCATGGCACATCTGCGCAGGGCCGGCGCCTTCGCCGTACGGATCGGTCCCTCACCGGCGTACCGCCGCTGGGACACCGGCCGGCTCAAGGCGGCCACCGGGCCCGGCCGGAAGGTCTCCGACGTGCTGGCGACCGAGGTGGACCCGCTCGGCGCGGCCGTCGCCGATCGGCTCCGGGCCCGCGGCTGGCGCCGCTGCGGCGGCGACGCCGAGGACGCCGACGCACAGCCGCGCCATGTCTTCCACGTGCCGCTCGCCGGACGGACCCCCGACCAGCTCTGGTCCGGGCTCAACCAGGAATGGCGCCGCAACGTGCGCAAGGCCCGGCAGGCCGGGGTGCGGATCGTCATCGGCGCAGAGGCCGAGCTCCCGGAGTTCCACCGGCTGCTGCGGATCACCGAGGAACGCGACGGCTTCCGGCTCGGCCGTTCCCTCGCCTATTTCCAGCGGCAGTACGCCGTGCTCAACGCCGAACAGCCCGGCCGGATGAGGCTCTACCTCGCCGTCCACCAGGGCGAGATCCTGGCCGCCCACACCATGGTCAGCACCGGCCGACGGGTCTGGTACCAGACCGGAGCGTCCGCCGACCACCGCCGCGAGGTCCGTCCCAGCAACGCGTTGCAGTGGCGGATGATGCTCGATGCCCATGGGCTCGGTGCCGATGTGCACGACATGCGCGGGGTACCCTCCACCCTTGACCCCGACGACCGCCCCTTCGGGCTGCTCCGCTGGAAGCTCGGCACCGGCGGTCAGGTCGTCGAGACGCTCGGAGAGTGGGAGACATCGGTGGGCGGAGCCACGAACAACGCGCTGTACCGGGCGTTCCAGGCGTACCTGGCCCGCCGATGACGGCCACCGAAGCGACCGGCACGACGGTCGCGGACCCCAAGCCCCGTTCGGTGCTGCGCAACGGCGCCGTCATGGCGGCCGGCTCCATCGTCTCCCGGGCGACCGGCTTCATACGCTCGGCGGTCGTCGTCGCCGCGCTCGGCACCGGGCTCCGGGCCGACGGGTACAACGTCGCCAACACCGTGCCCAACATCCTCTACACGCTGCTCATCGGCGGGGCGCTCAACGCCGTCTTCGTCCCCGAGCTGGTGCGGGCGGCGAAGAACCACGCCGACGGCGGGGCCGCGTACACCGACCGGCTGCTCACCGTCTGCACCGTCGGCCTCCTCGCCCTCACCGGCCTCACGGTTTTCGCCGCACCGTGGATCGTCGCCGTCTACGCCCCCGGCTACCACGGCGCACAGGCGGACGTGACCGTCGCGCTGGCCCGCTACTGCCTGCCGCAGATCCTCTTCTACGGACTGTTCACCCTCCTCGGACAAGTACTCAATGCCCGGGGGCGGTTCGGCGCGATGATGTGGACCCCGGTCCTCAACAACGTGGTGATCATCGCCGTGTTCGGGCTCTACCTGGGCATCGCGGCCGGCTCCGACGGCACGCTCGCCCCGGCCCAGGCCCGGTGGCTCGGCTGGGGCACGACGGCCGGGATCGTCGTCCAGACGCTCGCCCTGGTGCCCGCGCTGCGCGCCGCGAAATTCCGCTGGCGCCCCCGGTTCGACTGGCGGGGCAGCGGCCTCACCCGGCCGCTGCGCGCGGCCGGCTGGCTGGTCACGCTCGTGCTGACCAACCAGATCGCCTACTGGGTGGTGACCCGGCTCTCCACCACCATCGGCCAGCGCGCCGAGGACATGGAGCTGGCGGGCGGCGCCGGCTACACCGCGTACAGCTACGCCTATCAGCTGTGGGTGGTGCCGCACGGCATCGTGACCGTCTCGCTCGTCACCGCGATGATGCCCCGGATGAGCCGGGCGGCTGCCGACAACGACCTGCCGGGCCTGCGGCGCGACGTCTCGTACGCCCTGCGCACCTCGGCCGCGGTCGTGGTGCCCGCGGTGGCCCTGCTGTTCGCACTGGCACCGTGGGTGATGGGAGCGGTGTACGGGTACGGGGCCACGGACGATGCGGACATCGCCGTGATGGCGGGCATGACGATGGCGTTCGCGCCCGGACTCATCGCCTACTCGGGGCAGTACGTGCTCTCCCGGGCGTTCTACGCGATGAGCGACACCCGCACGCCGTTCCTCCTCAATCTGGTGATCGCGGCGCTCAACGCCGGGCTCTCGGTCGCCGCGTATCTGCTGCTGCCGGTCCGCTGGGCCGTGACGGGAATGGCCGGCGCCTACTCGGTGGCGCTGTTCGCGGGCTTCGCGGCCACCGCGTACGTGCTGCACCGCAGGCTCGGCCGCGGTGACGCCGCCGGAACCTCGCCGGTGCGTTCGCCCGCGCTGTGGGCGCAGCTCCGGCTGGTGGTGGCGTCCGTGCCCGCCGGGCTGCTGGGGTACCTGGCCGCTCGGAGCTGCGCCGGGTTCGGGGACTTCGCGGCGGTGGGCGCGGGTTCCTTCGTGCTCCTGCTCACGGTCGCGCTGCTGGCCCGGCCGCTCCGGCTGCGGGAGGTCAGCGCCGTGATCGCGGCGGGCCGGGGACGGCTGCGGCGGGCCTGACCCCGCCGGGCAGACCAGCTCGCTCACCCATCCGAATCCATTTCTTGATCGCTGGGATACTGCTGCCATGCCTCGCGTGTTGCTGATCGAAGACGACCCCTCCGTACGCGAAGGGGTCGAGCTGGGGCTGCGGCGGCGCGGCCATGAACTGCGCGCCGTGGAGAGCGGCGAGGCGGGGCTGGCCGCCCTGGGGGAGTTCCGGCCCGATCTGGTGCTCCTCGACCTGATGCTCCCCGCGATGAACGGGGTCCAGGTCTGCCGCCGGATACGCGAGACCAGCCAGCTGCCGATCATCATGCTCACGGCCCGGGGCGACGACTTCGACGTGGTCGTCGGGCTGGAGGCCGGCGCCGACGACTACATCGTCAAGCCGGCCCGTACCGAAGTGATCGAGGCCAGGATCCGTGCCGTACTGCGCAGGCTCGTCGAACCGGCCGGGCGCGGCGGCACCGAGATCCACGGCGAACTGGCCGTCGACCGGGCCGGACTCTCGGTCTCCAAGGCCGGGCAGCGCCTCCTGCTCGCACCCTCCGAACTGAAACTGCTGCTCCATCTGTCGGCCTCGCCCGAGCAGGTCTTCAGCAGACAGCAGCTCCTCGAATACGTCTGGGAGCACAGCTACCACGGGGACGCGCGCCTGGTCGACGCGTGCGTGCGGCGGCTGCGGCAGAAGGTCGAGGACATGGCGGGCAGTCCGCGCTACATCCAGACCGTCCGCGGCTTCGGATACCGCTTCGGTCCGCTCGGATGAGACTCTTCGCCGCCCGGTTCGGACTGCGTACCCGTCTTGTCGGAGCCTTCCTCCTGGTCGCGGCGATCAGCGCCGCCACCACCGCCACCCTCACCTACCGCGAGGCCCGTTCAGCCATCCTGCAACAGGCCCAGGACACGGCCGTCGACCAGTTCCGCGACCGGATCGGCGCACAGGCCGTGACCCTGCCGGTGGACGAGGAACAGCTGCGGCGGGCCTGCCGGAGCCTCGCCAATGAAGGCAAGCCGCACCCCTGGGTCGTCTTCGCCGAGTACGGGACGATCCGGGCCTCCTCCTCGAACCGTCCCACCTCCGAGGTGATCACGCCCGAACTGCAGGCCGCCGCCCGAGGCAGCGCGCACGGCTCCTTCCAACGGGTCGTCAAGGACGGCGTGCCCTGGCTGACCGTCGGAATGCCCGCCCTCATCGACCGCGGCGACGGGGGCCAGCCCACCGGACTCGTCCTCTACGCCGTGATGCGGCTCTCCACCGAGGAGGCCAATGTCGAAGCCATGGTGACCGCGGCCCGCGACGGCGCCCTGCCCGCCCTGCTGATCGCGCTGGTGCCCGCACTGCTCGCGGCCCGCAGCGTGCTGCGCCCGGTGCGCGACCTGCGGCGGGCCGCCGCGGGCATCGGCCGGGGCGAACTCGACACCCGGATCGAGGTCCGCGGCTCCGACGAACTCGCCGGACTCGCCCGGACGTTCAACGACTCGTCGACGAAGCTCCAGGAGTCGGTGGCGGAGCTCCGGCAGGCGGAGGCGCGGGCCCGGCGCTTCGCCTCCGACGTCTCGCACGAGCTGCGCACCCCGCTCGCCGGAATGCTCGCCGTCACCGAGGTGCTCGACGAGGACGCGGCCCAGCTGAACCCCGACACCGCGGCGGCCGTCCGGCTGATCAGCGCCGAGACGGGCAAGCTCGCCACCCTCGTCGAGGACCTGATGGAGATCTCCCGCTTCGACGCGAGGGCGGCGGACCTCCACCTCGACGAGGTCGATGTCGCCGAAGCGATCCGCAAGACCCTGGAGAACAGGCACTGGGAGGACCGGGTCCGCACCGAACTCCACGACGGAATACGGGCGATGCTCGATCCGCGCCGATTCGACGTCATCGTCGCCAACCTCGTCGGCAACGCCCTGCGGCACGGTGCGGAGCCCGTCACGGTACGGCTGCGGATTGAGCGGAAGGGCGCGGTGGACCGGCTGGTGGCCGAGGTCGCGGACAGCGGTCCGGGCATCGACCCCGCCGTTCTGCCCCATATCTTCGACCGCTTCTACAAGGCCGACGCGGCCCGCACCCGGTCGGCCGGCAGCGGACTCGGACTGGCGATCACCCAGGAGAACGTACGGCTGCACGGCGGCACCGTGCGCGCCGCCGACGGGCCCGGGGGCGGCGCGGTCCTCACCGTGGAACTGCCGCTGGAGGGGCCGTGAGGGGTGTACGCGCCCTCGGCGCACTGCTGCCCCTCGTCCTGCTGGCGACCGGGTGCGGGATACAGGCCACGGACGTCGTCGAGGTCGGCGACCCGGCGATCGTCGACGTGGCGCCGGGACGCGAGCAGAGCACACTGCTCTACTTCGTGTCCTCGTCGTCCGCGAACCGGCTGATGCCCGTCGTACGGCCCATCGAGATACCGGCGGAAGGCACCTTCTCGGGCGGTACGGAAGCGACGTGGGGAGGGGCCAACCGGGCGGTCGCCCTGCTCTTCGAAGGGCCGAACAAGAGTGAGGTCGCGACCGGCCTGCGCACCGAACTTCCCTACGCCCGCGTCGCTCTGAGCATCGAGCTGGGCCCGGACGGTGTCCTGGTCCGGTTGAACAGGGCCGTCACCACACTCTCCGAGGTGGCCCGCCAGCAGCTGATCTGCACCGCCGCGCAGGCCCGCACCGCGGACCGGGGCGAGGCGGTGAAGGTGGTCGGCACCGACGGAGTCATCGGGCCGGCCCGATGCGCCGTGTGATCCCAGCCGATGGAAAGGGCGCCTGGCTCGACCGGGTGGAGCCGGGCCCCCGCCTTGCCCGACTTGGGCGGGACGGGTGATCGCCATGCTGCACCCGGCGCATCACGTGGAGTGCGTCGCGGTCCTCGAACGGGCCGCTCCCCGGTTCTCGACCGAAACCGGGGGAGCGGCCCCGTGACGTGAGGGCGTCGATCTCACGTCACGGGCGTGGACGGGGTCTGGCCACGCGTAGGCGGCGAGCGGCGCGTGCGAAGGGAGTGGCGGCTCAGACCCGCATCTTGCGCCGCGCCCGGGGAGGCTTGCGACCGGTCTCGGCGTCCACCGCGAGCACGGTACCGGCGTGCGTGCCCACGTAGACGACCCCGTCGGCGTAGACGGGGCCGGTGCCGCGGCCATCGAGTGCGTGCCGCCACAGGACCGCACCGGCGCTCAGGCCGATCTTGAACAGACCGCGCCCGTACTTGGTGCCGACGAACCAGCCGGACGAGCCACAGATCGCCGGGGAGGAGGCGCCGTAACGGTTCGGCAGGTGCCAGAGGAGCCCGCCGTCGCTGCCGTCCACCGCGTACACGCCGCCGTGGCTGTCGCCCACGAAGACCAGACCCTCGGCCAGCGCCGGGGTGCTGTCGACCACACCGGCCGCCTGTGCTCCCCACAACTGCTCACCGGTGACGGCGTCGTAGGCGTAGAGCCGACCGGCTCCGGTGCCCGCGCAGACCATGCCTCCCCCGACGCTCGGGGTGCAGCAGCTCAACTGGCTCACGGTGGACCCCTGGTGCCACAGCTCCTCGCCGGTCACCGCGTCGAAGGCGGTCAACTGGGCCCGCGCGCCCTGCACATAGACCCGGCCGTCGGAGACCGCCGCCGCGGCGGCCGACCCGTCGGGCAACCGTCGCTCCCAGCGTTCCTCGCCGGTCGCCGCGTCCAGCGCGCGGATCCGGGAGCTGTCGCGCAGCAGGTTGGCCGGGTGGTGGACGACGTAGAGCAGGCCGTCGGCGACCACCGGCGCACCCGAGTGGCCCACCCGCTGACGCCAGTGCTCCTGCCCGTCCACGGCACCGACCGCGTGCAGCACACCGGACTCGCCGACGACGTACACCGTCCCGTCGGCGACCGCCGGCGTCTCCTTCAGGGCACCGATCGCGTCGAAGGACCAACGCGCCGCGCCCGTCCCCGCATCCAGCGCGTAGCAGCGGCCGTCGGAGCAGTTGACGTACACCGTGCCCGCGCAGACGACCGGTGCGGCGACGACCGCGTCCGGCAGCCGCACGCTCCACGCCTCGAAGCCGGACGGCAGCGTGCCCTTCGGATAGACGCCGGTGTGGGCCGGGCCACCGTGGGCCATGGCGGACGGTCCGCTGCCGGGACCGGGCACCGGCCGTGCTCCGACGGAGGGAACGGCGTCCGGCACGGCCCCGCGCACGGCGTTCGCCATCCCGTGCTCGGCATCGCCTGGATTCTTCTCCGCCTCCGCCTCCGCATGGCCGTCGCCGACGCCAGGGACCGTGTCCGCCACCTCGCCCCACAACACCGGGTCCATGATTTCCACCAGGTCGACCAGTGAGCGCAGTACGGTCAGGATCGCGTGGGTGTCGTCCTTCTCCCTGCGCGGCCCCGGAGGCTCGGCGTAGAAGAGGTAGCCGCCCTCCACCTGCCACTGCAACCAGCGGCGGTCGTCGGCGAATTCGCGCACGGCCGGGGTGAGCAGCCGCGCCGCCGTCTCCAGGTCCACGCTCTCCACGACATGGTTGGTGTCGTAGGCCGGGTCACCGATCTCGTACAGATGGCGGTCCGGACGCTCGGTGACGAGCCGCTTCAGCAGCGGAACCATCGTGTCCACAGCCAGTGAGTGCCGGCTCACCGCTACCAGCGGCAGCACGGCCGGCAGCTGGACGAGGTACACGGTGCGGGCGGCCGAGGGGTCATCGGTGACACAGTCGAAGACGCTGAACCAATGGCCGTCCAGGGTGCCGCTCACGGCGTCCAGGGCCATCGCCTTCTCGGCATCGACGCCGAGCGGCCCCGCGCACAACTGCATGCGTTCGGGATGCCAGTCCGTGTACGTCCACCGGCGTTCCTTCGCCAGACGACGCCGCGCCGCGCTGTGTTCCCGCTGATCCTTTTTCCTCGACATGCCTGCCTCCTCCATTCGGCCAGGGAGCCTACCTGCCCCAACTCCCGTCACGGCAAGGATGTCTGGCCCCGCCCGGGGACAGAATCGTCGGGTTCACCAACCGGTGGCGCGCCAGTCCGACCGGATGGGCTGTTGGCCGGGTTCGAGGGGGAGTTGGGCGCGGTTCGGCGTGGTCTGGAGAGCGCGGCCCAGCGGCGACTGCACTGGCGCAATCCTCCTCGGCCACGGGACGTGCCACACCTGGTGATCCGGTTCGGGGACGCGTGAGCAGCAGCGGCGGGTCCGGTCGAGAATCCGGTCGGCGGTCCTGGTCCGCTTGAACGGCAGGGCATCGTCGAGCAGAACACCCCACGCCCAAGGCAGCGCCTTTCCAGCTCCGCGAACCACCGTTCGACCTGGTCGAACCACGACGAGCACGTGGGGGTGAAGTGCAGCTCCACACACTCCGGCACAATCCTCGCCCGCAGGGCCGGCCCCTGCGCGGTCGTATGATCGAGTGCCGCCGATCGGGCGAGCGCTTCCCACGCACCGTACCTTTCGGGGGCTCGTCCAGTTTGCCGGACATGGAAGTAGTGCAGTGGCCCAGCATCCTGACGGCAACGGTAGGCAGAGATGGGGACTTCCTATGATGTCGACGCCATCGGCCAAGACCGACAGCGCTGCGGAATCTCTCGTTTCGCCGGTGAATTCACACAATGAGTGGGACCCGCTGGAGGAGGTCATCGTCGGGCGTCTCGAAGGCGCCACGATCCCTTCCAATCATCCGGTTGTAGCCTGCAACATCCCGCCGTGGGCTGCGCGACTGCAGGGGCTGGCCGCCGGCCGCAAGTATCCGCGCATGCTGATCGAGTCCGCGCAGCATGAACTCGATCAGTTCATTGCTCTCCTGCAATCCCTCGGCGTCGCAGTCACGCGCCCGGACGCGGTCGACCACAGTCGACGCTTCAGCACCCCGGACTGGTCGTCGCGCGGTTTTTGCAACGCCTGTCCGCGTGACAGCATGCTCGTGATCGGCGATGAGATCATCGAGACGCCGATGGCATGGCCTTGCCGCTATTTCGAGACCCACTCCTACCGCGGGATCGTCAAGGACTACTTCCGGCGCGGCGCGCGCTGGACAGCGGCGCCAAGGCCGCAGCTCACTGACGCGCTCTTCGAGAAGGATTTCCGCATCCCCGAGCCCGACGAGCCCATGCGATACATCCTCACCGAATTCGAACCAGTCTTCGATGCGGCGGATTTCGTGCGAGCTGGACGCGACCTGTTCGCCATGCGGAGCAACGTCACCAATCGGATGGGCATCGACTGGCTACGTCGCCACCTCGGATCCGGCTATCGCATCCATGAAATCGAGAGCCGCTGTCGCACGCCGATGCACATCGACACGTCGTTTCTCTTGCTCTCTCCGGGCAAGGTGCTGGTCAATCCTGAATACATCGATATCGACCGCCTGCCTGATGTTCTGAGCTCGTGGGACATCCTGATCGCACCCGAACCCAACCCGATTGATGAGCGCCTGCTCAAGGTCGCTTCGATGTGCGGCAAGTGGCTCAGCATGAACATTCTCATGATCGACAACAAGCGAGTGATCGCAGAGCGGCACCACGTCAACATGCTGCGTGCGCTTGAGAAATGGGGATTCGAGCCGATCCCGTGCGACCTGCTGCACTACGCGCCGTTCGGCGGCTCATTCCACTGCGCAACGCTCGATGTCCGACGTCGTGGCACGCTCGAATCATATTTCCATTGATCGGCAAGCAGTTTGCGGCGCGCTAAGGCCCGGAATGGGCTCGCGTGAGGTGATTGCAATGCGCCGCAAGATTGGCGACGGTTGTTGATGAGTTCCGTGATCGGAGAGGTCCTGTCACCTGTGCTGGGGATCGCCGGCGAGGATGATCATGTCGTTCTCGGCGGTGCGGAGTTCGGGGAGCCCGTGAGCATCGATCACCTCTCGATGGTCTCTCCACCGGCCGCCCTGCCGCGGTGTCCGATCTGGGAGCAACGGCTCGATCCGCGCCCATTGCGCGTCAGCCAACGGCACAGGTGGACAACGATCCGGAGGCACCGGTCGGAACCGGCGCCGCTCGTCAGGCCGTCGGCCCCGGACGGAGCCGCCGTACGTCCCGCACGAGCGTGTACAGAGCGCTGAGGAAGATCACGGCTCCGGCCCCGATCCAGAGGGCCGGTGCCCCGGAGCGGTACTCACGAACGGCAAGGGCGAACAGCAGCATGCTGACAAGGACGCCGAAGGCCGAGATCAGAGTGCTGATGCGGTTGGTCACACGGACATCATCAACGACAACCCCGGCCGGCGGGAGTGATCCAGACGAAAGAGCCCAAGGGCCGTCGTGTGCGGGCTCGGGCCCGGGGGCGGGCGGGCGTCGGGGTGGGGCGGTGGTGTTGTTCGGTGAGGTGGTCCAGACCGGTGCCGGGGCCGTCGTGGAGTCATGCGGGCCGCAGTACGGTGCAATGCGGGAAGGGCCTGGACGGCAGGTTCTCATCGGCCTCGTCCTTGGCCCCGAGATATGTCTCGACGAGTGGGTCTTTCGGGTGACGACCTGCGGGGTCGGTCCCTGTGGAGGAGGGCATGACCGGCATGACCTGAGGGCTGTCCCGTGAGTTGCGCTGCGTCCGCGAGGGTGAGGGTCGCGTCGCGATCGACCGGTCCGGCCTGGCCTGAGGCGCCCAGGCCAGTACCGGTTGTGCAGGGCACCGTGCCCGCGTCGGCGAGCCGTTCCGCGAACTGCTCGACCGTGGCCGTCGCCAGGTCCAGGAGGATCGGGTGCGCCCCGGCGGCATGGGCATCGTCGGCCTGCCCCGGACTGCGGATGAGCCCGGAGACCTGCCCGCCCCGGGCCGTGAGCAGGCGGGATGCTGCGAGGACGACGCGGCCGTGACCGCAGGCCACAACAACGTGCACGGCACTGAAAGTAGTCACGTGTTACGTTGTGTGTTCAAGCTGTGTCAGGTGACGGTGCGAAGCCGTACAGCCCCAGGGTGCCAGGAGCCGGAAGGCGCCGAGGCCAGAAGCCACGGGGACCACTGCGCCCGCTCCTCCGCCGATGGGCACCACCCCGTGCTCCGCGAAACCCGTCACGTGGCCGGCGGACACGGACGGGAACCCGACATCACCGACGCGGTGTCACTGGCCGCCGCACGGCAGGAGGACCATGACCGCCAACGAGGACACTCTTCCCCTGCACCGGCTGACGTTCGCCGCCCCCGGCCCGCCCCAGCACACAACACTGCCCGACGGCAGCCCCGCCTGGCACTTCACCCGCTACGACGACGTCCGCCAGGTGCTGGCCGACGACCGGTTCACCCGAGCCCTGCTGCCCACGAAAGCCGCCTCGCCCCTCACCGACACCCCCGACGCCATGGCCAAGCAGGACGGCACCGGACATCTGAGACTGCGCCACACCGCCAAAGGCACCTTCACTCCTCGCGCGATCGGCCGCGTGATGCCCATGGTCGCCGAGACGGTCGACCGGTTCATCGCCGACCTCGCCGACCACGGCCCACCCGCAGACCTCGTCGACCACTACACCCGCCCCCTGCCCATCGCCGTCATGAACAAGTTGCTGGGCATCCACGATCTGGACGACGCCCGGCTGCTGCGCTGGACCGAACTCGCCTTCCCCGAACCCTCGGTCCCCGAAGAAGAAACCGCCGAGGCCGCACGCGAGTTCACCGAATTCGCCACCCGCCTCATGGCCGAACGCCGACGCACCCCCGGCCCGGACCTGATCACCACCCTCGTACAGACCGCCGACCGCGAAGGCGGCATCCCCGAACCCCAACTCGTCAACTTCGTCACCACCCTCGCGGTCGCCGGCTACGACACCACCGTGACCATGCTGGGCAACGCCCTTCTCTACCTCCTGGACGAACGCCCGCAGGACTGGACCCGTCTGGCCTCCGACGAAGACGAAGCAGCCGCCGGGGCGCTGGCCGACCGCCTGACACACCTGATCCCGCTCAACGACCCCGAGAAGCGATTCAACCCGCTGCGCGCCACCGAGGACCTGGAGATCGGTGGGGCAGCCATCAGGGCCGGAGACCTCGTCACCCTCGACCGCGGCGCGGCCAACCGCGATCCTGCGGCCTTCCCCGGCGACCCCTTCGCCGACCTGTTCGCCCCACTGGAACACCCCACCCTCGCCTTCGGCGGAGGACAGCACTACTGCCTGGGTGTCGCCCTGGCGCGTACGGAACTCCGCCTCGCCCTGCACCGACTGGCCACCCGGCTCCCCGGCCTCCGCCTGACCGTTCCGGTCGACGCCGTCGAGTGGCACACGAGTGCTCTCACCCGAAGCCCCCGACACCTGCCCGCGACCTGGTAGCTCCCGGCTGCTCGACACCAGTGGCGCCTGCGACACCTGACCCCACCGGGCGACACCAATCGGGAACCCCGCCCGGTGAACCGCCGGTCCACCGGACGATCGCGTCCGCGTCCGACTCGCCGCGAGGGAAGAGCAGGACGCCCCGCCGCGGCTCTGAGTGGTACGGCGGCGAGGGGGAAGCGCCGTGTTGTTCGGACGTATGCGTACGGCCGTGACCACTGCCTCCGGTGCCACGAGCGAGGTCAACTCGTTCGCCCACAACCGGAGCTGGGTGTGCCTGACCATGCAGGCAACGGTTCGGGTACCTTGTCGACCAGCTGAACCCGGCGCTCCGTCGACCTGGGATGCACGGGGGCGAGACGGCCTTTCGGATCCTGTTTGATCAGCTGTTGTGCGTAGCGCGCCGGCCCGAGGCGTTCGTTCAGCAGCAGCGGGCCCGGGAAGGCCGCGGGGCCTGGTCGGGCCGCAGATGTGACGGGGGCCTTCCGAGACCTCGTCCCTGGGGGCAAGTACGGGGCGCCGGTTGCCACGGCTGCCCTTCGGACACTACGAGACGAGAACCGAAATGACTGAGCAGCAGACAGAGCTCGAGGCCCAGATCCGCAGCGGTGTACCGCACTCGGCCCGCGTGTGGAACTACTGGATCGGGGGCAAGGACCACTACCCGGTCGACCAGGAACTGGGAGACCAGGTCATCGCGAGCTACCCCCAGACCCGGGACCTCGCCCGTGCGTCGCGGGCCTTCCAGGCGCGTGCGGTGCGGTACCTGGCCGACGAGGCGGGAATCACCCAGTTTCTCGACATCGGAACCGGGCTCCCCGTCCAGAACAGCACCCATGAGGTCGCCCAGAACATCCAGCCGAAGGCACGCATCGTCTACGTCGACAACGACCCGCTGGTCCTGACGCACGCCCGCGCCCTGCTGACAAGCGCGTCGGACGGGGTGACGGACTACGTGCATGCGGACATGCTGGAAGCCGAGCGAGTACTCCAGGAAGCGTCCCGAACCCTGGACATGACACAGCCCGTGGCCGTCCTGGTGCTGTCCACGCTGGGACACGTCGAACCCCGGGCCGGTATCGACCTCATGCGCCGATACATGGCCGGCACGGTGACAGGCAGCTACCTGGTCCTCTGCGACACGGTCGCCACCCCCCAGACTCTGGCAGCCCAGGAAGCCTATGCGGCCGGGGACACTCCGCCCTACCTGGTGCGCCGGCCCGAGGAGATCCTCGCGAGTGCCGACGGGATGGAACTGGTCGAACCGGGATTCGGGTCCATCTCCCTGTGGCGTGCGAGCCTGAGCGAAGATGGTGCTGAGCCCGTCGACCAGTGGGGGTTCGTCGCCCGCAAGTGATATGCGGCCCTTGCCCACCCGCCGGCCACGGCCGAGGCCCCGGACCGGCTGTGGACCGACGAACCGACCTCCGCAGTTCGGCGAGGGGCGGCGTCTTCGGCCAGTACAACGACCTCTGCCGCGTCCGCAACCAGTGTCTCGTCTCGCATCGTTGGGTGGGTTTGCGATGTCCCCTCTGCTGGTCAGCAGACTGCCTCCAGGACCTGATCGCGGGGTGTGATCCCGCGAGCGGGGTGCCGTGGCGGTCGACGGTGAGGTGGTGTCTGCTCCGGGGCCGGCGCCCAGGGGCGATCAGCCGGGTATCGCGCTCCTCGGACCGGCCGGAGCCATGCCCCGTGCGATCTCGCGTGCAGTGCGACCGAAGAGCTCCGTCGCCCGGTTGCCGCCGCCGGACCGCCGCATCAGGCCGTATCCGAGGGGCTTGTCCCCCTCCACCGGGACGTAGGGGATCCCGGGTCGGCCGTGGTACAGGGCGGCGTGGGCCCCTGCCGGCAGAGCCCCACTGCCGCCCGCGACGAGCGTCAGTGCCTCCTGGAAGTTGGTGACGGACGGGCCCTGCCCGATCGGCCTGCCGCTGGGAGTGCGCGTCGGCAACTGATGCTCCAGCCAGCACTCCGGATTGTCTCCCGCGATCGTCAGCAACGGCACACCGGCCAGGCCCTCAAGCGTCACCGTGTCCCGTCCGGCCAGGGTATGCCCGGCGGCGACTGCCAGCACCCTGTCCTCGGTCAGGAGCGTCGGTCCGCGGTTCAAGTCGGCCTCGCAATGCTGGTCATCGGGGTCGACGCGATTCTCTCGCCGACCCTCACCCCACGGCTGGTCGACCGTCGGCGCCGCCCGCGCGCGGGCGCTGCGCCGCCGGAGCAGCACCCCGCGCCCCTGGCTGTCGTGGACCCTGCGTGTCACGCCTCCCGCACGCTGACGGCGGCCCGGTGATGGCGGGGCGCCTCGATCTCGTCGATCAGTGCGACTGCCAGGTCCGCGTACGTAATCCGGCTGGCCGAGTCGCCATGCTCAGCGATCCGGTAACGGCCGGTGGGCGTGCCCCCATGGTCGAAGTCGCCCGCCGGGGCCACGTACGCCCAGTCCAGGTCACACCTCCGCAGCTCGTCGAGGCCCGCCGCGTGGCCGAGGGAGAAGGGGCGGTACTCGTCCGGGTAGCCCGGCTCGTCCATCAGGGGAGCGCCCGACGCACCGGGCATGACCGATGAGAGCCCGACCACCACGAGGCGGTGCACGCCCGCTTCGGCCAGGCCGGTGGTCAGGGCGCGGGACGACGCGGTGAAGAACTCGTGCGGTGGCACGGACAGGTCCGCGGCGGCACTGATGGCGGCGTCATGCGCGGCGGCCACATGCCCGATGCTCGCCGTGTCCGTGACGTCGCCCGCCACCACCCGCACGTCGGTCAGATCGCTGTGGCCCGCAGGGTCGCGCACCACCGCGGTGACCTGATGTCCGCGTCGGTGCGCCTCCGCGACAGCCTGCCGCCCGGCCCGGCCGCCGGCGCCGAAGACCACGATGTTCATGATGAACCGCCTCTCTCACGAGGGCCGGAGCCCGTGCACCCCGGCCAGTACTCGGAGGCTAGCGAGGGCCTCGGTTACCAGTGGGATACCGGCCAAGGGCTGTCCCGTAATCCCTGGCGGGGGATTACGGGACAGCCCTTAGGGTGAAGCCATGAGGGAACCGCTGCCCGCCGACATGTTCGACGAACTGTGCCCGTCCTCGCTCAATCCGATCCGATTCGGCGACAAGTGGGCAGCGCTCATCCTCTGTTGTCTTGAGCACGGGCCGCGCCGGTTCTCCGAGCTGCGCGTGCCGCTGAGCCGCGTCACCCCCAAGGTCCTGACCCAGTCGCTGCGGTCCCTCGAACGAGACGGTCTGGTCAAGCGCACCGTCTACGCCGAGGCCACCCCGCATGTCGAGTACGAATTGACGCCGCTGGGCCGCAGCCTGCTCGAACCGCTGGCGGTTGCTTGCGCCTGGGCGGCGAAGCACTGGGACGAACTACTCGACGCCCGGGAGTCGTACGACAGCGCCACCCGCCTCGACCGCGCCGGATGACGAGGCTGCCGGTGGTCCTGCGCTGGTCGACGATGTGCCGACCGTGGCGAATGGCCTCCTCGGGAGAGACCGCGACACAAGCCTGAGTGGTGTTGGGATCGAGGTGGCCGGGAGCTTCGCAGCGATGTGGATCGGCAGGCCGCCGTTGACCGTCTCTCTCGAAGCCCTCCCAGGGGACAAGGGCGCCGCGGATGACCTGCTTTCTGGTGGGGTGTGAGCTTCGCCCCCGCAGGACTACTCCAAACGGGTGACGCGGTGCCCCGGGGGTTGTGGCATATGCCGGGATGTTGGGTTACTGAAGGCATCCAACCAATGGGCAGCAGTACCGCTCGGGGCGCGTGGTGCCGTGGTGGGTTGTCGCCCTTCACACGTGGGGAGGGTGCAGGTCCGCCGGGATCATGATGGGCACCCCGAAGGGGTTGGATCGCCAGTCGGTGCCGCTTGCGCGGTGCCGACTGGCTTGTTTTGTGTGCCAGGCGGAGGCCGATAGCGTACGCCGGTGGTACGCAGGCGCTCGCAGTAGCGCGCTTTGCCATCCAAGTCCTGTGATTGACGCCTTGTCAGAGATGGTTCCCTGTGGAGTACTTGAGGCAGCGAACCGGTGGGCCGCCCATCCCATGACCGGGGAACACGACAAAGGGCGGTGTCTGCCGGTTCTTCCTTTGTGCACCTACGAGGGAACTCCGTCGACCCGACGGCACGGTTCAGCCGCCCGCTTTCCCGCAAGGGTCCTCGCGAAGGTCGACCCGGCGGCCCCGGTTCCGCTGTGTCCTCTGTCCCGTCCTGTCAGCAAGGAGTCTCTCCATGCCCATCTCTCCGAACCAGGGATCCACCGGCGGTGGCACGCTGGTGACCATCACCGGTACGAATCTGTCCGGCACCACCGCCGTCACCTTCGGCGCCAAGCCGGCCACCAACGTCACCAACGTCTCACCGACCCAGGTCACGGCCATATCGCCCTCGGGCACCGGGCCCGTCGGGGTGACCGTGACCACCGCGGGCGGCACGAGCAACCCGGTTCCGTTCTTCTACGTCGGAGCCCCGTTCAAGTCCTCGCTCGCGCCGACCTCCGGCCCCCTGGCAGGCGGCAACACAGTCACGATCAACGGTGTCGGGCTGGCGACGGCCACCAGTGTGTCTTTCGGTGCCAACGCCGCCACGCCGACGGTCGTCTCCGACACCCAGCTCACCGTCGCCGTGCCGGCGGGCGCAGCGGCGGGTCCCGTCGGAGTGAGCGTGACCACCGCGGGCGGGACGAACAACGGTCTGTCCTACACCTACGTGGACGTCCCCACCGTGACCACCGTCACGCCGGCCTCCGGGTCGACGTCCGGCGGTACGGGTGTGACCATCACCGGCACCAACCTCGGCACCACCGAGTCGGTCACCTTCGGCGGCAACCCGGCACCGTTCTCCGTGGTGAACTCCACCACGGTCTCGGCGGTGACCCCGCCCGGCACTGCCGGTGCGGTCGACGTGGTGGTGACCAACCTGGCCGGATCCGACACGGCCGCCGGCGCGTTCACCTACGTCGCGGCTCCCGGTATCTGACCCCCACCCACGTTGCCGCCCGGTCCTCACCGGGCGGCAACGTGCCTTGACCGCCACTTCCGCCGACGCCCCAGATACGGGGGTTCCCCCAGCCCGGACCGGTATCCGCGTCACCCCGGGCTTCGCCCAGGCTGCCATAGGAGCATCCTCATGCCGCCCACGATCAGTACCATCAATCCCTCGCAAGGGCCCACCACCGGGGGTACCACCGTCACCCTCACCGGTACGGGGATGACAGGGTCCACCGCCGTACGGTTCGGCAGTACCAACGCCACCTCCTTCACCGTCAACTCGGCCAACCAGATCACGGCTGTGAGCCCGCCCCACGCCGCGGGTGCGGCGGCGGTGACCATCGTCCATCCGACCGGCAACAGCAACTCGGTGACGTTCACCTATGTCGTGGCGCAGGTGCCGGTGGTCACCGGGGTGGCGCCCAGCAGCGGTCCGGCGTCGGGCGGCACGAGTGTCACTCTGACGGGAACCGGGTTCACCGGGGCCATGGCGGTCGCCTTCGACGGGATCCCGGCGACGTCGTTCACAGTGAACTCGGCCACCCAGATCACCGCCGTGACGCCCGCCGGAAGTGCCGGGGCCGCCGTGGTGACCGTCACGACGCCAGGAGGCGTCAGCGCCCCGGACACATTCTTCTTCTACGCCGCGCCTCCCGTCCTCAACAGTGCCCTCCCCGCCCAGGGGCCGACGGCCGGTGGCGTGGTGGTCACCCTGACCGGGAGCAATCTGCTCAACGCCGGTGCCGTCCGCTTCGGCGCCACCGACGCCGCCTCCTTCGTCGTGGTGTCGGCGACACAGATCACGGCCACCTCCCCGCCGGGAACGGGTAGTGCACCGATCACGGTGATCACCCCGGGCGGCACGAGCAACCCTGTTGCCTTCACCTATGTCGCCACGCCCACCCTGACGGCGCTGGTGCCCAGCAGCGGTCCGACCTCCGCAGGCACCGTGGTCACCCTCACCGGCACGAACCTGGCCACCGCCTCGGCCGTCACCTTCGGGGGTACGGCCGTCTCATTCACCGTCGTGTCGGGCACACAGATCACAGCGGTCGCACCCGCGGGCCCCGCAGGCCCGGTCACTGTGACCGTCACCACGGCGGGCGGCACCAGCCCCGGACTGACCTACACCAGGGTCGTCGCGCCGGGCATCTGACACCCGGACGTCGGGGAAAAGGCGCCGCAAACAACTCGTACAGCCCCTTGTTGCATCCCCACTCAGCTGCCCTACAGCTGGTCCGGGCGGCTGATCCAACCAGGTTACTTGTGGGCTCCGCTTCCCTGGAAGGCAAAGGAGATCGCCATAGCGTGAAGCCGCACGGCGCCCGCGCCCTGCGGGCCCGGCGACAGAACAAGGAGCCGAACCGGTGAGCATCACACAACACAGAGGGAAGCTGGTCGTCGCCACGGCCCTGGCCGCAGTACTGGGGCTGGCCTCGCCCGCCTGGGCCGTATCGTCCAGCACCACGGTGACGGCCACTCCGCAGTCCGCCGAGGTGGGCACCGCGGTGCAACTGCAAGCCACGGTCGACTGTCCTGCCGACCCCACCGGCGGGCTCGGCGTGACCTTCTTCGACGGCAGCGACGAGCTCGACACCGTGCCCGTGAACGCCAACGGCCAGGCCAGCTACACCACCACGTTCACCACCGTCGGCGCGCACACCATCACCGCCGCCTACAACGGCAACGCGGACTGCGGCGCCTCCAACAACACCACGACCGCCCAGGCCACGCCCGCCTCGAATCCGCCCGGTCCCCCCGCCGGCTTCTGTCTCCTCGCCTGCGGTGGACTGATCAACTTCTCCGTCGGCGACATCACCAACAACGTCAACATTTCCGGGCACCGGCATGGGCCCCGGAGTCAGCAGCACCTGCGCTAGTGCTCCCATGGTGCTTGCCGTGACGGGTGGGCAGGCCGATCGCTGGTGTTGTCATGGGTAGGGATCTTGCTGAGCTCCTTTCTCGGGCAAATGAGTTGAGCGCGGTGCAAGGGCGGTTCCTGCACCGGTTCAGCAGGTTGGAGCCGCGTGAGTCCGCTCTTGGCCATATACGGGGACTCATGGCGCCGCGGGAGCGGAAGAATGGCCGGACGCCGGCCGAGGAGGCGGGGCACGCAGGCCCGGACCGGATCCACCGGCCGCTGAACCGAATTGAGTGGGACGCCGACGGCGCCCCCTGGGCGACGTGCCTGACTACGTGGTCGACAACTCGGCGATCCGGGGCGGTCCTGATCGTGGACGACACCGGCTCTCCGAAGAAGGGCACCGGCTCGGCCGGGGTGCGTCGGCAGTACTCCGGGACCGCGGGCCGCACGGAGAACTGCCAGGTCGGTGCCTTCCTCGCCTGCGCGGCCCCGCTCGGGCGCACGCCGATCGACCGTCGTCCGTATCCGCCCGTCTCCCGGACGGACGACCGTGAGCGCGGACGCCGGCTACGGCAAGGGCCGGCGCTTTGAGCTGGAACAGGCGGACGTCTTTCACGGCTCGCACGTCAGGGCCCTTAAGAGGGCGCACACCGGACCTTCGCCGGTGGACCGGGCCCGGCCCGGGAGCAGACGCCATCTCATCGTCGACCGCCACGGCACCCCACTCGCTCCCTGCGTCTTCGACCAGCGGAAACCGTCACGACGTCACCCGGATCGTGTCACTGCTCTACGCCCCACCCCGCGTCCGTGGCCTGCGGGGCCGGTCCCGCCACCGGTCCCGACGGCTCCTCGCCGACCTTCACCTCCCCATGCTCCAACTCGTCCGCAGTATCACCGGCTTGCTACGCCTTTGAACCTCATTCCGGAACGAGCAGTTCAGTGCTTTGGAGACAGGCCCGCCGACACAGACTCGGCGCGCTCGCCGAAACCCTGCTGCGCGATGTCGTGGGACAGGATCTGCGCGTGGGCCGAGCAGACCTTGATGAAGCGCGGAGAGCTCCAGCAGGGCAAACGCAGCGTGGCGGTGGACGGCGCCGTCGCCGCCCGCGTCGCGGTTGACGACCAAGCGACAGCCCTTGGCAGGCACTCGGAATTGCCCGGCAGCCACGGGCGGGTATGCAGGCGGGCATTCGGACTCGGCATCACGGCGGTCCTGACGGAGTGGGCGGGACGGCGTTACCCTGCGCGGACGATCCTGCACTGGAGGTGCGCATGCGACGTTCCGTTGCGCGGAATGTGTCGTTGTCGGCCGTTCTCGCCGCTGTCGTCACGATCGGGGCCGCTGCCCCGTCCTCGTCCGCGCCACCGTCGGCTGCGCCGCCCAAGTCACCTGTCGCGGTGGGCTACGGAGGGGCGGTGGCCAGTGTCGACGCGGATGCCTCGGCCGCCGGTATCGAGGTGCTCCGCAAGGGCGGCAACGCCGTGGACGCCGCGGTGGCGACCGCGGCGGCGCTCGGTGTGACCGAGCCCTACTCGGCAGGCCTCGGCGGAGGCGGCTACTTCGTCTACTACGACGCCAAGAGGCACACCGTGGAGACGATCGACGGCCGGGAGACCGCGCCGCGCAGCGCGGACTCCTCGCTGTTCCTGGAGAACGGCAAGCCGCTCGCCTTCGACGCGGCCGTGACCAGCGGACTCGCCGTGGGCACCCCGGGTACCCCGGCGACCTGGGACACCGCGCTCGACACCTGGGGAAGCAAGTCGCTGCGGCAGGTGCTGAAACCGGCCGAGCGGCTGGCCAGGGACGGCTTCGTCGTCGACAGCACCTTCCGCTCGCAGACGGAGGGCAACCAGGCCAGGTTCGCCGATTTCCCGGCGACCAGGAAGCTCTTCCTGCCAGGCGGCCAACTGCCGGTGGTCGGCTCCGTGTTCAAGAATCCCGACCTGGCGCGCACCTACGAACAGGTGGGCCGCGAGGGCGTCGACGAGCTGTACCGGGGCGGGCTGGCCGACGACATCGTACGGACCGTGCGCACCCCGCCCGTCGACCCGAAGTCCACCCGGGTGGTGCGGCCCGGCGATCTCACCGCGAAGGACCTGCGGTCCTACCGGGCGCTGCGGCAGGCCCCGACGAAGACCGGCTACCGCGGCCTGGACGTGTACGGCATGGCGCCCTCCTCGTCCGGTGGCACCAGCGTCGGCGAGGCGCTCAACATCCTTGAGTCCACGGACCTTTCGAAGGCGAGCGAGGCGCGGTACCTGCACCGCTACATCGAGGCGAGCCGGATCGCGTTCGCGGACCGCGGACGATGGGTGGGCGACCCTGCGTTCGAGGACGTGCCGACGCGGGAACTGCTCAGTCAGCGGTTCGCCGATGCGCGGGAATGCCTGATCAAGGACGACGCGGTGCTGACCAGCCCGCTCGCACCGGGCGACCCGAGGCACCCGGCGGACTGCAAGGCCGGTGGAAAGGCCGCCCCGACGACGTACGAGGGGGAGAACACCACCCATCTCACCGCGGCCGACAAGTGGGGCAACGTCGTCGCGTACACCCTGACGATCGAGCAGACCGGAGGCAGCGGCATCACCGTGCCGGGGCGGGGCTTCCTGCTCAACAACGAGCTGACGGACTTCTCGTTCGCGCCCGCCGACCCCGCGGTCCACGACCCGAATCTGCCCGGTCCGGGCAAGCGCCCGCGCTCGTCCATCTCGCCGACGATCGTGCTGAAGCACGGCGAGCCGGTGCTGGCCTTGGGGTCGCCCGGTGGTGCCACGATCATCACCACCGTCCTCCAGTCGCTCATCGGCTCGGTCGACCGGGGGCTCCCGCTGGTCGACGCCATCGCGGCACCGCGCGCCAGCCAGCGCAACTCGGCGACGACGGAGCTCGAACCGGAGCTGTGGAACAGTCCGGTCCGGGCGGAACTGGAGTCGCTGGGACATGTCTTCAAGCTCAACCCCGAGATCGGGGCGGCGACGGGTGTGCAGCGGCTGCCGGACGGACGGTGGCTGGCTGCCGCGGAGAAGGTGCGCCGGGGTGGGGGATCGGCGATGGTCGTGAAGCCGGACGGACGCCCGTGACGGCCGACGGCCGTTGGTCGAGCCAGAAGTGACGATGTATCAATAGCCTGCCATGCGGGGCTGGTTCCTTGTGTTCATTCATGAGGAACCAGCCCCGTGGTCTTGACGGAGGCATCCACCCGGGGCCATGTTGAGCGCGTCGGTAAGGAAAGTTTCCTAATGGAAGGGCACCCCCACTGTGCGTACCCGAACGCTCGCCCTCGCTGCCGCCTCCGGCGCCGCCCTGCTCGCGGCCGTCACCCTGACCCCGGCGGCCCACGCCGACCCGGCCCGGGGCGCGGCCCCCGCCCCTGCGGGCCGGTCCGGGGCGGACCTCAAGGAGGGTTCCGTCAGCGCGGCCGACCTGCTGGCCAAGGTCACCTCGTGTTCGCAGATATCCAACGGCAAGTACCGTACGGACGAGGAGACTTCGGCGACCATTCCGGTCTGCGGCAAGAACGGTGCCGTGTTCTGGAAGGCCGACATGGACATCGACTGCGACGGCGAGATCACCACCGCCTGCAACAAGGACACCGACCCGTGGTTCCAGAACGACACGGCGTTCCCCACCTCCGCCGGAAAGCCGCTGAACGCCGAGAAGCTGCCGTACGTCGTCGTACCGAGTGTCAGCAGCATCTGGAACTACGGCGATGCCGGCATCAAGGGCGGTGGCGTCGTCGCCGTCATCTACAACAACCAGGTCGAGTACGCGGTCGTCGGTGACACCGGACCCAACAAGATCATCGGTGAGGCCTCGTACGCCACCGCCAAGGCCCTCGGCATCGACCCGGACCCGGAGACCGGCGGCGCGGAGTCCGGCGTCACCTACATCCTGTTCAAGAACTCCAAGGTGTCGCCGATCGAGAGCCACGGCGCCGCCGTCACCGCCGGTGACGCCCTCGCCAAGCAGTTCATTCAGAACAACTAGCGCGGGACGGGCTCCAGGACCCGGGGCGTCACAGCGCGGTCAGGATGCGCGGGCCGTCGTCGGTGATCGCCACCGTGTGCTCGGCGTGTGCGGCGCGGCTGCCGTCGGACGTGCGCAGTGTCCAGCCGTCCCGGTCCGGATGGAAGGCGTCCTTGCCGCTGCCGATCAGCATCGGCTCGATCGCCAGCACCATCCCGTGCCGCAGCGGCATGCCGCGACCCGGTCGTCCCTCGTTGGGGACGGCCGGGTCCTCGTGCATCGAGCGGCCCACGCCGTGGCCCCCGAACCCCTCCGGAATGCCGTATCCCGCACTGCGGCAGACCGTGCCGATCGCATGCGCGATGTCGCCGATCCGATTGCCGACGACAGCCGCCGCGATGCCCGCATCCAGCGCTTCGAAGGCCGTCTCGACGAGCCGGGTGTCGGCGGGCCGGGCGCGCCCGACGGTGAAACTGATCGCCGAGTCGCCGGCCCAGCCGCCCAGCGTCGCGCCCGCGTCGATGCTCACCAGATCGCCGTCGCGCAGTCGCTGGTCGGTGGGGATGCCGTGCACGATCGCGTCGTTGACCGACGCGCAGATGACGGCGGGGAAGGGGGTGGGCGCGAAATGCGGCCGGTAGTTCAGGAACGGTGACCCGGCGCCCGCGTCACGCAGGACCCCGCGGGCCACCTCGTCCAGTTCGCGCAAGGAGACGCCGACCGCCGCCGCTTCGCGTACGGCGGTCAGGAGCTGCGCGACGACCCGGCCGGTCTCGCGCATCGCTTCGATGGATGTGTCTGTCTTGAGTTGCACCATGCCAATTACTATACCGGTCTGAGCGGTATTAGAATGACGGCATGGTACGAACGCCCCTGACCCCGGAAGAGCGCCGTCGCGGCGAACGCCTCGGCGTGCTGCTGCGCGAGGCGCGCGGCGGACGCAGCATGGTCGAGATCGCGGCGAGCGCCGGAATCTCCGCCGAGACGCTGCGCAAGATCGAGACGGGACGCGCTCCCACCCCCGCCTTCTTCACCGTCGCGGCCCTGGCCGGGGCGCTCGGGCTCTCGATGGACGAGATCCTCGCCCGCTGTGCCCCGGAGCCGGACGTGGTGCCGCTGGCGGGGTAGGTCCCCGGCGGTCCGGGCGGGGCGCTCGGGCGGCGGTGCGGTGCGGCGGTCGTGCTTCGGCCGCATCGCGCCCGAAAAGCGTGCGTAGCCGCGTCGTAACACGGCTGATGTCGAATGCCTGCGGGCTGGAAGGCTCCGGTCGATGTCGGCGAGGGCGAAGATGACAGAGCATCAATATGGCGGGGAAGTACGGGAGTTCATCCAATACCTACGGGATGTTGTGGCGCTGCTGGACCCCGGGAGCGGCTGGTACGGGATCTTTTGCCGACGTGATCCTTCCGGGATGCGCGCCTGTCTCGACGGCGCCGAGATTCCGCCCTGGGACGTGATGGAGTCGCTCCTCCAGGACCTGGCGGCCAGGCGTGGCACGGCGTTCGCGCAGCACGAGTCGGTACGGGGTGCCGAGCTGTACTCCGCCTCGGTGGCCGCCCATGACCGGCGCGCGGGTGGGCGGCAGATGCTCGTCGAGCGGCTGGAGCTGATGCTGCGGGAGCAGACGCACGCGGCCCGGCGGCTCCGGGCCGCCGCTGCGGGCGGCACGGCCCCGGACACGGAGGCGGTCGCCTGGGCCCGGGACGACCACGAACGCGCCACGGCCCGCTGCTCGGAGCTGCGCGCACGGCTGGCCGCGGTGTCGGCGCCGAAGGGCTGGTTCCGCACGGAGGAGCCGGACCGGGCCGGGGAGGCCGAGCCGGTGCACGGGGACCCGTCCGATGCGGAGGGGGCGGCGCGGCTGGAGGCGGCCGCACCCGAGCACGGCCCGGAAGTCACGCTCCCGGCTCCCCGGCCACCCGCAGCCAGGCGCGGGAAGCCGCGCGGTGCCCGGTTCGCGGGGCTCGACGCGGATGACACGGACGACGTCCCGGCCGTGACCGCTCCCGTCCTGCCCGTCCCACCGGCCACGGCCGCCGTGCCACGCGGAGCCCGCTTCGCCGCCGCCCCGGCCGACGACGCATCCACGGCCCCCGCCCGCGCCGCCGCCCCGGATCCGAGGTCCGCCGGGCCGCCGCGGCGGTCGTCGAGCGGCTGATCCGGCTGCGGGCCGGGGGCCGCAGCGGCGAGGCGCATGTCGTGCTGTGCGAGGCGGCCGGCCGGCCCGCCGATCGGCTGCCGGTACTCGCCGTCGAGCTGCACCGTGCGGGGCTCGACGCCGACTGGGCGACCCTGCTGTGGGAGGTGTCCTCGCTGCCGCTCGCCGAACTGGCCGCGGCTGCCGCCGCGTTGAACGCCGCGGGGCGCCCCGACGACTGCGCGCAGCTGCTGCGCCAGGGTGTGGCGAGGCCGGCCGGGGAGATCGCCGATGCGGTGGCGGCCCTGGAGCGGGCGGGGCACGGGGCGCAGGCACAGGCGTTGCTGGGCGCCTTCATCCGGGTACGGACTCCGCAGGACGCGGCTCGGGTCGCGGCAGGTGATGCGCGCCGTCTCGTCCCGCGACTGCTGGCCGCGGCCCGAGCGGTGTCGCCGGCCAGGGAACGGGATGTCGTCCACGCACTGCGGGTGGCGGGCATCGTGAACCCGGCCTGACCCACGCTGCGCGCGGCCGCGACCTCGGCGCGGAACCGCTCCCGGAAGTGCGGGTCGGACGCGAGCTCCGAGCGCGCCACCTTCACGGCCACCGCGCGTCCGCCGCGCGAACGCGCCGGATAGACGGTGCCCATCCCGCCGGCCCCCAACTCGCGCTCCACGGCGTACCCGCCGATGCGCTCCGGCAGGCCGGCACCGTCCGCCCCGTACCCCGTGTGCTGTATGCCTCTCCCTGTGCTCCGGCGCCCGGTATGACTCAGGCACACCGCTCTGTCGGGCACAGGTCCGGGACGGGCCGCGTACGTCGATCCGGTCCGGGATCACCTCAAATACCTGATCGGGCAGGGTATTTGGCAAGGGCGGTTCTCAAGGCACCTCGGCCCCGTCGGCCTGCTCGACGTGATCGGGCCGCATCACCCGGTCCTTTCCCGGCGGCGGGGGGTAGAACCGCCGGGCCCAGCGCCGGAACGGGCCGATCGGGCCGTCGCCGGGAGCGAGCCGGGGCGGTTGCTGGTACTGCTTGTGATGCCAGATCGGGAAGTCCGCGGCGGTGAACTCGCAGCTGGACCGGAAGACGGCGCGGTCCAGCAGCCTGGCCGCGGTCCGGCTCACCGCACGGGCGAGCGGGGCCGGCAGCCGGGCCGGCTCGGTGAAGGCGATGCGGTTGAGCTGCCGGAACTGCATCCGGTTGGGCGCGATGGCCGTCGGCATCACCATCGTGCACATCCGCAGCCCCAGCCGGGGCGTGTGCACGTCGGCGTGCAGGCAGCCGAGTCCGTAGCCGTCCACCTCCACGTCGACGACGAAGCTGCCCAGGAGCGGCGCCGACTCGTGGGCCCGCATGGACACATGGAACGCGGCGTCGTCATAGATCACGGGCCCGCCGATCTCGGCCCTGTCCCAGCCGTGCAGGGTGGCGAAGTGCCCGAGGTCCACCGAGTTCTCGATGACCTCCTGGACATTGCCGGCCAATTCCCAGGCCGCGTGCCGCGCAGGCCGGTGGCCGATCTCGTGCCAGTCGGGAATGAACCAGTCCGGAGCCCGGCCGTCGTGGTGCCGCCAGACGAACACGGCGCCATTGACCTCGTGCACCGGCAGCTGCGACAACGGCGACCTCGGGGGCGTCGTGTCATATCCGGTACGCACACACGTGCCGTCCGGGCCGAACGCGAAGAAGTGGAAGGGGCAGACGAGATCGTCCCCGTCGACCTTCGCCAGACCGAGATGGGCGCCCAGATGCGGGCAGTACGGACGGATGGCGCGGACCGCTCCCGTGCCGAGCCGGTACAGCACCACGTCCTGACCCGCGAGCGGCCGGGTGAGCACGGTGCCCGGCCGCAGCTCTTCGGAGAACGCCAGTGCGGACCAGCCGCTCGGATAGGGAAGGGCGGGCGCGCCCGCAGCATCGGCCGGTGTCGGCCCCTCGCTGATGGCGCGCCCGTACTCGCGTGACTGTCCCACCACTGCCCCTTCCGGATTCGATCGCCTGGAGACTGCCCAGACTGTTCCGGGATCCTCCCGAAATGCCGTACATCACTCGAACGGGAAACAGTGGGGAGGGAGTTGACGGAGTGGTCAGTGTGCCCGCTGCTCGTACCCCACCAGCCTGACGCAGACGGCGAGCCCCGCGATGGCCTGCTCCAGCTCCGCGAGCCCCGGGTAGCTGGGCGCGATCCGGATGACCGCGTCGCGCGGGTCGTCGCCGTACGGGTGCGTGGCGCCGGCCGGGGTCAGCACGATGCCCGCCTCGGCGGCACGGCGTACGACCTCCTTGGCGCAGCCGTCCGGCACCTCCAGGGTGACGAAGTACCCGCCCTCGGGCGAGGTCCAGGTCGCGAGCCCGGTGCCGCCGAGCTCGGCGTCCAGGATCCGGGCCACCACCTCGAACTTGGGCTGGAGCAGGGCGCGCTGGCGCTCCATGTGGCCCCGCACCCCGTCGGCGTCGCGCAGGAAGAGGACGTGCCGCAGCTGGTTCACCTTGTCCGGGCCGATCGAACGATTGGCGTTGTTGCCGAGCAGCCACTGGAGGTTCGCGGGCGACGAGCCGAAGAACGCGACGCCCGCGCCCGCTGTGGTGATCTTCGAGGTGGAGCCGAACACGAACGCCCGGTCCGGGTTGCCGGCCCCGGCGCAGGCGGCGAGCAGATCGGCGATCTCGACGGGCTCGTCGGTGAGGTGGTGGGCGGCGTAGGCGTTGTCCCAGAAGATCCGGAAGTCGGGAGCGGCGGTGCTCATCGAGGCGAGGCGGGCCACGGTCGCGTCGCTGTAGCAGACGCCGTCCGGGTTGCTGTACTTCGGCACGCACCAGATGCCCTTGATCGCCGGGTCCTCGGCGACGAGCCGTGCCACGACCTCCATGTCCGGACCCTCGGCCGTCATCGGCACCGGGATCATGTCGATCCCGAAGCGCTCGCAGAGCGCGAAGTGCCGGTCGTAGCCGGGCACCGGGCACAGGAACGCGATCCGTTCCTGATCCACCCAGCGCGACTCGGCGCCCGGCAGCACGCTCAGCAGGGCGTGGACCAGGCAGTCGTGCATCAGCTCAAGGCTGGAGTTCCCGGCCGCGAGCAGCTGGTCGGCCGGCACCTGGAGCACCCCGGCGAATATCTCCCGGAGCTCCGGCAGCCCCTGCAGCCCTCCGTAGTTGCGTACGTCCGTGCCGTCGGCGGAGGTGTGCCGTCCGCCCGGCAGGCTCAGCAGGTCCTCGGAGAGGTCGAGCTGCTCGGGGGCCGGCTTGCCCCGGGTGAGGTCGAGCGAGAGCCCGAGCCCCGCCAGGTCCTGGTAGTCCCGACGGGCCCGGTCGAGGAGCCCGGACAGGGCGTCGGGGCTCAGCTCGGTGGTCATGGTGTTTCCTCTCGCAGGTGCCGCTCGGACGGGGGCGCCTGCCGAGAATACAAACCGGCGCGCGGGCCCCACGGCCCGGGAGGCATGAGCCGTCCTCCCCGGGGTGGAAAGACGATGGACGTGTGGACCGCACGGGTGCGAAACGTGATCGACTCCGCCGGTTCACGGCGATGGTCTTGCCCCGCTGTGTGACGGGGCTTACGTTCTCCTCTACGCACGTGTCTACGGGCGTAGAAACGCGTTGAGGCTCTCTGACGCCGCGTCGAAGGAGCAGCTCATGTCCCAAGTCGTTCGCGCCGCACTCGTCCAGGCGACCTGGACCGGCGACACCGAATCCATGATCGCCAAGCATGAGGAGCATGCGCGCGAGGCCGCCCGTCAGGGCGCGAAGATCATCGGCTTCCAGGAGGTGTTCAACGCCCCCTACTTCTGCCAGGTGCAGGAACCCGAGCACTACCGCTGGGCCGAGGCCGTTCCGGACGGGCCGACCGTCCGCAGGATGCAGGAACTCGCCCGCGAGACCGGCATGGTGATCGTCGTGCCGGTCTTCGAGGTCGAGCAGTCCGGCTTCTACTACAACACCGCCGCCGTGATCGACGCCGACGGCTCCTATCTGGGCAAGTACCGCAAGCACCACATCCCGCAGGTCAAGGGGTTCTGGGAGAAGTACTACTTCAAGCCCGGAAACGTCGGCTGGCCGGTCTTCGACACCGCCGTCGGCAAGGTCGGCGTCTATATCTGCTACGACCGGCACTTCCCCGAGGGATGGCGTCAACTCGGGCTCAACGGCGCCCAGTTGGTGTACAACCCGTCCGCCACCTCGCGCGGCCTCTCCAGTTACCTCTGGCAGCTGGAACAGCCCGCGTCCGCCGTCGCCAACGAGTACTTCGTCGCCGCGATCAACCGCGTCGGCCAGGAGGAGTACGGCGACAACGACTTCTACGGAACCAGCTACTTCGTCGACCCGCGCGGCCAGTTCGTCGGTGAGGTCGCCAGCGACAAGGAGGAGGAACTCGTCGTCCGCGACCTCGACTTCGGCCTCATCGACGAGGTCAGGCAGCAGTGGGCGTTCTACCGGGACCGCCGCCCCGACGCGTACGAAGGACTGGTCGAGCCGTGAGCAGCCTGCACCATCGCCATCTCGCCGTCAGCCCCGACTGGCTGGCGCTCTACTACAAGCACCCACTGGAGATCACCCACGGCGAGGGCCGTCACGTCTGGGACGCCGACGGCAGGCGCTATCTCGACTTCTTCGGCGGCATCCTCACCACCATGACCGCCCACGCCCTGCCCGAGGTGACCAAGGCGGTCGGCGAGCAGGCCGGCCGGATCATCCACACCTCCACGCTCTACCTCAACCGGCCGATGATCGAGCTGGCCGAACGCGTCGCCACGCTCTCCGGCATCCCGGACGCCCGGGTCTTCTTCACCACCTCCGGTACCGAGGCCAACGACACGGCACTGCTGCTCGCCACCGCGTACCGCAGGTCGAACCAGATCCTCGCGATGCGCAACAGCTACCACGGCAGATCGTTCTCCGCGGTCTCCATCACCGGCAACAACGCCTGGTCACCGACCAGCCTGTCGCCGTTGCAGACGCTGTACGTGCACGGCGGCGTCCGTACCCGGGGGCCGTACGCGCACCTCGGTGACGCGGAGTTCATCGAGGCATGTGTGGCCGATCTGGAGGACCTGCTCGGGCACACCCGGGCACCGGCCGCCCTGATCGCCGAACCCATCCAGGGCGTCGGCGGATTCACCTCACCGCCCGACGGCCTCTACGCGGCGTTCCGCCGGGTCCTGGACCGGCACGGCGTCCTGTGGATCTCCGACGAGGTGCAGACCGGCTGGGGGCGCTCCGGCGAACACTTCTGGGGCTGGCAGGCACACGGCGAGAACGGGCCGCCGGACATCCTCACCTTCGCCAAGGGCATCGGGAACGGCATGTCGATCGGCGGTGTCGTGGCCCGCGCCGACGTCATGAACTGCCTCGACGCCAACTCCATTTCGACGTTCGGCGGCTCCCCGGTCACCATGGCGGCCGGTCTCGCCAACCTCTCCTACCTCCTCGAACACGACCTGCAGGGCAACGCCCGGCGCGTCGGCGGTCTGCTGATCGAGCGGCTGCGCGCGATCGGCGCGGGTTTCGAATGCGTACGCGAAGTGCGCGGCCGGGGCCTGATGATCGGCATCGAGCTGGTGAAGCCCGGCACCGACGAGGCGAACCCGGAGGCGGCCGCGGCGGTGCTCGAAGCGGCCCGCGAGGGCGGTCTGCTCATCGGCAAGGGCGGCGGCCACAACACCAGCGTGCTGCGGATCGCACCACCGCTCACCCTGACCATCCCGGAGGCGGAGGAGGGCGCGAAGATCCTGGCCGAGGCCCTCCGCTCGGTGGAATGAGCGACGGGGGTGCGGGCGGCGGCCCGGCCGGCGGCTGTGTAGCTTGGCCGCCGTCGCACCCCCGGATCCGCTCAGGAGCACCACCATGTCCGAGAACCCCCTGCCTCTGTCGTCCACCGCCCGGCCGGGTGCGTCGGCGGCCGACGCCGACGCCGTATGGGCCGTCCTCACCGCGATGTACGAGGCGTACGACGCGGGCGACCGTGCCGGGATCGACCGGGCGCTCGATCCCGGGGCGACCGTCTGGGACTCCGCCGCCGACCCGCTCCTGCTCGGCAAGGCCGACCTCGACCGGATCCGCGACGCCCGCCCGGCGGCCGGTGAGGGGCCGCAGGAGACCGGCCTCACCGCCTACGACCGCACCATCGACGTCTTCGGCGACATCGCCGTCCTGCGTTTCTGGCTCCGGGTCGACTTCGCCCCCGCCCCGGACGGCGTCCCGCACCGTCCCGAGCTCATCCGGAACACCGTGATCCTGCACCGGGCCGGGGCGTCCTGGCGGATCGTCCACCTCCACGAGGACGTGCGGCAGCCGGGCCCCGTCGGCTGACGCCGGGCGCTGCGCACGGCCGGACCCCGTGCACCGTGCGCAGCGCACAGCCGGCCGCCGCGCCCCGCCGATAGCGTCACGTCATTCCCCTGAGAAAGCCGGGAGGCGGCATGACTTACCGGGTGGCCATGGACATCGGTGGCACATTCACCGATGTCGTCGCGTACGACGAGACGCGCGGCACCTTCGAAGCGGCGAAGACCCCCACCACGCCGGGAGACCTCGCCGAGGGCGTCTTCTCCTCGCTGGGCCGGGCGGTCGACGACCCCGCCGACATCTCCTTCTTCGTCCACGGCACCACCCAGGGCCTCAACGCCCTGCTGGAACGCAAGGGCGCCCGCGTCCTGCTGCTCGCCTCGGCCGGGCTGCGCGACGTCTACCAGATCGCCCGCGGCAACCGGGACCGCATGTTCGACCTGCACTACCGCAAGCCCGAGCCGCTCGTGGACCGGTACGCCACCGCCGAGGCGGGCGGCCGCTTCGACTCGCGCGGCACCGAGCTGGCCCCGCTCGACGAGGCCGCCGTACGGGCCGCGGCCCGCCGCGCCCGTGACGAGGGCTTCGACGCCGTCGCCGTCGCGCTGCTGTTCTCCTACGTGAACCCCGCCCATGAACTGCGGGCCGGCGAGATCCTCGCCGCGGAGCTCGGCGACGACGTGATGGTCGTGCTCTCCCACCAGGTGGCCCGCGAATGGCGCGAGTACGAACGCACCTCGTCCGCCGTCCTGGAGGCGTACACCGGCCCGGTCGTACGCCGCTACCTCGGCCGGATCGAGGACCGCTTCGCCGCACACGGGCTGACCGTTCCCGTCCAGGTCATGCAGTCCTCCGGCGGCGTCGTCAACGCCTCCTTCGCCCGTCGCCACCCCCTCCAGACCCTGCTGTCCGGGCCGGTCGGCGGCACCATGGGCGGAGTCGCGGCCACCGCGCTGCTCGGCCGGCCCAACGCGATCTGCGTCGACATGGGCGGCACCTCGTTCGACGTGTCACTCGTGCTCGGCGGCCGCCCCGACATCTCCAACGAGGGCGCCGCCGACGGCTTCCCCGTCCTGATGCCGCTCGTGGACCTGCACACCATCGGAGCGGGCGGCGGCTCCCTCGCCTACGCCGAGGGGGGCGGACTGCGGGTCGGCCCCGAATCGGCCGGCGCCGTACCCGGGCCCGCCTGTTACGGACGCGGCGGCACCCGGGCCACCGTCACCGACGCCAATGCCGTCCTCGGCCGTGTCGACCCCGACTGGTTCGCCGGCGGGCACATGACCCTCGACACCGAGGCGGCCCACCGGGCCGTCGCTGAACTCGCCGGCACCCTCGGCCTCGACCCCGTCGAGCTGGCCGGCGGCATCTGCGACGTCGCCAACGCCAAGATGGCCCAGGCGATCCGGACTCTCACCGTCGAACACGGCCTGGAACCACGCGAGTTCGTACTCCTCGCCTTCGGCGGGGCCGGGCCCATGCATGCCGTGGAGATCGCCCGCGAGCTCGGTATCGAGGAGGTCGTCGTACCGCGCTTCCCCGGCGCGTTCTCCGCCTGGGGCATGCTTGGCACCGAAGTCCGCCGCGACCTCACGCTCCAGTTCTTCACCCCCGGCGCCGGCCTCGACGGCACGGCGATGGCCGAAGCACTCGCCGGCCTGGCGGCCGAGGGCGCCGAAGCCCTGGCCGAGCAGGGCGTACCGGCCGAGCGGCACCGTATCGAGCACGCCGTCGACATGCGGTACGAGGGCCAGGACTACACCCTGACCGTGCCGCTTGCGGGTCCCGCCGAGCCCGCCGCCGAAGGCTTCCTCGCATCGGTCGCCGCGCGCTTCGCCCGGCTCCATGAACGCCGTTACGGCCATGCGACACCCGAGGCCCCCGTCGAGTTCGTCACCCTGCGCACCACCGCGCTCGGCGGGCTCCCCGAACTCGCTGCCGTCCCGTACGCCGCCGCGCCCGGCGAAGCCCCCGAAGCCCCCGTCAAACCGGTCGTCTTCGGCGGTGCCGCGCACGACACCGCCGTACTGCGCCGCGAACACCTCGCCCCCGGGCAGTACATCCCCGGTCCCGCCGTCATCGTCGAGGCCACCGCCACCACCGTCGTCCCACCGGACGCCACCGTCACCGTGGACGACAACGGATTCCTCGTCATCAAGCTCGGAGGCGTCTCATGACCACCGGCACCAACGCCAAGGACGGCTCGGCCACGGCCGCCATCGACCCGATCACCACGGAGATCATCCGCTGCGCGCTGCTCCAGGCCGCCGAGGACATGAACACCACCCTGATCCGGTCCTCCTACACCCCGACCATCTACGAGGCCAAGGACTGTGCCGTCGCACTCCTGGACCGCGACCACCACGTCCTCGGCCAGTCCTCCGGCCTGCCGATCTTCCTCGGCAACCTGGAGGAGTGCACCCGCGCCACGGAGCGGATGTACGGCGCCGACGTCTGGCGGCCCGGCGACGTGTGGGTGCTGAACGACTCGTACATCGGCGGCACGCACCTCAACGACGTCACCGTCTACGGCCCGATCTTCGTGGCGGACGAACTCGTCGGCTTCGCGGCCTCCCGGGCGCACTGGATCGACATGGGTTCCAAGGACCCGGGCGGCTCCATGGACTCCACGTCGATCCATCAGGAGGGCCTGCGCATGGGCCCGTTGAAGATCTACGAGAACGGCGAACCATGCGTACTCATCCATGACCTGATCTCCCGTCAGGTCCGGTTCCCGCACCCCACCCTCGGCGACATGCGCGCCCAGGTGGCCTGTGCCCGGACCGGAGCCCGCAGGCTCGCGGAGATCGTCGGACGATGGGGCCTGGAGACCGTGCTCGCCGCCCGTGACGCGATCTTCGCCCAGACCGAGCGGCTGGAGCGGCGGGAGATCGCCGCGATCCCCGACGGTGTGTACGAGGCCACGGGACATCTCGACGACGACGGCATCGACCTCGGTACACCCCTGCACGTCACGGTCCGGGTCACCGTCGACGGCGACCGCATGACGATGGACGTCACCGACTGCGCCGACCAGGCCACCGGGCCCGTCAACTGCGGCGCGGCGCAGACCGTCGCGGCCTGCCGGGTCGGTTACAAACTGCTCGTCAGCGGTGAAGTCCCGCTCAACGGCGGGTCGTTCAAGCCTCTCGGCGTACTGACCCGGCCCGGCAGCATGCTCGCCGCCGTCGAACCGGCCGCCTGCCAGTACTACTACTCCCACCTCGGCCTCGTCATCGACCTGGTCGTCAAGGCGCTCGCCCCGGCCGTCCCGGACCGCGCCGCCGCGGCAAGCTACGGCGACTCGATGATCGTCCAGTTCACCGGAACCGACCCGCGCAGCGGGAAGCTCTTCGTCTCGCAGGAGGCGACGGTCGGCGGCTGGGGTGCCTGGGAGGCCTCCGACGGCGAGTCCTGCCTGATCAACAACGTCAACGGCTCGCTGCGCGACATGCCCGTGGAGGTGCTGGAGACTCTCTTCCCGGTACGCGTCGAGGAGTACGCGATCCGCCCCGACTCCGCGGGCGCCGGCCGTACCCGCGGCGGCAACGGAGTGGTGCGCCAGTACCGGTTCGCCGCCGACCAGCAGCTCTCCCTGTGGTGGGAGCGTTCGGTCACCCCTGCCTGGGGCGTCTTCGGGGGTACCGCGGGGGCGGCGCCGCGGGTGACCCTCAACCCGGGCCGCGACGACCGGCGTTCACTGCTGAAGGCCAACGCGCTGAGTGTGCGCGAGGGCGATGTGCTGCGCTGCGAGAGCGGTGGTGGCGGCGGCTTCGGCCCGGCGGGGGAGCGGGCGGCCGGGGCAGTGGCCGAGGACGTCCGGCAGGGTCTGCTGACGGCCGGACACGCGGAGGCCGTGTACGGCGCCTGACGGACCGGCCGGGACGGTGGCGGAAGAACCCCGGTGGGTTCTTCCGCCACCGCCGTCTCCCGGCTTTCCGCGCTCAGGCCGGCGGCGGACGGAGCGGCGAAGGGACGGTCCTCAGGACGCCGCGCCCCTGTCGCGCAGCAGGACCCGGCACGCCAGATGCAGTGCCAGCCGCTGTGACGCGTCGTCGGGATCGAAGCCCAGCGCGCGGATACGCTCCAGCCGGGCGGCCACCGTGTTGCGGTGCACGCCGAGCACCTCGGCCGCCGCCGTCGGCGCCGCACCCGCGTCGAGGACGACCGCCAGCGTACGCAGCAGGGTGCCGTCCCGGTCCGCCGCGAGCAGCGGAGCGAGCACCACCTCCGCCGGGCCGCGCAGCATCTCGGCCGGTACGGCGGACAGGAGCTGCGCCGCGCCCATCCGGTCCCCACGCACCACGCTCCCCGGCTCCCCGGCGGCCGCCACCCCGGCTGCCGCGCACGCGTCGGTCAGGACCGGGCCGAGCGCGGACAACGAGGCCGCCGTGCCAGCCACCCCGCCGGCGACCGGCACATAGGGGGCCGCCGCGGTGAGCGCGTCGGTCAGCTGCCGGGTCGCCGCCTCCAGCGGATCCACCCCGTCCGCGGGGGCGACCGACTGCCAGGCCACCCAGCAACGCCCGTACGCGACCAGCGGTCCGCCCGGCCCCGCCGAACTCCAGACCGCGCGCAGCGCGGGGCCGGGATCGGGGCCGTCCCAGCCCGCGACGGGACGCAGCGCGTAGCCGATGAGCGGACCCCGGGCGGGCCAGCCCAGCGCGGCCGCCTCGGCCTGCTCGTTCTCGCCGGGCCCCGCCCCTGCCGCGTCCTGGCCGGGTTCGCCATCGTCCACGGCCCCGGTGTCCGCCTCCAGCAGCCGGCGCAGGAGCAACGCCGCGCGGTGGCCCGTCCGTTCGTCGGCCAGACGACGCACCGCGCACCAGGCCGTGAGCGGAGCGACCGCGAGGCGGAGCACGTCGCGCACCGTCTCCCCCCAGCCCACGACCCGCGAGCCCGATCGGGCGACCAGCGCGCCCAGCGAGCCGCCGGCACCGTCCGGGACCTCCACCCGGACGGTGAGCGCACCACCCTGCGCCGAGAGCGCGGCCCGCCGGCCCGCCAGCAGTTCACCCGTCGGCCCGGTCAGCGCGACCGCCGTGGACGGCAGCACCGCGTGCAGGGCGGACAGCACCCGCCCGGCGTGCGGTCCCGTGTCCGCGAGCGCGCGGGCCGCCTGGGCCACCAGCGCGGTGCGCCCGGCGTCGGGGCGTGCGACCGCGGAGGCGATCCGGACCGCGGCGTCCAGCGCGTCCTCGTCGATGACCAGCAACGGCACCCCGAGGCGGTCGGCGAGCGCGCCCACAAAACCGGGCCGGCCCGCCGCCTCGGTGACCACGACACAGGCCGCGGCGTGCTCCCATGCCTTGCGCAGCGCCATCTCCACGGTCCAGCCCGCGGCTGCGACCCGCCCGGTCAGTACGACCGCGGTATGGGGTTCGAGGGTGTCGAGCACCGATGTCCGGTCCACGATGCGCACCGAACGGACCTCCGCGTCCCGCCCGCTCGCCCCGGACATCCGGACCCCGGCGAGCCGCCCCTGCTGGACGAGTTCCGCGACGGTGAGCGGGCCTTCGCGGACCGGGCGGGCGGCCGGGCGGTTCACCATGGCTCCTCCTCCGTGCCCAAGGGATCCAGTACGCCGGTACGGGCCAGCCGGCGGCCCTCGGGCGTGTGCCAGGCGGGCGCGGCGGGGATGACCACCACCTCGACCTCCACGCCCGGCACCGCCCGTTCCACATCCAGCACCCGCCGGTCGGCGGAGGCCGAGAGGATCAGGATCTGGTCCGGGGCGGCGGCGACCGGCGCCCCGTCCGCCAGCGCCAGCAGAACCTCGTTGTGCGCCTCCAGCCGGAAGTGGCGGCCGATCCCCTCCGTCTCGGCGACCAGCACACTCGTCGGACTGGACGGAAGCACCGGCCACGGCGGGGCGGAACCGGGCCCGGTGGGGTCGTACGCCTCCGGCGGCCCGTAGCCGTACGGATCGTCCTGGGCGCCCACCGGGTGCTCCACCGCCGTGATCCGGCCCCGGCACAGCCGCCGCGGCGACCACGGTGCGAACAGATCGCGGGGCCGGGCCGTGCCCGCGCGGATCGCCCGGCCGACCGTGCCCGGCACCACGGAACCGGCCAGCACCTCGCCCGGCATCGCGTAGCAGGCGGCCACCGCCCAGCCGCCGGCCGCGGGCACCAGCGGCCGCACCAGGTCCTCCACCCGCCCGCCCGCCGACTCCACCACGACCACATCGCCCGACGGGGTCGCCAGCGCAAGAGGCGCCGCGGCCACCCCGGCCAGCGTGAACGTCGACTGCTCCAGCAGCGGCAGCACCCGCCCGCACCCGTCACCGTCGACCAGCGGCAGCCCGCAGTCGGCTGCCGCGGCCACCGACAGCAGAGCGTTCTCACCGGCCGTGTTCAGCGCGACGACCGCATCGGCGCGGGCACCCAGCAGCCGTTCCAGGGCGCGCACCGCCCGTACCGTCTCCGCCCCCGTCGGCAGTTGCTCGGCGAGCGCCGCCGACGAGCCGACCAGTGTCACGGTCACGCAGAGCCGCAACCCGCTCAGCTCGTCGGGGGCCAGCAGCCGCACCGGCCCGTGTGCGGCGACCGACGCCCGCGCCCAGTCCAGCGCCACCCGGAACGCGGACTCCGCCGCGCCCGCCGCCAGCACCAGCGACCCGGCCGCCAGCTGCTCCAGCACGGCGGCGTCCACATGGGCCGGTGCGCCGGTCACGACGTCGCTCCCGCCGGCGCGCCCACGGCCCGGACCCTGATCCGGTGCACCCCGCCCGGGAGATACGAGACGGGTGTGTGGACGGTCCGTGCGACCCGGGCCGCGCCCGGCGCCGCACCCGCCGACACGACCCGCGCCAGCGCCTGGTCACGGGCCAGGGCGATGACCCGGTCCAGTTCCGCGCGGCCCGGCGCGACCACCACCTGCTCCAGCTCCACCCGGGTGTCCGCGCGTGCCGCGCCGTATGCGGCTGCCCGGATCCCGTCCGGCGTGCCCCCGAAGAGCGGGGCCGCGCCGCCCGCGTACAGCACCGTGCTGCCCGGCGAGCGCTCCAGTACACCGGCCACCAGCGCTGCCACCCGCTGCCGTGCGTCGGCGGGCGGTTCCTCGCCACCGAACGGCAGGGTGTCCAGGCGGGGCCTGCCCACATCCATCCGGAGTCCGCCGGGCCCCGGGCCCGCGTCCCCGGCCTCCAGCTCGCCGTCCGCGACGGCCGAGCAGCGGATCGAGGAGCCGGCCGCGTCCACGACGACGGCCCGCTCGGCGCCCGCCAGCAGCGCGGCTCCGCGCAGCGCGCAGGCCGTGGCGGAGGCGGTGGCGATCACCGGGTAGCGGCGGACGTACTCGGCGGAGACCAGACCGGCGTCGTCCCGGGCGAGGAAGAGCGGGGCCGTGATGCCACGCGCGCGCAGCGTTCGCCCGGCGGTGTCGGTGAGGTGCTCGGCCCAGGGGCCGAGCGCGGCGTTGGCGGCGGCGGCGTTCTCGCGCTCGCGCAGGCCGGGGGAGCCGATCTCGTACGAAAGGGTGATGTGCGCACCGGGCAGCAGGCGGGCGATCACGGAGGCCGCGGTCAGTTCCGGCTCCGGCCGGGCGGGCGACCCGGCCGCGCAGACGGCGAACGCGGTGATCGACGCCGCCGCGGCCTCCCGGGCGAACACCTCGACACCGGCCCGGTCCAGCGGTGCCAGCTGCCGGCCGGTGAGCGACGAGCCGCCCGCGACCACCCGCGTCAGCCCGCCCGGGTGCGGCGACGGGCCGAGCGCGGGATGGCAGGCGGGCGAGATGCGGAGTACGGCGACGGGCGAGGGCGTGTTCGGCGTGCGGTCGAGATCGGTCGTGAGACAGACGACGTCGGCACGGTCGTACGGGGCGTTCCCGAGGCTGTCCAGCGCGTCGAGGACATCGCGCAGCGAGCGGTCGAGGGAGGCCGATGACGCGACCACGGCATGCACCAAAGGAGCGTCGCCGGGGCGTACGAGAACGGCGACCGTCGTCGTACGCCCCACGTCCACACCCAGTCTCACCTGCGTCATCCTGCCATCACGTCCTGCGGACCGCGCCGTGGAGAGCGACTGCCGGGCCGGTACGGGGTGGTCGGCCGGGCAGGCGGAGCCGATGCGGGTGCCACGCGCCGGGCCGCTATTCCAGGTCCCGGCCCTCGGTCTCCGGCAGCGGGGCGGCGAAGAGCAGCGCCACCACCAGGAAGGCCGTGATGAACAGGATCGTCGTGGAGAATCCGGTCGCCTGGGCCAGGAGAAGGCCGACCACCGAGGGAGCGAGGGAGGTCGCCACCAGCTGGGCGGCGGTGGCCCAGGAGTACCCCGTACCGCGCAGTGCGGTCGGGAAGAACTCGCCGTTCCAGGTGTTCCAGACACCCCAGGCGCCGAGGCTGAAGAAGGCGAGGGCGAAGTTCGCGAGGTACAGCTCGGTCATGGAGCTGGAGTAGGCGAAGAAGATTCCGCTGATCGCGGCAAGCGCCACGTACGGCAGGAAGACCTTCTTGCGGCCGAAGCGTCCGGTCAGCAGCGACGCCGACACATAGCCGGGGATCATGAACAGCGCGCTCAGAGCGACGAAGCCGAGGCTCGCCGACATGCTGAGGCCCTTGTCCTGGAGCAGCGTCGGCAGCCAGGTCTGCAGGCCCCAGTAGCCCCAGTTGAAGGTGAAGTTCACGACGAGCATCAGCACGGTGATCCGCAGCAGCCTGCCACGCAGCAGCTCCACCGGGCGTCCGGTCCGCTCGGGGGCGACGACGGCGAATCGGGTGCCGTCCGGGACGTCGACACCCAGCCTGCGCAGCACGGCAGCGGCGTCGTCGTGCCGGTTCTGCGCGGCCAGCCAGTACGGGGACTCCGGAACCCAGGCGCGGATCGCGAAGACCCAGAGCCCGGCCAGAGCGGAGGCGATGGCCACCACATGCCAGCCGAGGCCCGCCAGCAACTGCGTCACGCCGACCGCGGCCAGCACCCCGATCGGCCAGCCGATCGACAGATAGACCGCGGCCCGGCCACGCATCCGGGACGGCAGCAGCTCCAGGAAGTACGGGAAGGTGACCGTGTAGATCCCGGCCAGCGCCAGACCCGACAACACCCGGGTGACCAGCAGGACCGTGAAGTTCGGGGAGAAGGCGGAGGCCAGCGCGACGACTCCGTACGCGGACAGGCTCCACAGACACACCGCGCGCCGGCCGATCCGGTCCGAGACCGGACCCCAGACCAGCGCACCGGGGATCATGCCGAGTGCGACGGCGGACAGTACCCAGCCGATCCGGCCGGTGTCGATGGAGAACGCGTCGCCGAGATCGCCGGAGACATAGACGAGGGCGAGCTGCTCCCACGACTCGATGACGAAGGCCATGAACAGGGCCAGCGCCGCCAGGACATGGGCGCGTCCGAACGGCATGGCCTCGAAGAAGGAACCGATGGGCCGCAGCCCGGCGGCTCCGCCCGGCCCCGTCTCCAGGGGTTCTCCGGTTGCACCGGAACGTGCAGTTGTCGCGCTCACCGGCTGTCCTCCAGGCTTTCGTACCGACCGACTCACCCCTCGGCGGGTGGGGATGGCGGCACAGTAGACAGGCCCGGGAGCGGGAACCTGTGCGCAGCGCACAGGGGAGTGGAGGGCCGCTGTGCTGTGTGCCCCGGCGGCCCGTGGAGGGGGCCGTACCGGCGGGAACTGCCACGGTAACCCGGCGCGGGCGCGCAGCGGCCGGGGCCGGGGCCGGTGGGTACGTCGCGGCCGGGCCCCGGTCCATGGTTCCGGGGCCCGGCCGGTCGGTCAGCCCCGGTGGCCGGTGGGGCGGGTGAGGTCCAGGCTGTGGACCGGGTCGAGCTCGCCGTAGTACGCGAGGTGCTGGTAGCGCACATCGGTGATCCTCAGCGTGGCCTCGGCGACACCCCGGCGCACCGTCGCCCCGAAGCGGACCGAGCCGTCCTTCCTGGTCGTGCCGGTCAGCTTCCGCACCTTGCCGCCGGCCGTCAGCTCGGCCGTGACCTTCGCGCCCTTCACCGGCCTGCCCTGCGCGGTCTTCACCACACCGTTCGCGGTGACCTTCCAGGCCGCGTCGGAGCCGGGCCTGCCGAGGAGCTTCGTGTCGGCCTCCAGCGAGGCGACGGCGAGCTGGGAGGGCGGGTCGGGCTGGCCGAAGGCGACCTGGTCGATGGTCCAGAAGGCGCTGTTCGTGCCGGTGTAGCGGAAGCTCAGCCGGGCCGTCCGCGCGCCTGCCGGGACGGCGAGCTCAAGACGCTCGACGGTGTTGCTGTCGGCCCGGTAGGACTTCACGAGCCGCGGGGTGCCGTCGTCGAACGAGACGTACACATCGCCGGTCTGCGGACCGTCGACCCGGTAGTTCGTCGCGTACGAGACGGTCGCCCCCGCCGCGCCGTTCAGCCGGTACGCGGGGCCGACCAGGGTGGAGTCGAACTGTCCGGCGCCGTGCGCCCTGTCGTCCCACTCGTCGGAGTCGGCGACCGCGAACACATTGCGGGCGCGGACGTTCGTCTCGCGGCCCTGGCCGCGCTCGGCGTCGGTCCAGAACTCGTCGGTGGCGAAGGACCAGCCGCGCCACTCGGTGACGCCGCCGGCCGGCATCTTGGAGTTGTCGATGGACCAGCCCTCGGGTGCGGTGTTCGTCCACCCCTTGGCGTCGGCCGGGAGCCCGGTCTCGTCGACGGGTGCGCGGAGCGAGGGGCGCAGCGCGTCGAAGGCGTCCGGCTTCAGCTCGGCGA
This sequence comes from Streptomyces sp. NPDC059832, assembly GCF_042731715.1. Classification (NCBI taxonomy): domain Bacteria; kingdom Bacillati; phylum Actinomycetota; class Actinomycetes; order Kitasatosporales; family Streptomycetaceae; genus Streptomyces; species Streptomyces sp. NPDC059832. The sequence continues at coordinate 20,689 of NZ_JBHWIY010000009.1, read as the reverse complement.
GCGAGGTGCCGTCGAGGTTCCAGGCGGGGTCGGTGGCGACGCCCTCGTGGCGCAGGACCGTGGGCGCGATGTCGGTGATCTTGACGTCGTCGCGCACCGAACCGGGCCGGATGCCCTTGCCCTGGGCGATCACGAACGTGCCGCGCTCCAGCGGGGTGTTGCCGCCGTGCCCGCCGGTGGGGGTGTGGCCGTGGTCGGCGGTGATGACGACGAGCCAGTCCTCCTTCGCGTACGTCGGCCGCGAGGTCACGGCGTCGAGCAGCCGGCCGACCTGGGCGTCGGCGGTGTTCAGGGCCTTGAGGTAGGCGTCGCTCGCGGAGCCGGTGCTGTGGCCGGCGCCGTCGACCTCGTCGAGGTGGACGAAGGTGGAGTCGGGGTTGCCGTGCGCGAGGTAGTCGGCGGCCTCGGCCGTGGTGCCCTCGTCGTTGCCGCCCGCGATCCGCAGATCGGTCTTCGCGCCGAAGACGATCTGGGGGATCGGGCTCCAGGTGCCGACGACCAGGGTGGACGTGGCCGGGTCGGCGGTCTCCAGACGGGTCGCGTAGTCCGGGTACCGGCCGTAGTTCGGGGCCGTGAAGTTGTTGTCCTTCACGTTGTGCTTGTCGGGCCAGACGCCGGTGGCGATGGACGACCAGCCGGCGCCGGAGACGGTCGGGGCCATCGGGTCGGCGTAGAGGTTGCTCCGGGCGGTCAGGCCCTTGGCCATCAGCTGCTCGATGTGCGGAATATCGGCGCGCGAGAAGGAGTCGAAGGTGGCGCCGTCGATGCCGATGACCAGCGTCTTCGCCTGCTTGGTGCCTGATGGCAGGCCGGCGTACGGGGTGGCGGCCGGGGCCTTGGACCCCTGGGCGTGGGCGGCGGTGGTGGCGAGCGGCAGTGCGACGGCGGCGACGGTGGCGGCGGCCAGCACCGTACGCGCGGAGCGCGACAGGGACACGTGATCCTCCGGGATCGGTCGGTGGACACCGGACATCGGGGGCGTCCGGTGCTGTGTCCCGAGGCTCGCCGTCGGTGGTGATCGAACCACCCCGCGTGAGGGACGGGCGCATGAACCGTACTCAACATTTGGACCAGACCCGTCATCATTCCGTTATCTGGCGGCGGTCATGGGCGTCGTCGCGGCTCTGGGCCGGTGGAGTGCCGGGCGGATGAAACAGAAACGTCTTCAGCGGTTGGCGGCAGCGGTATTGCCACAGTGGGTAACCCACTTCTACGTTCTTCATCACGCACCTTGTCTACGTGCGTAGACCCATTCCGCCACAGTGAGGAGGGGTACATGAGCCGCACCGTCATCCACGGTGGTCTCGTCATCACCGCGTCCGACGAAATCCATGCCGACGTACTCATCGAGGGCGGCCGCATCGTGGCCCTCGCGGCGCACGACACCGACGCGGCCGAGAGCTGGAGCGCCGACCGGAGGATCGACGCCACCGGCAAATACGTCATCCCGGGCGGTGTCGACGCGCATACGCACATGGAGATGCCGTTCGGCGGCACCTACGCCGCCGACACCTTCGAGACCGGCACCCGGGCGGCCGCCTGGGGCGGCACCACCACGATCGTCGACTTCGCCATCCAGTCCGTGGGCCACGCGGTCCGCGAAGGTCTCGACACCTGGTACGCGAAGGCCGACGGAAAATGCGCCATCGACTACGCCTTCCACATGATCCTCTCCGATGTGAACGAGTCCACGCTCAAGGAGATGGACCTGCTGGTCTCGGAGGGCGTCACCTCCTTCAAGCTGTTCATGGCCTATCCCGGCGTCTTCTACAGCGACGACGGCCAGATCCTGCGCGCCATGCAACGGGCCTCCCACAACGGCGGCCTGATCATGATGCACGCGGAGAACGGCATCGCCATCGACGTACTGGTCGAACAGGCCCTGGCCGAGGGCCGTACCGACCCGCGCCACCACGGCGACGTACGCAAGGTGGCACTGGAGGCCGAGGCCACCCACCGCGCCATCCAGCTGGCCCGCGTCGCCGGCTCCCCGCTCTACGTCGTGCACGTCTCCGCGGACGAGGCCGTCGCCGAGGTGGCCGCCGCCCGCCACAGGGGACTTCCGGTCTTCGGCGAGACCTGCCCGCAGTATCTCTTCCTCTCCACCGACAATCTGGCCGAGCCGGACTTCGAGGGCGCCAAGTACGTCTGCTCCACCCCGCTGCGGCCCAAGGAGCACCAGGAAGCGCTCTGGCGGGGGCTCAGGAACAACGAACTCCAGGTCGTCTCCACCGACCACTGCCCCTTCTGCTTCTCTGGCCAGAAGGAGATGGGCCGCGGCGACTTCTCCAAGATCCCCAACGGGATGCCCGGCGTGGAGAACCGGATGGACCTCCTCCACCAGGCGGTCGTGGACGGTCACATCTCGCGCCGCCGCTGGATCGAGATCGCCTGCGCCTCCCCGGCCCGGATGTTCGGCCTCTACCCGAAGAAGGGCACCATCGCCCCGGGCGCCGACGCCGACGTCGTCATCTACGACCCGACCGCCGAACAGACCATCTCCGCCGAGACCCATCACATGAACGTCGACTACTCGGCGTACGAGGGAAAACGGATCACCGGCCAGGTCGAGACGGTCCTCTCGCGCGGTGAAGTCGTCATCGACGCGCGGAAGTTCACCGGCCGGGCCGGACACGGCAGCTACACCCCGCGCGCCACCTGTCAGTACCTGGACTAGGAGCACCCGCCATGGACTTCGGACTCGTCCTCCAGACCGACCCGCCCGCCTCGACCGTCGTCGGTCTGATGCGCCGCGCCGAACGCAACGGCTTCCGCTACGGCTGGACCTTCGACTCGACGGTGCTCTGGCAGGAACCGTTCGTCATCTACAGCCAGATCCTCGAACACACCGAACACCTCGTCGTCGGCCCCATGGTCACCAACCCGGGCACCCGCACCTGGGAGGTGACCGCCTCCACCTTCGCCACCCTCAACGACATGTACGGCAACCGCACCGTCTGCGGCATCGGACGGGGCGACTCGGCGATGCGCGTCGCCGGACGCAGACCCAACACGCTGGCCCGCCTCGGCGAGGCCATCGATGTCATCCGCGACCTCGCCGAGGGTCGCGAGGCGACCGTCGACGGGCAGCCGGTCCAGATCCCCTGGGTGAAGGACGGCAGACTCCCCGTCTGGATGGGCGCCTACGGCCCGAAGGCGCTCGCCCTCGCCGGCCAGAAGGCCGACGGCTTCATCCTCCAGCTCGCCGACCCGTTCCTCACCGAGTGGATGATCAAGGCGGTACGGGACGCGGCGGCAGAGGCGGGCCGCGACCCGGACTCCGTGACCATCTGCGTCGCCGCCCCCGCCTATGTGGGCGACGACCTCGACCACGCCCGCGAGCAGTGCCGCTGGTTCGGCGGCATGGTCGGTAACCACGTCGCGGACCTCGTCTCCCGGTACGGCGCACACTCCGGACTCGTCCCCGAGGCCCTGACCGCCTACATCAAGGACCGGCACGGCTACGACTACAGCCACCACGGCCGGGCCGGGAACCCCGACACCACCTTCGTGCCGGACGAGATCGTCGACCGGTTCTGCCTGCTGGGCCCCGCCGAGGCGCACATCGAGAAGCTTCGGGTCCTGCGCGATCTGGGCGTCGACCAGTTCGCCGTGTACAACATGCACGACGCGCGGGAGGCGACGATCGACGCCTACGGCGCGCAGATCATCCCCGCCCTGTCCGACTGACCCTTCCCTCCCTCGGCCGCGCCCCACGGCTGTCCGCACCCCCGTCCCCGCACTGCCGCACCGCCGCCCCCTGCCCCGCCCCGCACGGCACCGTTCCCGAGCGAAGGGTCCAGCCGCCATGACCTCGACCGTCCCACCGATTCCATCGCAGGACCCGATATCCGGCCCCCCGGGGCGCATCGAACTCGCCCCCGGCGCCGTCCCCACCGACAACCGGTTCGTCAACGAGGACCTGTTGCCCGTCCCGCTGGAACGGCGCCGCTGGACGACGTACAACTTCGCCGCACTCTGGGTGGGCATGGCCCACAACATCCCATCCTGGCTGCTGGCCTCCGGTCTCGTGGCCCTCGGCATGGACTGGAAACAGGCCGTCTTCACCATCGCGCTGGCCAACCTGATCGTGCTCGGACCCATGCTGCTCACCGGGCACGCCGGACCCAAGTACGGCATCCCCTTCCCGGTGCTGGCCCGCGCCTCCTTCGGGCTGCGCGGCGCCAACCTGCCCGCACTGATCCGGGCCGCGGTGGCCTGCGCCTGGTTCGGCATCCAGACCTGGATCGGTGGCGTCGGTATCTTCACCCTGCTGGGGAAGATCTTCGGCGGCTGGGCGAAGGCGTCCGAGATCGGCGGGCAGCCGTGGACGCTCTGGCTCTGCTTCGTCCTCTTCTGGGCGCTCGAACTCGCCATCATCCACCGGGGGATGGACGCCCTTCGGCGGTTCGAGAACTGGGCGGCACCGTTCGTCATCGTCGGCGCCGTCGTGCTGCTGGTCTGGGTCGCCGTCAAGGCGGGCGGCTTCGGCCCGCTGCTCGACCAGCCCTCGAAGCTCGGCTGGGGCAAGGAGTTCTGGCCGGTCTTCTTCCCCTCGCTGATGGGCATGATCGCGTTCTGGGCCACGCTCTCGCTGAACATCCCCGACTTCACCCGCTTCGGGGCCGGCCAACGCGCCCAGATCCGGGGCCAGGCGCTCGGCCTGCCGACCACGATGACGCTCTTCGCGCTCCTCTCCGTCCTGGTCACCTCCGGCTCGCAGGCCGTGTACGGCGAGGCGATCTGGGACCCGGTCCAGCTCGTCGCCAGGACCGACAATGTCTTCGGGCTGCTCTACGCCCTGGTGACGGTGCTGGTCGCCACGGTCTCCGTGAACATCGCGGCGAACGTCGTGTCACCCGCGTACGACCTGGCGAACCTCGCGCCCCGGTTCATCAACTTCCGTACGGGCGCCCTGATCACGGGCGTCGTCGGCGTCCTCATCATGCCGTGGAAGCTCACCGAGACCCCGGAGCTGTACATCTTCACCTGGCTCGGGCTGGTCGGCGGGCTGCTGGGAACGGTCGCGGGCATCCTGATCGCCGACTACTGGATCGTCCGCCGCACCGTGCTCGACCTCGCGGACCTCTACCGCCCCGGTGGCCGTTACTGGTACACGAACGGCTGGAACTGGCGGGCCGTCGTCGCGTTCGCCGTCGGCGGCGTCCTCGCGATCGGGGGCTCGCACTCCGCCCCCGGGGCGGGCCCCTTCCCGGCCGGCGGTCTCATCCCGTTCCTCAAGCCGCTCGCCGACTACGGCTGGGCGGTCGGGCTGGCCTCGTCGCTGCTGCTGTACGTGGTGCTCAGCGGCCGGTCCGGCGTCACACCGGCGCGGACGTACGGCCCAGCAGAGCACTGATGTCGTAGGTCTGGTCCGGCGGCGGCGTGGTCGTGGGCACCGGCTTGTCGAAGGCCGAGAAGCCCACGACCGCGTCCGTCCCGCCGCCCCGGATCGTGATCCTCAGGGGATACGGCTTGCCCGTGGCCGCCACGTACATCGTCAGTGTCCGGCCGTCCCGCACCCTGGTCAGCGGCACCACCGGAGTCCCGTCGAGCGTGGTCTTCCTGCCCTTGTTCAGCGTCCCCCGGTCGTTGTTCGCGTTGTCCCTGACAAGCTTCTGGAAGGTGTCCAGATCGCAGCCGTTCGCCAGGCTGCGCAGTCGCGGGTCGGTGGCCGAACCCTTCATGTAACGCCCGTTCAGGATCGCGGCGAAGGCCGAACCACCGCCCGGAACCTGGTTCTTCCAGAAGTCCGCGTCCGGCTTGACCCAGACGTCGTCGCCATGCTTCACGATCCGGACCGAACCCTGGCTGTGGCCGAGCGCCACCGACCCGTTGCAGTTCCCGTCCCGGTCCAGGGTGAGTCCCACCGTCATCGGTGGGGCGCCGTCGCCGAGGTCGCCGCGCAGGCTGAGGTGCAGGGAACGGGCGCTCAGAAGGGCGTCGCGCGAACGGTCCGCGATCTGCTGCGCGGAAAGCTTGTCGATGCCGTCGTCCGCCCGTGCCGCACCGCTGCCCAGGGCGCTGCCGCCGGAGAGTCCCAGCACGACGACCGCCGCCCAGACGGCAGGGCGTGTGCCGCTGTGTCGACCGGTCACGTCGCCTCCCTCGTAGAACCCGCGGGGTGCGGAACCCCTCGGGCCTGTTCAGGTGCATCCGATTGCTCCGAGCGTACGCCGGGGGCGGTCCGGTCGCGCGGCGGAGAACACCACCACGGCGCATACACAGTGTGATGTCTTGCCTCGTTTTGTGTGATGGGCGGTGGGGGACGGTTGTCGGCGCACCGGGTTCATCACCAGCGAGGAGGAACAGGGAGACATGAAGCTGTCGATGGGGAGTGTGTCCAGGGCCGTGCTCCGGGGCGCAGTCGTGGCGGGGACGGCCGCCGCGCTCGCCGTTCCCGCGACCGTCGCCACCGCCGTGACAGCCGCGGCGACGCCGCCCGGCCTGTCCTGCGACACCGGAAAGCACGAGATCGACGACTACACGGGCTACGCGCTGTGCCGCAACGACGGCAGCACGACGCAGACCTTCTGGGTGCACCTGGTCTGCGGCTGGTCCCCGGACGTGGACGGTGAGCACGTCACACTCGCCCCCGGGCAGTCCGGTCAGTCCACCGCGCACTGTGCCGGCCTCGGCACCGGCATCGGTGAGATCACCGTCCAGCCGTAGGCCGCGTCCGCACCTCCGCCGGACCGGCCGCCGTGTCCCGGTGGCCGGTCCGGTCCGGCCGTCATGGCTGCGGGGCGCTCCACTCCAGCAGCCGCGGCAGCGCGGCGGCCAGCCGCTCCCGCAGCCGGTCCGGACCGCTGTCCACCCACGGGTGCGCGGCGTGGAACCGGGCCCAGTCCACCGGCCAGTCCAGCACCGCCCGGGGCGTGAAGCCCTCCGCGTGCGGGCCGAGCACGGTGTGCAGCAGGCGGGGCGGGAGCCGCGTCCTGCGGTACTCCGCGAGCAGCACCGCGTCGTACAGGTCCTTGGCCGCCGACCGGCCCTCCGCCTCCTGGTCCTCGGCGAGCCACAGCAGCTTCCAGGCGAGCGAGAGCCCCGGGTCCGCGGTGCGGACCGGTGTCGGCGGCCCGCCGTCACCACGCGGACAGGCCGTCCACACCGGGGCCCGGGGCAGCCGCTCGTCCTGGGCGAAGTCCATCCGCAGCTCGCCCGGCGGCAGGCCGTCGGCCTGCCAGGGCACGACGACCCGCACGCCGGGCGTGTCGTACTCCCGGTACATCCACACCCCGTCCGACGTCACCCGGCTCGGCTCGATGCGTATCCCCTCGGGCGGCAGCGGCCCGGCCGTCAGGGCGGCGACGACCTCCTCGGTGGGGGAGGAGGGCGGATCGATGTCGTCGGGGCCCTCGATCTCGACCCAGCGCAGCCCCTCGGGGGCGAGCACGGGCCGGGCGCCGGCGGTCTCGTGGCTCTCCTCGTCCGTCCACAGCTCGGCAGCGGCGGCGCCGTGCGCGGCTTCCGGCCAGTGCTGGACCGTCTCGATCCCGTCGACGTACGGGTAGGGGTCGAGGCGGTCCACGAACTCCTCCGCCGACGGCCCGAACACGACCCAGTCCAGATCGCCCGGCTCCCGTGCCGCCGCGCCCACCCACGCCTGGAGCGGGAGGCTGCCGCGCAGGACCAGTTGGTCGCCCCACGGCGACCCGGCGATCACGCGCAGCAGATGGTCCTGGACGGCGCGCCGGGCGGCCCGCCAGCGCGGAGCGAGCGCCGGGTCGTCGAAGGCCGGCTCCCCGGGAACGGGGCGGTCGCCCGTGCTCACAGCGCCGCCCCGGCCCGCTCGTCGATCCAGCCCGCGTCCACCGCCGGATGGTCGTCGTGCACCACGAACTCCTCCTCGATCTCCAGGACTTCGAGCCCCGCGCCGTCCAGCGCGCGCAGGAGCGCGTCGAGCCGGGCCCGCGCCCCGGACCGGCCGATCGCGCGGCAGCGCTGCGTGACGAACCGCTCGTGGCGCCCCTGCCCGTCGGTGCGGCGGGCGTTGTGCGACAGGTGCGCGCTGTGCCGCTCGGCCGCAGCCCGCGCGGCGGCGAGGTCGGGTTCGCCGGAGAGCAGCAGCTTGACGTGGTGCTCGAAGTGGCAGTCGGGGGACAGCGCGGCGGCCTCGTCGGCCGTCCCCGGTATGTCCTCGTTCCACGGCGCGGCCTCGATCTTCACGCGCACGACGGGGAACCCCGCCGTGCGCAGCGCGTCCGCCCGGAGCCCCGCGGCGGCCCGCTGCCGGGAGAGCGAACCCCGCCCCTGCTCGGTCAGCATGGGCTGGTCGGGCACGGCACCGCGGTCCAGGACGATGCGGGTGAGCTTCAGGCCGTGCCGCTCCGCCCAGCGCGCCAGCCGCTCGCCCTCCGCCGCCCCGTCGGCCCGGGGATCGAACCGCACCGTCAGGTGAGTCTCGAATTCGCCCTCGAACTCCGCTTCCACGTACCCCTCCAGCAGTGCTTTCGCCGCCCGTTTCCACCGGGGAACGTAGCAAGTGGCACTGACACTCTCCGGAGCGCTGCCCGCCCACGTTCCACCGAACGGTTGAGCGGACCGCTCACTACTCGTTACCCTCCGGTAAGTTCGTTCGGGCATACAGATGCTGCAGGCACACAGATGCTTCGGGCCCACAGACGCGTCGCGCGCCTCTGCCGATACGAGGAAGGCAGTCAGCCCATGTCCTCAACGGAAGCCGTGGAAACCACCGGACCGGCCGGCCCGACGGGGCTGGCCGACAGCGCACGGGAGCTGGCCGAGGGCCGCACCACCTCGGTCGGGCAGGTGTCCGCCGCGCTGCGCCGTATCGAAGCGAGCCAGGGCACCCTCAACGCCTTCAGGCATCTGCGCGCCGAGGCCGCGCTCGCCGAGGCCGCCGAGGCCGACCGACGGCTCGCGGCGGGGGAGCGGCTGCCCCTGCTCGGCGTGCCGGTGGCCGTCAAGGACGACACGGATGTCCTCGGGATGCCGACCTACTTCGGCTGCGACGGCGATCTGCCCGCCGCGACCGCGGACAGCGAGGCCGTACGCCGACTGCGGGCGGCCGGGGCCGTGATCGTCGGGAAGACCAACTCCTGCGAGCTCGGCCAGTGGCCGTTCACCGAGGGCCCCGCCTTCGGCGCCACCCGCAATCCGTGGCACACCGGCCACACCCCCGGCGGCTCGTCCGGCGGCTCCGCGGCGGCCGTCGCGGCCGGTCTCGTACCCGCCGCGCTCGGCTCGGACGGCGCCGGGTCCGTCCGGATCCCGGCGGCCTGGACCCATCTCGTCGGCATCAAGCCCCAGCGCGGCCGGATCTCCGGCCACCCGCACATCGACGCCTTCCAGGGCCTGACCGTCAACGGGCCGCTCGCCAGGACCGTCGCCGACGCCGCACTGCTGCTCGACGCGGTCGCCGGATCCCATCCCGACGACCCGCACCGGCCGCCCCCCGTCGCCGCCGCGACCGCCGCCCGCCGCGACCCCGGCCGACTGCGCATCGCCCTCGCCTGGCGCCCCCCGCTCACCCTCACCGGCTCCGCCCCCCACCCCGAGGTGCGGCGGGCCGTCCTCGCCCTGGCCGAGACCCTCACCCGACTGGGCCACGACGTGGAGGAGGCGAGACCCCAGTACGGGCTGATCGGCCTCGGTTTCGTCCCCCGCGCCACCGCAGGGATCGCCGAACTCGCCGCCCGCCACCCCGACCCCGCCCTCCTCGACCCGCGCACCCGCAGCGCGCTGCGCACCGGCACCCGGCTCGGCGGCCGGGTGGTACGAGCGGCCAGGGAGCGGGAGGTGCGTCAGCACCGCAGGATCGGCGCGTTCTTCCGTCCGTCCCGGGGCCGCGCCGGGTACGACGTACTGCTGACCCCGACGACCGCCCTGCCGCCGCCCCCGATCGGCCGGTTCGACGGGCTGAGCGCCTGGCGCACCGATCTGGCGATGACCGAGGCATGCCCGTACGCCTGGCCCTGGAACGTTCTGGGCTGGCCCGGCATCAACGTACCGGCCGGGTTCACCGCCGACGGGCTGCCCGTCGGGGCGCAGCTGCTCGGTCCGTCCCGCAGCGAGGAGCGGCTGATCTCGCTCGCCGCCCAGCTGGAGGCCGACCGGCGTTGGTACGAGCACCGGCCCCCGGCCTCGACCGTCGGGCCGGCGCCGGGTGGGGCCGGGGACTGACCACCCCGTGCCCGCCCATGGTCGCTCGCACCTGAGCGCGGGAGGCGGGATCATGGACAAGGAGTGGATGGGTGGTGGCCAGTATGGCGTGTGCAGGTCCGCAGTCGGCGCCCGGCGCCGAGCCCTCGCCGCCCAGCACTCCCCGGCACTCCTACGACACGGCGACCGACGCGACCGCGGTGGTCGCCGACACCGGAACGGTCGTGGGCTGGACGCACAGCGCGCAGGACCTGCTGGGGTACCGGGCCGCGGAGGTGGTCGGGCGGTCCGCCGGTTTCCTGCTCGCCATGCCCGAGGACCCGGTCCGGGTGGCCGGGATCGCCGAGCGCTGCCGCGCGGGCGTGGGGTGGCGGGGCGTCGCCGACGTGCGGCGGCGCGACGGCGGCCAGGTCGAGCTGGACCTCCGGGTCTCGGCCTCCTTTCACCTGGACGGCCGGGAGTGCTTCCTGGTCTCCGGACGCGAACGGCGGCCGGAGTGGACGGTCGGGCAGTCCGTGCTGGACGCCTTCCTGACCGGCTCGCCGATCGGCATAGCGGTGCTGAACCCGGCCCTTCGCTACACCTGGATGAACGACACCCTGGAACGCCTCGGCGGCGTTCCGCGCGAGGACCGCATGGGCCGCCGACTGAGCGAAGTGCTCCCGGGGCTGGAGGCCGAGGCCATCGAGACGCTCATGCGCGGTGTGCTGGACACCGGCATCCCCGTCATCGACTACGAGTACCTGGGCTGGACCTGGGCCGATCCGCGCCGCAAGCGCGCCTACTCCACGTCGTACCTCCCGCTGACCGACAGCGACGGCCGTGTCACCGGCGTCTGCTACATGGTGATGGATGTCACCGACCGGTGGAATGCCCAGCAGCGCCTGGCCATGGTCAACGATGCCGGAGCCAGTATCGGCTCCACCCTGGACGTGATGCGTACGGCTCAGGAGCTGGCCGACTTCGCGGTGCCGCGGTTCGCCGACTTCGTCGTCGTCGACCTGCTGGAGACGGTCGCCAGGCCTGATGAGCCCGGCCCGTGGCTCCCGGGCACGGGGCTGTCCGGGCCGGAGCTCGCCCGTTCCGGTGCCCTCACCGGCTCCTCCCGGCCGAGGATGCGCCGTGCGGGGATGAGTTCGGTGCACGAGGGCTGCCCGGAGGCGGTCAGCCGGGTCGGGGAGCCGGTGGACTTCGTGCCCCCGCCCCACGACATGCGGTTCCTGATCGACGGCGAACCCGTCCTCATCCCGGTCCTCGACCCCGACAACCACGCGTGGTCGGCCGAACAGCCCGACAGGGCGGCGCGCATCCGCGAATACGGACTCCATTCCCTCATCTCCGTACCGATGCGGGCCCGGGACACGGTGCTCGGCCTGACCACGTTCATCCGGTCGGTGAATCCCGCCCCTTTCGAACCGGACGACGTACTTCCGGCCCGCGAGATGGTGGCACGGGCGGCCGTGTGCGTGGACAACGCCCGCCGCTACACCCACGAGCACATCGCGGCGCTGACCCTGCAGCGCAGTCTGCTCCCGCATTCACTGCCCGGCGGAATGGCCCTGGACGTGGCCTCCGCCTACCTCCCGGCGGATGCCAAGGACGGTGTCGGCGGCGACTGGTTCGACGTGATCCCGCTGTCCGGCGCCCGGGTCGCCCTGGTCGTAGGCGACGTCGTCGGCCACGGCATCGGCGCCGCGGCCACCATGGGCCGGCTCCGCACCGCGGTCCACACCCTCGCCGACATGGACCTGCCGCCCGACGAGCTCCTCGCCCACCTCGACGACCTCGTGCTCCGCCTGAGCGACGCGGAACCCGAGGGTGAGGAGGGCGGCGGCACACCCGTGCTCGGCGCCACCTGCCTGTACGCCGTGTACGACCCGGTCACCCAGCAGTGCACCATGGCACGCGCAGGCCACCCGCCGCCCGTCGTCGTAGCCCCGGACGGGCGCGTCAGCTTTCCCGAACTGCCCGCGGGACCCCCGCTGGGCCTGGGCGGAATGCCGTTCGAGACGGCGGAGATCACCCTGCCGGAAGGGAGCCTGATCGGCCTCTACACCGACGGACTCATCGAGGGCAGGGACTGGGACCCCGATCTCGGCATGTCCCGGCTCGGCGGCGCCCTGGCCCAGCGCGGACTACCGCTCGACGCCCTGTGCGCGTCGGTCGTGGAGCAGCTGGTCTCGGTGCCCCAGCCCGATGACGTCGCTCTGCTGCTCGCCCGTACCCACGAGCTGAGCGCCGACCACGTCGCCTCGTGGGAAGTCCCCGACGACCCGGCCGCCGTCGCCGGGGTCCGGGCCCGGACCGCCCAGCTGCTGCGGACCTGGGGCCTGGAGGAACTGGAGATGACGACCGAGCTGATCGTCAGCGAGCTGGTCACCAACGCGGTCCGCTACGCCACCGGGCCGATCCGGCTCCGGCTGCTGCGCCAGTCCGCGCTGATCTGCGAGGTCTCCGACACCAGCAGCACCTCGCCGCGGCTCAGGCACGCCCGCACCACGGACGAGGGCGGCCGCGGCCTCTTCCTCGTCGCCCAGCTCACCCGCCGCTGGGGCACCCGCTACACGGCCGAAGGCAAGATCATCTGGACCGAGCAGGAGCTCCCGGCGACGGGAACCTGAGACTTCGGGCCGAGCCGTCCCCACTACTCCCTCACGACACCCGAGCGGTCCATTCCTCCGTGCCGAACTTCGTCCGTACCAGCTCCTCGGCCCGCGCCATCTCCTCGTCCGTCACCCTGCCCCGGGTGAGGCCGTGCCGGGTACGGAAGGATTCGATCATCCGCTCGATGACGGCCTCGCGCGCCAGCCCCGTCTGACGGCGCAGCGGGTCGACGCGCTTCTTCGCGCTCCTGGTGCCCTTGTCGGAGAGCTTCTCCTTGCCGATCCGCAGCACCTCCAGCATCTTGTCGGCATCGATGTCGTACGACATGGTCACGTGGTGCAGCACGGCCCCCTCCCCGCCGACCACACGCTTCTGGGCCGCGCCCGCGATCTTCCCGGCGTCCGTGGCGATGTCGTTGAGCGGCTGGTACCAGGCCCTGATGCCCATCTCGCCGAGCGCCCCGAGCACCCAGTCGTCGAGGTAGGCGTAGCTGTCGGCGAACGACAGGCCGGAGACCAGGGCGTCCGGGACCGAGAGCGAGTACGTGATGGTGTTGCCGGGCTCCACGAACATGGCCCCGCCGCCGGACACCCGGCGCACGACCGTGACGCCGTGGCGTTCGGCGCCCTGCGGGTCGACCTCGTTGCGCAGGGACTGGAAGCTGCCGATGATCACGGCGGGGGAGTCCCACTCCCAGACCCGGAGCGTGGGCGGGCGGCGCCCCGCGGCGACCTCGGCGGTGATGACCTCGTCGAGGGCCATGTGGAGCGCGGGCGACTGCGGAGCCTCGTGGATGAGCTGCCAGTCGTAGTCGCTCCACTCGGTGGCGTGCGCGAGGGCCCGGCGTACGGCGACGGCGACGCCCTCGGAGGTGAGGCCGAACATCACCGTCGAGGCGGGCAGGGCCGCGTCGATCCGGGCGGCGAGACCGGCGGTGTCGGTGTTGGCCGGTGCGCCCTCCAGCGCCGCGTCGATCGCGAGGATCGCCTCGTCCGGTTCGAGGAAGAAGTCCCCGGCGACCCGTACGTTGCGCAGCGCCCCGCCCTCGACATCGAGATCCACCACGACGAGCTTGCCGCCGGGGACCTTGTACTCACCGTGCACAGCCTTGCCTCCACATCCGCCCGACCGCTCTACGAATCGGCACCGAACACCCATAACGTCACCACTGTGCGGTTTAGTTCCCGCGCTCAGCGTGACGGAGGTGCGGCGCCCTGCGGAGCGCCGGGCACGGATACCCGGACGGTGAGTCCCCCGCCGGGGTTGGGGGTCAGGTTCAGGTCCGCGTGGTGGGCGCGGACGATGCTGGAGACGATCGCCAGGCCGAGGCCGTGGCCGCGGCGCGTGGGGTCCTGCTCGGCCAGGCGCCCGCTGCCGCGCAGGAACGGTTCGGTGAGGCGGTCGACCGTGCCGGACAGGGGCGGTCCGGTGTTGGTGACGGTCAGGAGGGCGCGGCCGGGACGTGCCGGGTCGGGGCCGGTGGTGAGGGCGAGCGATCCGCCCGTGGGCAGGTTGTGCCGTACGGCGTTGTGGAGCAGGTTCAGGACGAGCTGGCGCAGCAGTACGTCGTTGCCGGTGGCCGGGGCCGGGCGGGTGTCGGCGGAGACGGTGATGTCGCGTGTCCTGGCCTCCTCGCGGACGGTGTCGACGGCTGCTCGGGCGGTGTCGGCGAGGTCGAGGTGCTCCGTGGTGGGCGGGGTGTGATCGAGGGCGGAGAGTTGCAGCAGGGCGTCGGTGATGTCGATGCCGCGCTGGTTGGTCTCGCGGAGCCGGGAAACGAGCCGGCGGTAGTTCTGGCCGTCCGGATCGGCGACGGCCACGTCGAGCATGGTGCGGCTGACGGCGAGCGGAGTGCGCAGTTCGTGCGAGGCGTTGGCGGCGAAGCGCTGCTGGGCGTCGAAGGACCGCTGCAGGCGGGCGAGCATGTCGTCGAAGGTGTCGGAGAGGTCGGTGAACTCGTCCCGCGGGCCGGTGAGTCCGATGCGGTGGTCCAGGGAGCCGTCGGCGGCCCGGCGGGCCGCCGAGGTGATGTCCTGCAGGGGGCGCAGGACGCGGCCCGCGATGAGCCAGCCGCCGCCGAGCCCGATCAGCGCGAGGAGCAGCAGGGTGACGCCGGAGGCCTTGGCCAGGGCCTGGAGGATGTCCGGCCGGGTGGCGACGGCCGCGGCCTGCGGGTTCACGTCGCCCAGCGGGTAGTTGGGCACGAAGCGCATGGCCAGGTACACCACGACCAGGCTGAACGCCCCGGCGACGACGACGAACAGGGCGTAGGTGAGGGTGAGCTTCATGCGGGCGGTCAGCCGCCGCGGCCGCCCGGACCGTGCCGGGCCACCGGCCGTGTCCGCGTCGCCGTCCAGGTGGGGTGCCGTCCGGCGGTTCACTGCGCGTGCCCCGTCCGCTCGTTCTGCCCCGCCGGCTCGTCGAGACGGTATCCGACGCCGGGCACGGTGTGGATGGCCGACGGATCACCGAGCCGTTTGCGGAGCGTGGACATGGTGATGCGGACCGCGTTGGTGAACGGGTCGGCGTTCTCGTCCCAGGCCCGCTCCAGCAGCGTCTCCGCGCTGACGACGCCGCCTCGTGCGGTCATGAGGACTTCCAGGACGGCGAACTGCTTCCTGGTGAGCGCCACGTACCTCCCGTCGCGGAAGACCTCACGCCGGAACGGGTCCAGCCGGATTCCCGCGTAGTCGATGACGGGGGGTGTGCCGTCCTTGGGCCGGCGGGCCAGTGAGCGCAGACGTACGACCAGCTCCTTCAGGTCGAAGGGCTTCGTCAGGTAGTCGTCGGCGCCGATCTCGAACCCGGTGACCTTCTCGTTGATCAGGGCCGCCGCGGTCAGCATGAGCACGCGGCAGCCGAGGCGCCGTTCCACGATGATCCGGCACACGTCGTCACCGTGGGTGCCGGGGATGTCGCGGTCGAGTACGACGACGTCGTACTCGTTCACGTCGAGGCGTTCCAGGGCGGTGTCGCCGTCCCCGGCGATGTCGGAGGCGATGGCTTCGAGCCTCAGCCCCGCCTGCACCGCCTCGGCGAGATACAACTCGTCCTCGACAATCAGCACCCGCATACGGTCTCTCCTGCTCTGCGCCTCACCCGGCCGTTCGCCGGCCTGCCGGACCGTTCCCATGGGAACGGTCCGGGGATATCGAAAACGTATCGGGAAATCGAAACGGCCCGACAACATGGCCTGCCGTTCACTCGAAGCATCCGTCCGCGGCACCCGCCGCCACGTCCGAGATGCCCGGAGGCCACCATGCACGACGACCCCACCGCGAACAGCTCCACCACGGCAGCGCGCCCCTTCCCCGGCCGGATGGTGGCAGGAGTCGGTGCGGTCGTCGTGGTGGCACTGGCGGCGACATGGGGCGTGACGGCCCGGAGCGAACCGGCCGCGCGTGCCGCCGCGGCGGCGGACCACGAGCGGGACGGCGGCGAAGCGACCACGGAGGCCACTCCCGAGGGTACCGAAGGCGGCGACATACCGAGCGGTCGGGAGCTCACCCCCTTCGACACCCGGTACCCGGCCATCGGGCGGCTGGACGAACCGTTGCTGAAGGCCGTCCAGGCGGCGGCCCGGGACGCCCGTGACGACGGCATCGAACTCCGGGTCACCTCGGGATGGCGTAGCAAGGAGCACCAGCAGCGCCTGCTGGACGAGGGCATCGAGAAGTACGGAAGCCCGGAGAAGGCCAGGCAGTTCGTGAACACCCCGCAGAAGTCGACACACGTGTCCGGAAAGGCGGTCGACATCGGTCCCACCGATGCCGACGACTGGCTCATCCGCAACGGCTCCGACTACGGCCTGTGCCAGGTCTACAGCAACGAGATGTGGCACTTCGAGCTCCTGACCGGCCCCGGTGGCACCTGCCCGGCTCCCCTGAGCAACGCCGCCGGCTGACCGGCGATGCGTTCAGCCCGTGAGTCAGCGCCGCCCCCTTCCGAAGGACATGCCATGGCCGATCCGCGCGAGGACCCCTACCCGGATGTGCACATCGGAGGCGGCTTCTCCGATCCCGCCGGGACACCGCCCGCCGACCAGGGTCCCGGCCGGCCCGGCCCGGGACGGCGCAGGAACTGGATTGCGGGCGCCGTCGCGGTGGCGACGGGGCTCGTGATGGTCTGCCACTCGTTCGTGCCCAACTCGCCGGGCAACCTGGGCAGCCTGCTGGAAACCGTGCTGCCCTGGACCGGCCTGGCCGTACCGGTGCTGCTCCTGGCCGCCCTGCTCCGCAGGTCCGTGCCGGCCGTCATCGCCGCCCTCCTTCTCGGCGCCGTGTGGTGCGCCGTGTTCGCGTCCCTGTTCCTGGGCGGGCACAGCGATGCCGAGCCGAACCTGACCGTGGTCACCCACAACGTCAACGCCACCAACCCCGACCCCGCCGCGACCGTCCGGACGCTGCTGGCCGCCGACCCCGATCTGGTGGCCCTGGAAGAAATCACCGGCGACGCCCTGCCCGCCTACCGGAAGGTGCTGGACCCCCGGCTCACCCACTCCGTGCACATCGGCACCGTCGCCCTGTGGAGCCGCTACCCCATCACCGAGTCCCGGCGCCTCACCATCGATCCCGGCTGGAGCCGCTCGCTGCGCGCCCGGATCCAGGGACCGAACGGCCCCGTCGCCGTCTACGTGGTCCATCTGCCCTCGGTCCGCGTCGGCGTATCCGGTTTCACCATCGCCCGGCGCGATGACACCCTCACCGCCCTCGACCGGGCCCTCGACCACGAGGAGCAGAAGAAGGTCCTCCTGCTGGGCGACCTCAACGGCACCACCACCGACCGCAACCTCGCGCCCCTGGTGTCCCGGCTGACGCCGGCCGAGGACGAGGCCGGCACCGGCTTCGGCTTCAGCTGGCCCGCGGCCTTCCCGATCGCCCGTATCGACCACATTCTCACCCGGGGCGTCACCCCCACCGACGCCTGGACCCTCCCCGCCACCGCCAGCGACCACCGGCCGGTCGCCGCCAGGCTCAGGGCGTAGGCCGTACAGCGGGCGGACCCCGCCGGGCCCCGTGCACAGGCCGGCGCGGGCACACCGGGCCGCGACCGTTCGGCCGGAGGGCACGGGGTGGGGACCATGGACGAACAGCGGCGGTGCCGCGGATGAAGGACCCCGGCGATCGGGCAGCAAGCGCGTCGGCACCGGACGGACTCCGGCGTGGACGCCTACCGGGCCGGGTGACTCATGTGCGGTCCCGGGACCGCGGCCCCAAATCCCGCTGCGGGTCCCCGGCGTCGTGCCGGGCGACGGTCTCGCCGCGGATGACGCGAGGCTCCCCCGCTTCCCCCTCGGCGCCGGTCGTCTCCTTCATCGCCTTCGCCTCGGCCTTGAGGATGCGGGCCGACTTGCCGGCGGAACGGGCCAGTTCGGGGAGCTTCTTGGCGCCCAGGACGAGTATGACCACGATCAGAATGATCGCGATCTCGCTGATTCCGAACATCAGTCGTCCCCGTCCCCGTCGTCATCGTTGTCGTCCTCGAAGAAGTCCCCCACCTCGTCCACGACTTCGGCGGCGACCATGCCGCCGACGACGCCGACCGCGAGTCCGGCCGCGCCCACCGCGACGGCCGTTCCCAGGCCCGGCCCGGAGCGGTGACCGCCGTCGTGGTGGTGGTCGCCGTGGTGGCCGTGAGCGGGCTCGTGGCCGTGGTGCCCGGCGTACGGATCGCCGTGTCCGTACGCGGAGCCTTCCGCGTACGCCGACCGGTGCTCGATCAGCTGCCGGAGCCAGCCGTCGACCAGAGCCCGCCAGTCCTGATGGTGGATGCCGTCGTGCGCGACCGTGAACCGGGTGAGTGCGTCGTGCCCGCCGGAGAGGAGTCCACCGCGCCTGTCGGCCTCCAGGACCACCTCCATGCCGCCCGCGGTGGCGAGGAAGGTCACCTCGATCTCGTTGACCGCGTGCGCGTACTGCGGCGACGGGGTCAGCTCGATCTCCTGGTAGAAGGGGAGTTGCTGGCCGGTGCCGCCGATGCGGCCGTACTCCAGATCCGCGGACTTGAAGCCGAAGCCGAGCTGTCCGAACGCTTCGAGGATCACCTCCTGCACCGGCAACGGGCCCACCGCGAGCTGATCGAGATCGCCCTTGTCCTTGGCACCGGCGACCGCCAGCTCCGTGCGTACGCCGAGCACGATGCCCAGGCTCTGCCCGTACAGCTCGGTGATCGGCGTCTCCCACGGCAGCGCGACCGTGAACGGCACACTGAGCTGCTCGCCCTCGGCCAGCCGGAAGCCGCCGCCGACGACGAAACGCTCGAAGGCCACGACGTGCTCGTCCTCGCCCTCCTCGTGCTCGGCCTCCACCCGTGCGACGAGTTCCAGCGCGATGTGGTCGATGTCGAAGTCGGCGCTGCCGCCCTTGAGATGGACCTGGCCGGACAGGGGACCGCCGGGAGCGGCCGCCCCGGTGGTGAGGACGGTGTCGACGGTGGGGCCGCCCACGCCGAGCGAGCCGAGCAGTCGTTTGAACACCATTGAGGCGTTCACTCCCTTACGTGCGTACGAGGGGTGCGGGGGAGTCCGGGAACGCCTGCGGCGGCTCCCGTTCTCTACAGACGTGTAGAGCATAGGGCCGGTGGCGAGGCTTCCGGAGCCGTGAGGGCTCGGCGGACGGGAAAGTCCGAAAAGGATCGCTCAGGAGGTCCGGGTAGCTGCTTGACGTGCGTGTTTTGCCGTGCTTTTACCGTACGGGATGGTGGTCGGAAAGGGTGCGGGGCCGTGTGGTGCGTGTGCACCGCACGGCCCCGGACCGTCGGACGTGTCCTGCGGTTCCGCCGCGGGTCAGCCCTTGCGGGCGTTGACCTCGTCGGTGAGCTGGGGGACGACCTGGAAGAGGTCGCCGACGACGCCGTAGTCGACGAGGTCGAAGATCGGGGCCTCGGCGTCCTTGTTGATCGCGACGATCGTCTTGGACGTCTGCATGCCGGCCCGGTGCTGGATCGCGCCCGAGATGCCCGACGCGATGTACAGCTGCGGCGAGACGGACTTGCCGGTCTGGCCGACCTGGCTGGAGTGCGGGTACCACCCCGCGTCCACCGCGGCACGCGAGGCACCGACCGCCGCACCGAGGGAGTCGGCCAGCGACTCGATGAGGTGGAAGTTCTCCGCACCGTTCACACCACGCCCACCGGACACGACGATCGCGGCCTCGGTCAGCTCCGGACGCCCCGTCGACTCACGCGGCGTCCGCGCGGTCACCCTCGTGCCCGTCGCCTGCGCCGAGAACGACACCTCCAGCGCCTCGACCGCACCCGCCGCCGCAGCCGCCTCCACCGCAGCCGAGTTCGGCTTGACCGTGATCACCGGGACACCCCGGGAGACCCGGGACCGGGTCGTGAACGACGCCGCGAACGCCGACTGCGTCGCGACCGGACCCCCCTCACCCGCCTCCAGATCCACCGCATCGGTGATGATCCCCGACCCGATACGCACCGCCAGACGCGCCGCGATCTCCTTGCCCTCCGCCGACGACGGCACCAGCACCGCCACCGGCGACACCACCTCGCACGCCGCCTGCAACGCATCCACCTTCGGCACCACGAGATACTCACCGAACTCCGGCGCCTCCACGGTCAGCACCCTGACCGCACCGTGCTCGGCCAGCACCCCGGCCGTACCGGCAGCACCCGCACCCACCGCCAGCGCGACCGGCTCACCGACCCGACGCGCCAGCGTCAACAACTCCAGCGTGGGCTTACGGACCGCACCGTCCACGTGATCGACAAAGACGAGAACTTCAGCCATGAGACTTCAAACTCCTGCGAGTAGCAAAGAAGAAGGGAAGAGGAAAGGAACCGAACGAAACGGCGCGCCCGATCAGATGAACTTCTGACCCGCGAGGAACTCCGCCAACCGGCGGCCACCCTCACCCTCGTCCTTCACGATCGTGCCCGCACTGCGGGCCGGACGCTGCGCAGCGCAGTCCACCACGGTCCACGCACCCGCCAGACCGACCTC
>NZ_JBHWIY010000008.1:198870-361056 GCF_042731715.1 Streptomyces sp. NPDC059832 | reverse complement strand
CTCCCAACGACACCAATGTAAGGAAGAGGGGGGGGAGAGGGGGGGGGGAAAAAAAAGAAGGGGGGGGGGGTGGCCCCCCCCCCCCCTTCCCCCCCCCCCCGCCTCTCACCTGTTCACCGGGCCGGTGTGCCCAGGGTGCCCGGGTAGAGGTACTTCTGCGGCGGGAGCACCGTGCCGTCCACCCATGCCGCGAAGAAGCCCTTGAGGTCCTTGCCCGAGACCTTCGCCGCCAGCGCCTCGAACTGCCGGAACGAGGCATTGCCGTAGGCGTGGTCGCGGGTCCAGGTCCGAAGCGTCCGGAAGAACGCCTCGTCACCCACCGTGCGGCGCAGGGCGTGCAGCATCAGCGAGCCCTTGAAGTACAGAGCCGCGTCCAGTTCCTTGCCCGGTCCCGGGTCGTAGAGCTTGACGGACCAGAACGACGGATCGTTCCTGTACTCCTCCACCTCGGACCGGTAGTAGTCCTGGTCCAGGTCGGCGCCCTTGTGCTCCTCCCACAACTGCCCCGCGTACTGGGCGAAGCACTCGGCGACGCAGCCGTCCCGCCAGTCCTTGAAGGAGACGCTGTCACCGAACCACTGGTGGGTGTTCTCGTGGACCATCGAGGCGTCGAAGAGCATGGAGCCGTAGGTGGGGCGGCTCTGCGTCTCCAGGGCGAGGGGGCCGTCGGTGGGCTCCTTCGAGGCCCCGACGACGATGGCGCCCGCGGAGGAGAAGGGATACGGGCCGAACCTCGCGGTCAGGAAGTCCAGGATCTCCGTCTGCTGGGCCTCCGCCTCGGGGTCGATGACGGCGTCGGGGCTGTACGCCGTGATGACCGGCGTTCCGGCGGCCGTCCGGCCGCGGTGGACGGTGAACCGGTCGATGGCGACCGTGCTGAGGTACGTGGCCATCGGCCTGTCCTCGAACCAGCGGAAGGTCCTTCGGCCGTCCTTGACGCTCTCGGGGCCGGGCAGGCCGTTGCCGATGGCCGTCCAGCCGTCGGGGACCGTCGCGGTGAGGGCGAAGGTGGCCTTGTCGGACGGGTGGTCGTTGGCGGGGTACCAGGAGGTCGCGGAGTGCGGTTCGCCCGCCACGTTCGCGCCGCCGGTCTCCAGGGTGTGCCAGCCCTCGGGGTCGGGCCGGCCCGCGTACTCCACCCGGACCTCGAACGTCGTGCCCTTCGCCACCGGGCGGGCCGGGGTGATGACCAGCTCATGGGCGCCGGCCCGGGAGAACGCCTTCGCCGGGGCGCCGTTCACCCTCACCGATGCCACGGTGAAGCCCTTGAGATCCAGGCTGAACCGGTCCAGGCCGGTCAGGGCGCGGGCGGTGACGGTGGTGTCGCCGTCGAGGCGGTCGGTGTGCGCCGGGTCGTAGGAGATGCGGACGTCGTAGTGGGAGACGTCGTAGCCGGAATTGCCGTCGTCGGGGAAGTACGGGTCGCCGAGACCGGGGCCGCCGATGGCGGCCGAGGCGGGGACGGTGGCCAGCACGGAACCGCTCACGACCGCGGCCACCAGGGCGGCAACGGTCCTGCGGCGTCGGTTCAGGAGTCTGTACATGTCTCGTTCCTGGGGGTGGGGTCAGTGCCGGGGCGCGGTGGCGGCGAGCTTCCACAGCACGCCGACGATGGCGTCGGTGCTGGTCGTCTCCGTCTTCGGATCCACGTTGGCGAGGTTGTCGCACGCCTCGTGGATGCAGTCCGAGATGCCGGTGCTGAAGCCGGACGACGGGATGCCGGCGTTTCCGAACGACTCGTGGTCCGAACCGCCGACGCCGATGTCGAAGGTGGGGATGGACCGTTCGGCGAACCACGCCTCGAACGCCTGCTGGGCCTCGGTCTCGCCGTGCTCGTCGTCGTGGACCACGAGCCACTGCCGGGTGTTCCTGCTGCCCGCCTGGTCGAAGTTGAGGTAGACGTCGATCCTGCGCCGGTCGGCCCCGGAGAGCTTGCTGACGTAGCTCTCCGAGCCGATCAGCCCCTGCTCCTCCGCGCCCCACCACGCGAACCGCAGATGCCGTTCGGGCGTCAGACCGGACTCGGCCACCTGGAGGGCGGTGGCCAGGACCGCGGCCGAACCCGAGCCGTTGTCGTTGATCCCCGGGCCCTCCTTCACGCTGTCGAGGTGGGCGCCGGTCAGCAGCACATGGTCCGGGTCGCCGCCCGGCCAGTCGGCGATCAGGTTGTTGCCGGGGGCGCCGTCGTGGGTGAAGGGGACCAGCCGGGTACGGAAGCCCGCCCGGTCCAGGGCGCTCTTCACGTACGCCACGGACTGCGCGTACCCCTTCGTGCCGTGCGCGCGGTTGCCGCCGTTGCGGTCCGCGATGCGCTGGAGGGCACGCAGGTGAGGCATCACCTGCTGCTCGGAGACGGCGGGGGCGGCGGGGACCCGGGCTTCCGCGCTCGCGGTCGTGGCGGGGCCGGCGGACAGGGCCAGGGAGAGGGACATCACGAGGGCTCCGACGGCGAGCCCGGGAAGGGTCCTTCGTATCGTCATACGCATGCCTTCGAGGACGGGGCACTCGCCCCGGTGGACCGGCGAACCGGCTGACGTCGGCCAGGCTGATCAGTCGATGTCAGGAAGTTGTCGGGAAGCCGTTGCCCTTCGATGAGGGATCCGTCCGGGAGGGAATCGTCCGGCCCGGATGGACATCGTCCGGTCGGGCGAAGGAATCTCGGAAGGAATCGTCCGGCCGGGCAGCGGACTTCGGCCGTTGCCCGGCCGTGGGCCCGGCGCACATACTGGCGGCCGGTGCCGTCGGCGTGCCCCGGATCCGGGTGGCAGGCGCCGGCACGCGGGGGAGCATCATGTACGGGACAGGCGAACGCGGGGGAGTGGCATGAGTGACGACAGCACCGGACGAGCGGACACCACCGGGCAGGGCGGTACCGCAGTCGCCGAGCAACCGGCCGGCGGGCCGATGGTCCGGGTCGAGGACCTGCACCGCTCGTACGGCTCCGGCGCCGGAGCGGTGCACGCGCTGCGCGGGGTGTCCTTCGAGGTGCCGCGCGGCGAGCTCGTCGCGCTCAAGGGGCGCTCGGGCTCGGGCAAGACCACCCTCCTCAACCTGCTCGGCGGGCTCGACAGCCCCGACGGCGGCCGGATCACCGTCGACGGCACGGACCTCGCCGAGCTCGGCGAGGACGGGCTCCTGGAACTGCGCCGGGACCGGATCGGTTTCATCTTCCAGTCGTTCGGCCTGATCCCGATCCTGACCGCGGCGGAGAACGTCGGCGTGCCCATGCGGCTGCGCAAGGCGGACCCGCGCGAGCGCGAGGACCGGGTGGCGCTGCTGCTCTCCCTGGTCGGCCTCGCCGACCACGCTGCCCAGCGCCCCGGCGAGCTGTCCGGGGGCCAGCAGCAGCGCGTCGCGATAGCCCGCGCACTCGCCAACCGGCCCGCGCTGCTGATCGCGGACGAGCCGACGGGGCAGCTGGACGCGGAGACCGGGCTCGCGGTGATGGAGCTGCTGCGGGCAGTGGTGCGCAGCGAGGGCGTCACCGCGCTGGTGGCCACGCACGACGCACAGCTGCTGGGGCTGGCGGACCGGGTGCTGGAACTGAGCGACGGACACATCGTCGAGCACGCGTAGGAGGGATGGGGGAGAACCTCCTGAGGGCGCCTTCGATCCGGTGGAGGGCGCCCGCGATCCGTCCGGGGTTCGTCCGGGGCGTCAGAATCCTGTCAATTCGGTCCCTCACTCCACCGCCCGTCCCATTTGTCGACAATGCACGGGGTAGCTTCGAACCGGCTGCCGCATCGGACGCAGCCGGTTCAAGAGAAGACAATGGGGCCATGGCACGCGGCAAGCTTCGGATCTACCTGGGTGCGGCACCCGGCGTCGGCAAGACGTACGCGATGCTCTCCGAGGCCCATCGACGGGTGGAACGGGGCACCGATTGCGTCGTCGCCTTCGTGGAGCACCACGACCGGCCGCGCACCGAGGTCATGCTGCACGGTCTGGAACAGATCCGGCGCCGCGAGATCGAGTACCGCTCCGCCGTCTTCACCGAGATGGACGTCGACGCGGTCCTGGAGCGCGCCCCCGCCGTCGCCCTGGTGGACGAACTGGCGCACACCAATGTGCCGGGCTCCCGCAACGCCAAACGCTGGCAGGACGTCGAAGAGCTCCTCCAGGCCGGCATCGACGTGGTGTCCACCGTCAACATCCAGCACCTGGAGTCGCTCGGTGACGTCGTCGAGGCGATAACCGGTGTGCGACAGCGCGAGACCGTCCCCGACGAGGTCGTCCGCCGGGCCGACCAGCTCGAACTCGTCGACATGTCGCCCCAGGCGCTGCGCCGCCGGATGGCCCACGGCAACATCTACAAGCCGGACCGGATCGACGCCTCGCTGTCCAACTACTTCCGCCCCGGCAACCTGACCGCCCTGCGCGAGCTGGCCCTCCTCTGGGTCGCCGACCGGGTCGACGAATACCTTCAGGAGTACCGCGGCGAACACAACATCCGCACCACCTGGCAGGCCCGCGAACGCATCGTCGTCGGCCTCACCGGCGGTCCCGAGGGCCGTACGCTCATCCGCCGCGCGTCCCGGATGGCGGCCAAGGGGTCGGGCAGCGAGATCCTCGCCGTCTACATCGCCCGCAGCGACGGGCTGACCTCCGCGTCCCCCAAGGAACTCACCGTCCAGCGCACCCTCGTGGAGGACCTCGGCGGCACGTTCCACCATGTCATCGGCGACGACATACCGTCGGCGCTCCTCGAATTCGCCCGTGGGGTGAACGCCACGCAGATCGTCCTCGGTTCCAGCCGCCGCAAGGCCTGGCAGTACATCTACGGGCCGGGCGTGGGCGCCACCGTCGCCCGGGAGTCCGGGCCCGACCTCGACGTCCACATCGTCACCCACGAAGAGGTCGCCAAGGGCCGCGGTCTGCCCATCGCCCGCGGTGCCCGGCTCGGCCGGGTCCGGATCATCTGGGGCTGGCTGGTCGGGGTCGGCGGCCCGGCCCTCCTCACCCTGCTCCTGGCCGGACTGGACAGCGGCCCCGGACTCGCCAACGACGTCCTGCTCTTCCTCTTCCTGACCGTGGGCGCCGCGCTGCTCGGCGGACTGCTGCCCGCCCTCGCCTCGGCCGCCGTCGGCTCGATGCTGCTGAACTACTGGTTCACCCCGCCCACCCACACCCTGACCGTCCAGGACCCGGAGAACTTCGTCGCCATCGTGATCTTCTTCGCGGTGGCGGTCTCGGTCGCCTCGGTCGTCGACCTGGCGGCCCGCCGCACCCATCAGGCGGCCCGGCTGCGCGCCGAGTCGGAGATCCTCTCCTTCCTGGCCGGCAGCGTGCTGCGCGGCGAGACGACGCTGGACGCGCTCCTCGACCGGGTCCGCGAGACCTTCGGCATGGAATCCGTCGCCCTTCTGGAGCGCAGGAGCGATGTCGACCCGTGGACGTGCGCCGGGAGCGTCGGACCGGGCCCGGTGGCCCGGCCGGAGGACGCCGATGTGGACATGCCCGTCGGCGACCACATGGCGCTGGCGCTCTCCGGCCGGGTGCTGCCCGCCGAGGACCGCCGGGTGCTCGGCGCGTTCGCCGCCCAGGCGGCCGTCGTGCTGGACCGGCAGCGCCTGGTCGACGAGGCGGAGGAGGCCCGGCGGCTCGCCGAGGGCAACCGGATCAGGACGGCGCTCCTCGCCGCCGTCAGCCACGATCTGCGTACCCCGCTCGCCGCCATCAAGGCCGCTGTCAGCTCCCTGCGCTCCGACGACGTCGCCTGGTCCGACGAGGACCAGGCCGAACTCCTGGAGGGCATCGAGAACGGCGCCGACCGCCTCGATCACCTCGTGGGCAACCTCCTGGACATGTCCAGGCTCCAGACCGGCACCGTCACCCCGCTGATCCGCGAGATCGATCTCGACGAGGTGGTCCCGATGGCGCTCGGCGGTGTCCCCGAGGACAGCGTCGACCTGGACATCCCCGAGACCCTGCCGATGGTCGCGGTCGACCCCGGGCTGCTGGAGCGGGCCGTCGCCAACATCGTCGAGAACGCCGTGAAGTACAGCCGCTACGCGGAACGCGTCACCGTGGCCGCCAGCGCGCTCGGCGAACGCGTCGAGCTACGGGTGGCCGACCGCGGCCCCGGTGTCCCCGACGACGCCAAGGAACGCATCTTCGAGCCCTTCCAGCGCTACGGCGACGCCCCGCGCGGCGCGGGCGTCGGCCTGGGGCTCGCCGTGGCCCGCGGTTTCGTGGAGTCCATGGGCGGCACGCTGGACGCCGAGGACACCCCCGGCGGCGGCCTCACCATGGTGCTGACCCTCAAGGCGGCTTCGGGATACGTTCCGGTCAGCCCCGACCTGCCCGCGCGGGTCACCTCATGACCGCGCGGACACCTCATGACCACGCGGGACACTCCGTGACCACGCAGGTCACCTCATGATCACCGGTACGTACCGGGAGATCGCCGTACAGCAGAAAGGCAGGGCCCCCATGACCCGGGTGCTTGTGGTCGACGACGAGCCGCAGATCGTACGCGCCCTCGTGATCAACCTGAAGGCGCGCAAGTACGAGGTGGACGCGGCGCCCGACGGCGCGACCGCCCTCCAGCTCGCCGCCGCCCGCCACCCCGATGTCGTCGTCCTCGACCTCGGGCTGCCGGACATGGACGGCGTCGAGGTGATCAAGGGGCTGCGCGGCTGGACCCGGGTGCCGATCCTGGTGCTCTCCGCCCGCCACACCTCCGACGAGAAGGTGGAGGCCCTGGACGCCGGAGCCGACGACTACGTCACCAAGCCGTTCGGCATGGACGAGCTGCTGGCCCGGCTGCGCGCCTCGGTCCGCCGGGCCGAACCCGTCGGGCAGCACGGCTCCGACGACATCGTGATCGTCGAGACCGAGGGGTTCACCGTCGACCTGGCGGCGAAGAAGGTCCACCGCGCGGGACGCGACGTACGGCTCACGCCCACCGAGTGGCATCTGCTGGAGGTCCTGGTCCGCAACAGCGGCCGGCTGGTCAGCCAGAAGCAGCTGCTCCAGGAGGTCTGGGGGCCCTCGTACGGAACCGAGACCAACTATCTGCGGGTCTACATGGCCCAGCTGAGGCGCAAACTGGAGGCAGACCCCTCGCATCCCCGGCATTTCGTGACCGAGCCGGGCATGGGATACCGCTTCGAGCGCGGCTGAACAGGCCACCGGGCCCGCGGCCGAACGGGTCGCCGGGCCCTCTCCCGTGACGCACCCCGGTCACCCGTTCGAGTGAGACCGGGGACACCCGCCCGGAGCAGCCGGGACCGGTACCCTTCGGGTATGAGTGCTGTTCCACGATCCGACAGGCCCGGCAAGGCGGAGAAACCGTCGGGCCGCTTCCGGCGGATGCTCGACCGGCTGTCCAGCTCCCAGGAGGACCTTGAGTCCGAGGAGCTGCAGGAGGACGCGCAGGCCTCGGGTTGCACGCGGATCTCCGAATGCACCGACCGCCAGATCGTGAAGGTGACTGGTACCTTGCGGACCGTCACCCTGCGGCCGCGCGCCGGAGTGCCCGCGCTGGAGGCCGAGCTCTTCGACGGCACCGCTCCGCTGGACGTTGTCTGGCTGGGCCGGCGCTCCATCGTGGGCATAGAACCGGGTCGCAAGCTCATCGCCTCGGGCCGCATCGCCATGAGTCACGGGCGCCGGGTGCTGTTCAACCCCAAATACGAACTCCGACCGCTCGGCAAGGAGTAGCCGGTGACGTCTCTCGACAAGCCGACGTCCGACACGGACCGCACCACCCGCACCGACCAGCAGGAGGCCGACGCGAAGGCGGTCACCGAGGCCGCGCTCTTCGAGGCGTTCGGCGGTGTCCGGGGCATGGTGGAGACAGTCCTTCCCGGGCTGCTGTTCGTCACCATCTTCACGATCAACAAGGATCTGCACCTCTCGGCCATCGCGGCCCTGGTGGTGTCGCTGGTCCTTGTCGCCGTACGGCTGATCCGAAGGGACACCGTCAAGCACGCCTTCAGCGGTGTCTTCGGTGTGGCCTTCGGCGTGGTCTTCGCGATGATGACGGGCAATGCCAAGGACTTCTACCTGCCGGGCATGCTGTACACGCTCGGCCTGGCCCTCGCCTACCTGATCACCACCCTCGCGGGGGTGCCGCTGATCGGCCTGATCCTGGGGCCGGTGTTCAAGGAGAACCTCTCCTGGCGCACCAGGAACCCCGGCCGCAAGAAGGCGTACGCCAAGGCCAGCTACGCCTGGGGGCTGATCCTGCTCGCCAAGTGCGCGATCCTCTTCCCGCTGTACTGGTGGGCCGACACCACCCAGTTCGGCTGGGTCCTGGTCGCCCTGAAGATCCCCCCGTTCCTGCTCGCGGTCTATCTGACCTGGGTCTTCCTCGCCAAGGCGCCGCCGCCCATCGATGTCTTCGCCGAGATGGAGGCGGAGGAGCAGGCCGAGAAGGACCGCAAGGCGGCCGAGGCCGCCGCGATCCGCAACCAGGAGTTCTGAGAGCACTCGACATGTGGAAGGGGCCCGGAACCGTGTCACACGGTTCCGGGCCCCTTCCCGTACGTTCGGCCCCGCGGCTCAGTCGTCCGAGTCGCCCCGGCGCACCGACAGCAGGTCCTCCAGCTGCTCCTCGCGCGCCTGCGCGGCCACGAACAGCAGCTCGTCACCGGCCTCCAGGGTCTCCTCGGTGCTCGGCGTCAGCACGCGCTGGCCGCGGATGATGGTGACCAGCGAGGTGTCCTCGGGCCAGGCCACATCGCCGACCTGGGTGCCGGCCAGCGCCGACTCCGGGGGCAGCGTCAGCTCGACCAGGTTGGCGTCGCCGTGGCTGAAGCGCAGCAGCCGGACCAGATCGCCGACGCTCACCGCCTCCTCCACCAGGGCCGACATCAGACGCGGCGTCGAGACCGCCACATCGACGCCCCAGGCCTCGTTGAACAGCCACTCGTTCTTCGGGTTGTTGACCCGGGCGACGACCCTCGGCACGCCGTACTCGGTCTTGGCGAGCAGTGACACGACCAGATTCACCTTGTCGTCGCCGGTCGCGGCGATCACGACGTTGCAGCGCTGGAGCGCCGCCTCGTCGAGCGAGGTGATCTCGCAGGCGTCCGCCAGCAGCCACTCGGCCATCGGTACCCGCTCCACCGAGATCGCCGTCGGCGCCTTGTCGACGAGCAGCACCTCGTGCCCGTTCTCCAGCAGCTCGCCCGCGATGGAACGGCCCACCGCACCGGCCCCGGCAATCGCGACACGCATCAGTGACCGCCCTCCTCAGGACCCTCGGCGAAGGCCGCCTCGACCTTCGCGATCTCGTCCGTACGCATCATCACGTGGACCAGGTCGCCCTCCTGCAGCACCGTCTGCGAAGTGGGCAGTATGGCTTCGCCCAGCCGGGTGAGGAACGCCACGCGGACGCCCGTCTCCTCCTGCAGCGTGCTGATCTTGTGGCCGATCCAGGACGGTGTGGTGTGCACCTCCGCGAGCTGCACACCGCCGCTCGGATCCCGCCACAGCGGCTCGGCGCCCGAAGGCAGCAGCCGCCGCAGCATCTGGTCCGCGGTCCAGCGCACGGTGGCGACCGTGGGGATGCCGAGACGCTGGTAGACCTCGGCGCGGCGGGGGTCGTAGATCCGCGCCGCGACATTCTCGATGCCGAACATCTCGCGGGCCACCCGGGCGGCGATGATGTTCGAGTTGTCACCGCTGCTCACCGCGGCGAACGCACCGGCGTCCTCGATACCCGCCTCGCGGAGGGTGTCCTGGTCGAAGCCGACACCCGTGACGCGCCGCCCGCCGAATCCGGACCCGAGGCGACGGAACGCCGTCGGGTCCTGGTCGATGACGGCGACCGTGTGCCCCTGCTGCTCCAGGGTCTGCGCGAGAGCGGCTCCTACTCGCCCGCAGCCCATGATGACGATGTGCACCTTGCGCCTACCTCGCAGTCCTGGTCGTCCGGCTGACCTGCGAAAACACCCTGCTCACACTTCTTTCTCAGCTTGCCGGGCAAACAACGGGGCAACGGTCTGTCCCGTTGCCCAGGATGAGCTTATGCGGCCCGGAGTGCGAAGCCTCATCCGAG
Organism: Streptomyces sp. NPDC059832; assembly: GCF_042731715.1. NCBI lineage: Bacteria > Bacillati > Actinomycetota > Actinomycetes > Kitasatosporales > Streptomycetaceae > Streptomyces > Streptomyces sp. NPDC059832. The sequence goes on along the minus strand of NZ_JBHWIY010000008.1, from coordinate 351,047 downwards.
TGCGCTTTCTCCGTACCCCGCCCGGCGGACGCCGGAGGCCGCCGATCGCGGCCGCCGGCGGACGGACCCTTGAGTGCGAAGCGCACAGACATCTAACATGTCAGTTCATGGAGACCCTGCGCCCCGTCCGACGGACCCTGCTGCGGGACACCGCCTACGAGGCGATCCGCGACGCCATCGTCCGCGGTGACCTCGCGCCCGGCGCCCCCGTCCGCGACGCCGACCTCGCCGAACGCCTCGGACTCTCCCGGGCCCCGGTCCGCGACGCGCTGTCCCGGCTCTGTGGCGAGGGTCTCGTCGAGTCCAAGCCACAGAGCTACACCCGGGTGACCCGGCTGGTGCCGCGCGACGTCCGGGACGCGGCGGCCGTCGTACGGGCCATGCAGGAGCTGGCCGCCGGGACCGCCGTGCCCCGCCTCACGGACGCGGACATCACCGCGATGCGCGAGGCCAACGACCGGTTCCGGGACGCGACCCGCCGCGGCGACGTGGCGGACGCGCTGCGCGCCGACGACCGGCTCCACGACGTCCTCGTCACGGCCTGCGACAACCGCGCCGTGGCCGCCACCATCGAGCGCTACACCCCTCTGATCCGGCGCCTGGAGTGGCGGCAGTTCGGCACGGCCGGCTCCGCGCACGGCTCCGCGGAGCTGCATGAGCGGCTGATCGAGGCGTGCGCGGAGCGCGATGCCGAAGCCGCGGCCCGGATCACCGCCGAGATCTGGCAGGCGCTCGAAGAGCTCGCCGACGAACCGCCCGAGTAGCCCGACGCCCCACAGCCACCCACCCCACCACCGAGCCAGGGAGTCCCCGTGACCAGCACAACGCCCACCTCCCCGTCCTCCTCCTCTTCCCCTTCCATCACCTCGTACGACCGCTACCCCCTCCTCTTCGGCCCCTCGCCCGTGCACCGGCTCGACCGGCTCACCGAGCACCTCGGCGGCGCCGCGGTCTGGGCCAAGCGGGAGGACTGCAACTCCGGCATCGCCTACGGCGGCAACAAGACCCGCAAGCTCGAATACCTCGTCGCCGACGCCCTCGCGAAGGGCTGCGACACACTCGTGTCCATCGGTGGCGTCCAGTCCAACCACACCCGCCAGGTCGCGGCGGTCGCAGCCCGCGCCGGTCTCAAGTGCGTACTCATCCAGGAGAGCTGGGTCGAGTGGCCCGACGCCGTCTACGACAAGGTCGGCAACATCCTGATCAGCCGCCTGGCCGGTGCCGACGTCCGCCTGGTGCGCGCCGGGTTCGGCATCGGCGTCAAGGAGAGCTGGGAGCAGGCACTGCGCGAGGTGGAGGAGGGCGGCGGCAAGCCGTACGCCATCCCCGCGGGCGCGTCCGACCACCCGCTGGGCGGGCTCGGCTTCGCCAACTGGGCGTACGAGGTCGCCGAGCAGGAACGCGCGCTCGGCGTGTTCTTCGACACCGTGGTGGTCTGCTCGGTGACCGGCTCCACCCAGGCCGGCATGGTCGCGGGCTTCGCCGCACTGGAGCAGGCGGGCGCCCGCCCGCGACGCGTACTGGGCATCGACGCCTCCGCCGAACCCGCTCGTACCCGCGAGCAGATCGCCCGGATCGCGGCCGTCACCGCACGGCTCATCGGCGTGCGCCGGGAGCTCACCGTGGACGACATCGAACTCGACGAGCGCTACCACGCGGGCACCTACGGCATCCCCGACGACACGACTCTCGACGCGATGCGGCTCGCCGCCCGTACCGAGGGCATGGTCACCGACCCCGTGTACGAGGGGAAGTCGATGGCGGGAATGGCCGACCTCGTGGCGCGCGGCGAGATCGCCCGCGATTCCACCGTCCTTTACGCGCATCTCGGCGGCCAGCCCGCATTGAATGGTTACAGCGCCCTTTTCGCGGACGCCTGAGTGCAAGGATTTCGTTAAGGATTTCGTGGCTTTTTCGGCCGGGCGCAGGAGATTGCGGGGCCACGGGGGTGGTGCGTCTGCGGCTTCCATACGGAACGCTTACGATCCTCTGCGTGTCCAAACTGACCGACCTGCCCAAACGGATTCTGATCGGACGGGCGTTGCGCAGCGACAAGCTGGGAGAAACGCTCCTCCCCAAGCGCATCGCACTTCCCGTCTTCGCATCCGACCCGCTGTCCTCGGTGGCCTACGCGCCTGGAGAAGTCCTCCTGGTGCTCTCCGTCGCGGGCGTGTCGGCGTACCACTTCAGCCCCTGGATCGCGCTCGCCGTCGTGGTGCTGATGTTCACGGTCGTCGCTTCGTACCGGCAGAACGTGCACGCGTATCCGAGCGGTGGTGGTGACTACGAGGTCGCCACCACCAACCTCGGCCCCAAGGCCGGGCTGACCGTGGCCAGCGCGCTGCTGGTCGACTACGTGCTGACCGTCGCCGTGTCGATCGCCTCCGGGGTGGAGAACCTCGGGTCCGCGATCCCGTTCGTCGTCGAGCACAAGACGGCGTGCGCCATCGCCGCCATCGTGCTCCTGACGCTGATGAATCTGCGCGGCGTCAAGGAGTCCGGCAAGCTCTTCGCCATTCCCACGTACCTCTTCGTGGCCGGCGTCTTCATCATGATCATCTGGGGTGCGTTCCGCGGACTGGTCCTCGGCGACACCATGCACGCCCCGACCTCGGGCTACGAGATCAAGGCCGAACACCAGGGACTCGCCGGTTTCGCACTGGTCTTCCTGCTGCTGCGGGCCTTTTCCTCCGGCTGTGCCGCCCTCACCGGCGTCGAGGCGATCAGCAATGGCGTGCCCGCCTTCCGCAAGCCGAAGAGCAAGAATGCCGCGACGACCCTCGCGATGATGGGCCTGCTGGCCGTCACCATGTTCTGCGGCATCATCGGACTGGCCATGGCCACCAATGTGAAGATGGCCGAGAACCCGGCAAAGGACCTGATCAACCACGGAGTCCCGGTCGGCTCCGGCTTCGTCCAGGACCCGGTGATCTCACAGGTCGCGGCCGCGGTCTTCGGCGACGGCACGTTCTTCTTCGTCGTGCTCGCGGCGGCCACCGCACTCGTTCTCTTCCTCGCCGCCAACACCGCGTACAACGGCTTCCCGCTGCTCGGCTCGATCCTCGCGCAGGACCGCTACCTGCCCCGCCAGCTCCACACCCGCGGTGACCGGCTCGCCTTCTCCAACGGCATCGTGCTCCTGGCGGGCGCGGCGATCCTGCTGACCTGGATCTACGGGGCGGACTCGACCCGGCTCATCCAGCTCTACATCGTCGGCGTCTTCGTCTCCTTCACCCTCAGCCAGACCGGTATGGTCCGGCACTGGAACCGTCACCTGAGGACGGAGAAGGACCCGGCCAAGCGCCGCCACATGGTGCGCTCCCGCGCGATCAACACCTTCGGCGCCTTCTTCACCGGCCTGGTGCTCGTCGTCGTGCTCGCGACCAAGTTCACCCACGGCGCCTGGGTCGCGCTCCTCGGCATGGTGATCTTCTACGGGACGATGACCGCGATCCGCAGGCACTACGACCGGGTCGCCGAGGAGATCGCCGCCGACGAGACCCCGTCCGACGAGACGATCCGGCCTTCCCGGGTCCACTCGATCGTCCTGGTCTCCAAGCTCCACCGGCCCACCCTGCGCGCCCTCGCCTACGCCAAGCTGATCCGCTCCGACCAGCTGGAGGCACTCTCCATCAGCGTCGACCCGGCCGAGACCAAGGCGCTCAAGGACGACTGGGAGCGGCGCGGCATCGACATCCCGCTGAAGATCCTCGACTCCCCGTACCGCGAGGTGACCCGGCCGGTCATCGACTACGTGAAGGGTCTGCGCCGGGAGAGCCCGCGCGACGTCGTGAGCGTGTACATCCCGGAGTACGTGGTCGGCCACTGGTACGAGCACCTCCTCCACAACCAGAGCGCCCTGCGCCTCAAGGGGCGGCTGCTCTTCACCCCGGGCGTCATGGTGACCTCCGTGCCGTATCAGCTGGAGTCCTCCGAGGCGGCCAAGAAGCGCGCCAGGAAGCGCGCCGAATGGAACGCGCCGGGCTCGGTGCGCCGCGGCCCCGTGGAGCGCAGGCCCAAGGAACCCAGCGGCAAGAGCTGACCGCCCCCGCCTGCCCGCCCGCTCGTGGTAAGCGGCCGGACGACACCCACGTAGACTCGTGGGTTGTTGTCCGGCCGTTCTTCCCTTGATCTCTGGAGCCACCCCCACATGCAGAACGAACCCACGTCGTCGCTGGTCGGGGAGGAGTACGAGGTCGAGGTCGGCCCCGTCGCACACGGCGGCCACTGCATCGCCCGTACCTCGGAGGGCCGCGTCCTCTTCGTACGGCACACGCTCCCCGGCGAGAAGGTCATCGCCAGGGTCACCGACGGCGAGAGCGACTCCCGCTTCCTGCGCGCCGACGCGGTACGGATCATCGAGGCGTCCAAGGACCGCGTCGAGGCACCCTGTCCGTACGCCGGCCCCGGCAAGTGCGGCGGCTGCGACTGGCAGCACGCCAAGCCCGGCGCCCAGCGCCGGCTCAAGGGCGAAGTGATCGCCGAACAGCTCCAGCGCCTCGCGGGCCTCACCCCCGAGGAGGCGGGCTGGGACGGCACGGTCATGCCGGCCGAGGGCGACAAGCTCCCGCCGGGCGAGGTACCCGCCTGGCGCACCCGTGTCCAGTACGCCATCGACGAGGACGGCAAGGTCGGCCTCCGCAAGCACCGCTCGCACGACGTGGAGCCCGTGGAGCGCTGCCTGATCGCGGCACCCGGCGTCACGGAGCTCGGCATCGAGAAGCGGGAATGGCCCGGCATGGCCTCGGTGGAGGCCATCGCCGCCACCGGTTCCCACGACCGCCAGGTCATCCTCACCCCGAGGCCCGGCGGCCGGCTGCCCCTGGTCGAGCTCGACAAGCCCGTCTCGGTGATGCGCGTCGACGAGCGCGACGGCGGCGTCCACCGGGTGCACGGCCGCGCCTTCGTCCGCGAGCGCGCCGACGACCGCACCTACCGGGTCGGCTCCGGCGGCTTCTGGCAGGTCCACCCGCAGGCCGCCAACACCCTGGTCCGCGCCGTCATGCAGGGCCTCCTGCCCCGCAAGAACGACATGGCCCTCGACCTCTACTGCGGCGTCGGCCTGTTCGCCGGCGCCATCGGCCAGCGCATCGGCGAGAAGGGCGCGGTCCTCGGCATCGAGTCCGGCAAGCGCGCCGTCGAGGACGCCCGCCACAACCTGAAGGACCTGGACCGGGTCCGCATCGAACACGGCAAGGTCGACCAGATCCTCCCGCGCACCGGCATCACCGAGTGCGACCTGATCGTCCTCGACCCGCCCCGCGCGGGCGCCGGCAAGCAGGTCGTCAAACACCTCACGGGCCTGGGCGCGCGCCGCATCGCGTACGTCGCGTGCGACCCGGCGGCCCTGGCGCGGGACCTGGCCTACTTCCGGGAGGGCGGGTATCGGGTGCGGACGCTGCGGGCGTTCGATCTGTTTCCGATGACGCATCACGTGGAGTGCGTGGCGATCCTTGAGCCGGTGAAGAAGGGCGTCTGACCTGTGGGTTCGGGTGGTGCGGGTTATGTGCGGTGTGGGCGTTACGGGCGATATCTTGACGCTGAGATGACGCTCGTGACGCCCGTTTGACGCTCGTTCTGATGAAGAGTCAGACGATTGTCGAGGAGGGCTGATCGCGGTGCGCACCGACGAATAGGTGCACTGCGGCGAAAACGACGGAGCGTGGCGAGCGAGTCTCGTCGGCTCCGTCTCGTTCTTGTGCATCCGGTGGGAGGTGTCGCTGATCATTGTTTGAGAAGGCAGTGCTTATCGCCTCGACGCGCGGCTAATATCCAGCCCTCAGGTACCGACATACGTCCGGCCCTTGGTCTGCTGCACGTCTGAAGGAGATCGGAAGCCCGGTGAGCAGTGCTCGTTCTGGTGGGCGGGTGCTGGCTGCCTACCCTGGTGACCCCCAGCGCGTCGGCCCCTACCGGATCATCGGTCGCCTTGGATCAGGGGGCATGGGCACGGTGTACGCTGGCCTGGACGCCGCCGGTCTGCGAGTCGCGGTCAAGGTCGTCCACCCTGCCCAGGCGGACGACGCGGAGTTCCGGGCGCGCTTCCGTCGAGAAGTACAGCTCTCCGCTCGTGTCCAGGGCCCGTGCCTCATACCCCTGATCGCGGCTGACGTCGAAGCCGCGTCGCCGTGGCTGGCCACTGCCTATGCTCCAGGGCTCACCCTCGATCGGTACATCGCCGCGCACGGGCCGCTGGCCGGCGGAACCCTGTACGCCTTTGCTACGGGCACGGCCCAGGCTCTCGCGGCCATTCACGCCGCGGGTGTCGTCCACAGGGACGTCAAGCCGCAGAACGTCATCCTGACCCCGATCGGTCCCCGAGTCCTGGACTTCGGCATCGCTCATGCCGCCGACGGCACATCCGTGACGCGCACCGGCATTCTGACCGGCACCCCAGGATGGATCAGCCCTGAGCACTACCGCACCGGTACGACGGGTCCCGAGGGCGACATGTTCGTCTGGGGCGCCCTCATAGCCTTCGCAGCCACCGATCGTGCGCCCTTCGGCGGGGGAGCCCCCGACGCGGTCGCCTACCGGGTCATGTCCGAGGATCCTGATCTGCGTGGCCTTCCTGGCGAACTCCACGCCATCGTGAGCAGCGCTCTTGCCAAGGAGCCGGGGGACCGAGCCACCGCGTGGGGCGCTGCCGAGACATGTGCCGTCCTCCTCGCAGCACAGGCCACACAGGTCGCGCCGACGGGTGCGGAGCCGACACTGGTGGGCGATCTCGTCGCTGCCCAGTGGGACGTCCCCACTCTGGACGACCCGAACTGGAGACGTCCTGCCCGTTCCAGCAGACGACTCGTGGGCATCGCGGCGGTGGTGGGCACTGTCATAGGTAGCCTGGCGGGTGGAGCGCTGGCCCTGCAGCCCGACAAGACGGAGACGGCTTCGACGAGTTCCCGTCCTCCCGCCAGCGCATCCCCCAGCAAGACCGCCACCATGCCGGCTTCCGCTTCACCCGCAGCAAGCTCCCAGGCTGTGGTGGACGCCGCGTCGTCCCCTACTCCTGCGAACGCGGACGAGGCGATGATCGCCACGTGGCGTGCAGCTCGTCGTGCCAAAGGAGAAGTGGAGATCGAGACCGAGGCCGCACTCGGGCACGACCTCAGCTACGGCATGGGCGAGGAGTACGACTACAGCGGTCAGTACGACGTGGGCTACGCCCCGTCTCGGAGAGAGCTCTACATAGCCATCAGCGGCCCGGCCGTGGAGTCACGTGTTGTGCAGGGAGTGGCCAAGAACGCCTGCCTCACCTTGCGCATGATGGCGGGCATCTACAAGTCCCTTCCGTACGACGAGTACGTCTTGGTCGACAACACCACGTCCACGGCGCCGGCGATCGTGTGGGAGGACGACTTCCGCGCCAACACCGACTGCATCACGCAGACCATCGACCGCACTGTCGCCGACCCCGGGCAGGAGCTGAGCTGGCACCCCACCGAAGAAGGACTGGCCGCGGCCCAGATCCCCAGCGTCGACAAGCGCGAAATTAGAGTGGCAACCGAGGCGGTCCACTAGCTCTTTGTCGACTGGAACGCCAACTCCCGTCTGTTCGAAGACCCCCGCTATATCAGCGACGAGAACACCAGCATCGGCTTCGCTCCGCACGAAGGCGTGATGTACGTGTGGGCCACGAGGCCCGAGTGGGACCAGGGCACGCGAGAGGAGTGGGCAGAGGCCGCCGCCGGCGTGGCCTGCCGGACTGTTCTCGCGGAATCTCGCGCGGGGCAAGGATGGGGCTACGCACAGTACGCCGCGGCGGTCCTCGACGGCGCTGGAGGTACGGAGTTCCTTCGCTGGGGCACGGCCGGCAGCTGCACGAGCTGATCTTCCCTCGGCCCTCCATGGTTGCGTCCGGTGGAGGTCAGCCGAACGCGACGTTTGTAGAAGCCGAAGGCAGGACCTTGGGCCTGCCAGCCCAGCGAGTGCACCCCGCTGGGCTGGCGTTGAGGTTCGGTGAGGTTCCAACTGGGGCCCTACACCCTTTGGTGTGCCGCGCAGCTTCGCTGCCGAGTGCTTAGAAGACACTTGGTGGGTGGGGGAGTGGGGTGGCTATGACCTGCGCGGACGCGTTCGATGACTTCGTGCTTGTCCAAGACTTCGGGCGTTCTCGGGACAGGCGGCTCGGCGGTGGCTGGCGTGAGTGCGGAGTGCGAAGGGCTGACAAGCGGAGGACGAGGCCCTGGAAGAGGCGAGGTATCCACCAGAGGTGCTCATGGATGCAGCGGGCGGAGTTGGGCATGGCGCTCGACTGCTCTCGGCGATGCTGGCGCACCTGCCGCGGCGCTGGAAGGGATACCGGAGAGTGCCTGCACGCCTTGAGTAGTGGTGCCAACAGGCGTCGGTGACAGAACGAAAACGACGAGCTCTGGGACGATGCCGGCTGTCATCCTGTGGAGGTGGACTTCCTTCTTCCTGAGCGGCTCGGAGCAGTCGAGCGTGACGCCAGCGAGGCTGCCCGAGCAGTGACTGGGAACTTTCGACGCTCAGCTGTCGTCGAAGAGGCTGCTGAGCAGGTGCGACCTGGCCACGTGCAGGCAACCCGCAAGCAGTGGTTGTCTGTTTTGTGGGACGCCGAACTGCCGGAGCTCCAGCGGGACGTCGACGAGACGGTCGTGGCGATCCTGGACCTTCGCGGCGCGTCAGGTCGGACCGTCGGGAAGCGACTTCCTGCCTTGTTGCGGCGACTTCATGCGACAGCTATCGTCGCGAGTTCTGTGGCACGAGAGGTGTCTCGTTTCCATCCCTCCCGCACCAGTATCGCCGAACAAAGGCTAGCGGCGGACCTAGCGCGAGCGATCTGGGGCGAGCTCATCGCCCTGTTTGACTGCCTGGAGCAGGGCTGGGCGGAACCAGCGTGGGCGGAGTCGCGCCGTTATGCTCTCGCAGCCCAGGTGGCAGCTGAGAAGTTGGTTGCTGCCGCTGAGGATGCAGACACAAATTCCCTGGGCGAGGATGTCTACCGACGAACGCTCGGGATACCGGCTGAGCAGCTGAGTGGCGGTACCGGTGCGGCGTCAAGGGCCCGTCTAGCGGCTGCCTGGGCGACAGATCGGAAGTCGCTTGATCGTCGGCTGCGCCGTAGCATGCGACATCTCATCGACGAATCGGTGCCAATGACAGGGCACTTGTGCCACCACCTCGCCCACCTAGCGGTGTCCGACCGCCCCTTGGTCGCGCACCGTGCTGCTCTCCTAGGGCGTGATCTGGTGATGTCTCAGTTGGAGTCGGCACGAGAGCAGACGTGCTCGGTGATTGCCCGGCACGTCGCTCGTGAACCGGAGGCCCTCTTCTCCCACCGCGGCGTGATTGCCTATCAGGATGCCTACATTCGTGCGGAACACCCGGAGGAGAAGGCGCGAGCAGCTATGGACCTTTATCGCGCCGTCTTCGAGGGCGACGTAAAGCGTACGGCCGCTGTGGTCCTGGAACTAGAAGGCGGGACGGTTCCGCAGGGAACCACACTGGCCACTCTGCGGGACCTGCTGGCGGCTGAGGACGATCAATCGCTGTGCAGCCTTCTGGGCTCGACGATCCGACCTGAGTGGCGCAACGCCAATGCCCACGAAGACTTCCGTTGGGACCCCGTCAGTGGCACGCTCCTCCTGAGTGCCCAGCCGACAGATCTCGAGCAGGTCCTGGACGAGGCAATCCGTGCTCGTTCGATTTGCCTCGGGTTCGAACACGGGGTTGCTGTGGCATACGCGCGTAAGGCATCACTGGTCATCCAGGATTCGGGGAACCCGAACCATGTCGACAGGGATCTGTCCATTCTCCAATCATCTGGAGAGAGCAGGTTTCCCGTTCTGGACATCCGGCGTCAAGGTCGTATCGTCCGACTGGACGTCGTGGATATCTCTGTTGAAACGCTGCGAGATGGGTGTCGGGCTCTTCTTAGAGCTGCACTGGCGGACCCTGGTGTTGAGCGGTGGGAGATCCGGCAGTCTTCACCAAGTCTCCCGGCGTTCGTCGTGGATCGTGCGGGGATTGAAGCCGGTCTCCTAATTGCGGAGCCTCTTTGGGAGACTTCTGACCCGATGCCCTTCGCGGAGCTACCTCTTCTGGTGAACGCCATGAACAACGCGGGCGAGCCTGAGGAGGCTACGGCATCAACGGTTCTCGTCGTGGCGGCTAGCCATGTCTTCGGGGAAAAGCGACGCCTGGCGACGAGGGTAACCCTTGCTGATCCGGCTGCCAAGCATGAGTTGATCACCACTGCCGGCCTGGTGGGCAAGGGAGCTGAGACTGCCGCTCGCCTGCTGGATGGAGTGAACCGTCGAAGGGTAGCTGCTTTCAGTGAAATTCTCGCCGGGGAATGCCAGCGGTTGGAAAATACATCCCGTTGGGAAATGGTGCACGCCTTCGCTTCGGCGGATCGGGTCCTCCGGCGACACGCGCCTGCGCGTTTCCCATGGATCAAGCCTTCCTCGTTTGCTGAGTGATGCCATTCGGTGCCGACGTGGGCGTCAGCCCGTCGGGACAAGGAGTTGGCTCGGCTGCATCGAATGCTGTGGCAGCCATGCGCAAGTCATGTATGAGACTTGCGCTGGACCGGGCGCGATTGGGTTGGCGAGGGGCGTCGAGGGACGGAGCCCCGTCGAGCGATGGCAGCTGGGATCCGGCCGCGAAGCAACAGTGGGCCGCTGTATTTGACGTAAATCTGACGGATCAGAACCTCAGCTCTCCCTGCCTGGCTAACATCGGACGGGGAGGCCGGGGGAAAACGACGGCGAAGCCAGGGCGTCGAGTCTTCCCCTGCACAACCATCAAGGCACTCGCTCACTCGGTTGTAGCCGTGAGGGGCGTGTACGAAGTAGTTGCCAGAGCGGAAGCAGGACGAGCACCGAGCATGTTGTACGACATCGCTGCCCCGGAACCTGCAGGCATGGTCGCCTCGCTCAGTTCGCTCGGGTACTCCTTGCCTGCCGCCATCGCGGATCTCGTGGACAACAGCATCTCCGCGGCGGCGTCCACGATCGACGTCGAGTTCACCTGGGCCGGGCAGGACTCCTGGATCGCCGTCGCCGACGACGGTACCGGGATGACAGCCGGCGAGCTCGTGACCGCCATGACCGTGGCCGCGCGAGGCCCTGCGACGCCCCGAAGCCCTACGGACCTGGGGCGCTTCGGCGTCGGCCTCAAGTCGGCCTCGTTCTCACAGGCCCGGCAGCTCACCGTCGCCACCGCCACTGCCGGTGAATGGCACGTGCGCACGTGGGACCTTGACGTCGTGGAGAGAGCGGGCGAGTGGCGACTGCTACGCGGCGCGGACGAGACGACCACCGAGTTGCTCGACAGGATCCGGGGTGAGGCGGACCACGGCACCGTCGTGTTGTGGCGGCGCCTCAACGGCTACCACGTCGACGCGGTGACGGTGGAGGACGAGCGGACCCAGAAGCAGTTCTACGCGGAGGCCGCCCGCACGGAGTCCCACCTGGGCATGGTCTTCGGCAGGTTCCTCACCGGAAGCCGACGTCGCAACCTGCGTGTGTCGGGCAGCCCCGTCGAGCCCTGGGATCCGTTCCTCTCCCGCCACCCGTCCGTACAACCGCTTCCGGTCGAGCGTCTGCGGTCGGGGGTGGGTTCCGTACGGGTGGAGGCGTTCGTCCTCCCCAGTGCCCAGAGGCTCGCCCCGGACGAGTACGAGAAGGCCGGCGGGCCGCGTGGGTGGCTCGACCAGCAGGGGTTCTACGTGTACCGCCGGGACCGGCTGATCCTGGCCGGTGACTGGCTCGGACAGCGCGGGCTGCGCCGCGAGGAGAAGTACAATCTCGCACGGATCGCCGTGGACATCCCCGCCGAGACGGATGTCGAATGGGGGGTCGACGTCCGGAAGTCCAGTGTCGTCCCGCCGGTCGCACTGCGTTCTCATCTACGGCGCATCGCCCTGCAGGCCAGGAAAAGGGCCGCCGACGTGCTTCGGCACCGCGGGCAGATCGCTGCGCGCACGCACGGGGATCCGCTCGTGTACGCGTGGAACGTCCGTCGTGTCGACGACCAGGTCACCTGCCGGATCAACCGGGGCCACCCTCTGGTGAAGGCAGCTCTGCGTTCTGGCGGTGCCGGCTCGGATGACGTGCGTGCTCTGATCCGTCTGCTTGAGGAGACGGTGCCGGTCACCGCCCTCCGCGTGATGCACGAGACGGACACCAGCGACGACCCCGAGCCCTTCGGGGGCCCAGGACCCGCCGACGCCGGGGCCACGGAGGTCGCACAGCGGATCTACGAGGCGCTGGTCTCCGACGGCCGCTCGCCTGCAGCCGCTCGCGAACGTCTGCGGACCATGCCGCCCTTCGATCAGATACAGGGTTTCTGGAATGGGTGAACCCCATTGTCGGTGACCGCCCCTAGCCTGCCCCATACCCTTCCCGCCCAACCGGAGGTCTCCGTGAGCGCCCCCTCAGAGGAACTCGACGAGTCGTTTGCCAAAGCACGGCGTCTAGTCCTCGCGATGTTCTCCCAGGACCGTCAGCCTTCCCCTGAGGAGGTACAGACCGCGGTCACGGTCATCTTCGGGATGCTGGCCGGGCAGGGTGAAGTGGTCGACCGAGACCGGTTGGCCAAGGAGATCGAGGCCATGACAGCCGTGTTCCAGGAGGGCTCCACCGGGCTGGATAGCAACACGGGACACAAGCCTTGGCTTTCTGAGGCCAAGAATGACCGCGAGTGGGAGTTCTGGGAGCGCTACCGGCGTTACCTCGAGGATGTCGAGAACCTGCCTCCGCTTGTTGTGCGTCGCCTGGACCAGAGCACGGACGAGGTCCTGAGCCAGCTCGAAGATCCCCGTCGGGAAGACAACTGGCGCCGCACAGGGCTCGTTATCGGCCAGGTGCAGTCGGGCAAGACGGGACAGTACATCGGGCTCGCTGCGAAGGCGGTCGACGCCGGCTACCAGCTCGTAGTCATCCTCGCTGGCATTCACAACGACCTGCGGAGCCAGACACAGTTGCGGGTGGACAAGGGCCTCCTGGGCTTCGACTCCCAGCATCAGCAGCGTTCCAACGAAGCAGGGAAGTCCAGTCGCATGGGCGCGGGGCGGATGCCCGGCGCCAAGAGGCTTGTCATCGCTTCGCCGACCAACAGTTCCGAGAAGGGCGACTTCGGACGCCAGACCGCGAACGCGTTCAACTCCGTTCACCTCGGACACTTCCCCGTCGTGCTCGTGGTGAAGAAGCACTGGAAGATCCTTGAGTACCTACGCAACTGGGTGACAGAGGTTCAGGGAACGGAGGATGAATCGGGTCGGAAGGTCGTACGAGACATTCCGCTGTTCGTCATCGATGACGAGGCTGACAACGCGTCGATCAACACCAAGCGGGACCCCGATGCGGATCCCACCAAGACCAACGGTGCTATTCGCGACCTGATGAGGAGCTTCGACAAGTCGGCCTACGTCGGTTACACGGCGACGCCGTTCGCCAACATCTACATCGATCCCGACGTTGAACACCCCACCTTCGGCTCCGACCTGTTTCCGGAAAGCTTCATCCGCACACTTCCCTCGCCATCTAACTACCTTGGCCCGGAGCGGGTCTTCGGACTCCACGTTGATATCGACGACGAGGAGGACATCGCTCCACTGCCGCTGGTCAGGTCCGTGAACGACGCGGAACGGTGGATCCCGACCAAACACAAGTCCTCGTTTGTCCCCTCCGACGACCTTCCTGAGTCCCTTCGCGAGTCGATCGCCGCGTTCGTACTTGCCTCAGCGGCCCGGAGAGCACGTGGGCGAGTGAAGGTGCACAACTCCATGCTCGTGCACGTCACCCGCTTCACTGCAGTCCAAGGAATTGTCCGGGACCAGGTAGACGATCACCTGCGCCTCCTCGTGGACTCGCTCCGTGACCGCTACGGGCAGGCATCCCAACGTATGGCGGAGTTCGAGACACTGTGGGAGCGGGACTTCGTCCCTACGTCGGACCGTTTCCCCGCGGACGAGGCTCAGCCCGTCACGTGGGAGGAGGTGTCCAGTCAACTGCTCCCGGCCCTGCGTAAGATCGTCGTCAAAACAGTGAACGGTGCCTCGCGTGACGCGCTCGACTACTACGAGCATCGCAGGAACGGCCTCTCTGTCATCGCGATTGGTGGCCAGAAGCTGTCCCGAGGCCTGACGCTGGACGGCTTGACCGTCAGCTATTACGTACGTACCTCGAACACGTACGACACACTCCTGCAGATGGGGCGGTGGTTCGGGTACCGCCCGGGCCACGAGGACCTCTGCCGCCTGTACACCAGCCCCGACCTTCAGGCAAAGTACGTCGAGGTGACCGCCGCGACTGACGAACTCCGCCGTGAGATCGAGGAGATGGCGGCACTGAGCCTCACGCCTGGGGACTTCGGGTTCAAGGTCCGGGCCTCCTCTCTGGGGCTCACGATCACCGCCCCCAACAAGATGAGACAGGGCACGCCCGTGAGGCTCAGCTACTCCGGGGAGGGGCCGGAGACGACCCTCTTCAATTTCTCCCAGAGGGCTAGGGAACACAATCTCAAGACGCTTGAGGACTTCGTCCGGCGTCTCGACGGCCTCACAGTTGCCCAGGCAGAGGTTCCTGGCGGAACGGTGACATGGAACGGTGTGACCCGCGAGGCGGTATCCGACTTCCTCTTGGGATACGTGACGGACGCGATGGCGCAGAGGGTCCGCCCCAGGTTCATCGCGAAGTACATCGACCAGTGCGCGAGCGTAGACGAGCTGGCGGAGTGGACAGTGTGTCTCATCGGCAAGTCGACGGCGAAATACACCCACGACGTTGCAGGGCACGAAGTGGGGCCCGTGACCCGGACTCCGCTCAACGACCCGGGGTACAAGACCGACGACCGGTACATCATCCGTCGCGTGGTCAGCCCTCGGGACGAGCAGATCGGCCTCGACCAGGAGCAGGTGGAAGCCGCTCTCCAGGCGACACGTCAGGCTGCGAAGAAGAAGGGTAGGGAGCAGGTACCGCAGGCGCCCTCCGGCGAACAGCTGCGCTGGGAGCGTAGGCCGGACCAGGCTCTCCTCCTGATCTACGTGATCGAGCCAAAGGGCGGCGAAGGCGAGAAGCAGCTTCCGCTCGTGGGCTTCCAGGTGAACTTCCCTCGCTCCGAGCACCAGTCAGCCACGGAGTACGTCGTCAACAGCATCTGGAAGCAGGAGGGCGTGGACGACGCCTTCGACGACGAGGAGGGTGGGGAGTGACCGTAACCGAGGCCGAGTGGCGTGATCTGGAGGCACCCCAGGACGCCCCAGGCCGGTCGCGTATCCGTTTGCATCCTGACGCCCCGTTGGATGTATTCCTCTCCGTCTCCCACCCGGCGCATCAACGCATGCTCGTTCTCAGGACCGACGCCCGCTCCGCGGACCACATCGTGCGGACCGTGACCCGACTCCCCCGCACGGCTGGTCTTGAGATGAACCTGAGCGCCGTGTCGCGTCTCGAGTACGAGCTCCAAGTGGTCCTGACTGCCAACGAGCTGCGGGAGGTGTTCAACCCACTCGTCACCGACGTAGCTGACACCGTCCGAGACGCCCCGGGGGCCGCAGCAGCCCTGACAGCGGCAGTGGAGAGGTTCGAGCGGTGGCAGGACCTCCTGCGTGCCGTCGGCAGAGATGGTCTCGGCCCTGAGGCCCGTCGTGGACTCGTCGGCGAGCTCCTGGTGCTGCGCGACCACATCCTGCCCTTCGTCGGGCCGACCGAGGCCGTCGATGCATGGACGGGGCCGAGCGGAGCCAACCAGGACTTCCAGCTGCCCGGAGTCGCCGTCGAGGCGAAGGCCAGCACCGCCAAACGGCCCCGCAGCATCCGGATCGCCAGCGAGCGCCAGCTGGACGGCACCGGGACGCCTGCGCTCCTGTTGGCGTTGGCGATGCTCGACGAACGGCGGGGTGGATCAGGAGAGAGTCTGAACCGCTTGGTGGACCTCATACGCGAGCAGCTCACGAGCCCTGTCGTCCGAGCCGCCTTCGACGGTTGTCTCGTGCAGGCCGGCTACCTCCCCGGCCAGCGAGACGTGTACGAGGAGCCTCGCTACACCGTTCGCGACCTGCGCTTCTGGCACGTGGGGGAGAATTTCCCGAGACTCGTCGAGGCAGATCTTCCCGAAGGTGTCGGTGAGTGCTCATACCACGTGAACACCTCGGGACTTGACCACCACCGCGCCACGACCGACGAGGTGACCGCACTGATCGGGGGACCCTATGCCTGAGCTCGACCTGTCCCAGTACGCCCACGACGTCGTCACCGACGTCCAGGCCACCGCCGACGCCGAGGGGACCACCACCCCGGAGACGTTCACGCGGCGCGTGTTCGAGGACCTGGAACGGGCCGGCATCGTGTCCAACACGTTCACCGCCTACCACTCGGCCCACGGTCATCTCGTGCACGGGTACGGCATCGGGGACTCCGGGGAGTGCCTCGACCTCTTCGTGACCGACTTCGACCTGGACCCGCTGGAGTCCAAGCTCACGAAGGGGCAGGCAGAGACCGCGTTCAGGCGCCTGTTGACGTTCGTCCGCCGGTGTCGGGACGGGCTGCGTCAGCACATCGATGAGTCCTTCGACGTGTACGACATGTGCGCGGCAGTGGAGAAGGCGCTCACCGAGGTACGGAGGATCCGGCTCTTTCTGCTCAGCAACCGCGTCGGCACGAGTACCGCCTTCCCGCTCGCCGAGCTCGACGGCCTCCCCGTGACCCACGAGGTATGGGACCTGGCACGGCTGCACCGCCACGAGACGTCCGGCAGCATCAGCGAGCCCATCGTGGTCTCGTTCGATCCTCCGCTTCCCTGCGTCTCGGCACCCAGCAGCGAGCCGGACCACTCGGTGACCATGGCAGTGATCCCCGGCCAGAGACTGGCCGAACTGTACGGGGAGTATGGGACCAGACTTCTTGAGTTGAACGTCCGGTCCTTCCTGCAGGCCCGCGGGTCGGTCAACCGGGGTATCAGGGAGACTCTGCTGCACTCACCAGGCAGGTTCCTGGCATACAACAACGGCATCACGGCGACCGCGTCCCATGTCGACTTCGTGCACGGCCCGGACGGCACCCCCGCGGGCATCTCCCGGGTGCACGGACTCCAGGTGGTGAACGGCGGTCAGACCACGGCCTCGCTGCACTACGCCTCGAGCCGGGACAAGGCCGACCTGTCTCATGTGACCGTCCAGATGAAGCTGACGGAGGTCTCTCCTGAGCGGCTCTCGGAGATCGTCCCGATGATCTCCGAGTACTCCAACACCCAGAACCGCGTGACGCTCGTCGACTTCAGCTCGAACCACGCGTACCACGTAGCCGTCCAGCGGATCACCCGATCGCTTTGGGCGCCGGCGACGGACGGCAGCGGCCAGGAGACCCACTGGTTCTACGAGAGGGCGCGCGGCCAGTACACCGACGAGGTGGCCAAGGCCAGGACACCGGCGAAGCAGCGCACCTTCAAGAAGCTCAACCCGACGAATCGGAAGTTCACCAAGGCGGACCTCGCGAAGTACGCCAACTCCTGGAGTCTCCTCCCGTTCAGCGTCAGCCGGGGCGCGCAGAAGAACTTCGTCGCGTTCATGGACCGCATCAGCGAGGCGCCCCCTCGGGTCGACGTCCAGTACTGCCAGCGCGTGATAGCCATGGCCGTCCTCTTCAAGGCTGTCGACCGCATCGCGGCGAACCACGAGGCGGGCAGCTACAAGAGCATGATCACGACATACACCATGGCTCGTCTGGCGCTCGCCACGGAACAGCGCATCGATCTCGACAGGATCTGGCGTGAGCAGCGGGTCTCACCAGCCCTCGAAGCCGCGATCGACGACCTGTGCCCCCGGGTCATGCGGGTTGTTACCAAGCCGCGTGAGGGCAACCACGTGGGCGAGTGGGCCAAGAAGCCCGCCTGCTGGGACGCCGTCTCCCGCGTGCCCTGGTCCGTGCCTCGCGACCTGGAGGTCGAGCTCCGTGATCAGCCGCTGGACGACGAGGCCCTCGCTGGCGGTGCAGAAGGCGATCGGGGGGCGAACGACGAGGTGACGTCGGTCCCGGCGGACGAGTGGTACGCCATCGAGCGATGGGCGAAGGAGACGCACAACCTGGATCCCTCGCAGCGCCAGCTCACGCAGTACGTCGGCCGGCGACTTGAACTCGAACAGGAGGTTCCCGAGCCACAGGCGGTACAGGCACTGCACGCGCGCAACGAGGCGCTTTCCCTCGGGTTCGTCCCCGGTCCCTAGGTCCGACTCGTCCCGGCCCTCAGAGCTCCCCGCGCTCGAGCAGGTCCCTCATGGCGTCTTCGGCGCGGCGGAGCACGATCCGTCCGTCTCCGTCGCTGAAGGCCAGGAGGTCCGCCCCGGGTGCGATGCCCGCCTCCGCGAGCAGGCCGATGGGGAGCTCGACCCGGCCGTGGTCGTCGACACGGAGTTCTGCAGGTTCACGAAGCATGGAACGAGTGTGGCACCCTCACACTCGTAGGGCTGACGACGGGCTGGGGCTGAGGATGGCAGCACGTGAGGACACCACGAGCGCGGAGTGGGTCAGCACCGAGCTGAGCGGCCATCTGCGCGGTCGGCGCGCCCGCGACACGAAACCGGAGGTGGCCCTCCGGCGTGCCGTACACCGGCTCGGCCTCCGGTTCCGTCTACAGCGCAAGGTGGCTGCCCGTTGCACGGCGGACTTCGTCCTGCCCAGGTACAGCGTGGCGGTGTTCGTCGACGGGTGCTTCTGGCACGGATGTCCTGTCCACGGCCCGAAGACGTTCCGCGGCCCGAACGCCTCCCTGTGGGAAGCGAAGATCGAGACCAACAAGGAGCGCGACCGCCGGAACACCGCAGCAGCCGAGGCCGTCGGCTGGACCGTTGTCCGTGTCTGGGAGTGCGAGATCCGGGCGGACGTGACAAAGGCCGCGCTCACAGTTGCCAGAGTGTGTGACCGACAGTCCCCCTGACAGACCGAAGTAGCACTTATTCCTGTTCTGGAGTCTGGCTTTCTCCGGTTCGCCCTCTGCTTCCCTGGTTGCCGCGCCCAGCTGCCGCCGAGCCGCCTGAAGCATCGGACTTCCGCAGGCAGTGCTTACTCATGGGGCACGCTGAGCACGACGGTTGTTGGGAAGTGCAGACGGTGTTGCCGATGAGCCGCAGCGCCGCCATGCGGAGGGGGGCAGCTTCGTCCCCTGCGCCCACGAGCCTCACAAGGTTGACTCGACCGTCGCTGAGTCTGTTGGTGCGGTCAGCGTCGCTGTCGTTCAGCCGTGCGGCAACCCGCAGTGCGCTTTGGCCCACCCAAAGGAGGTCCTCTCCCATCAGCAGACGGTAGAGCGACGCCTCTGCGGGCTTGAACGCGAGGCGCTCCGGAATCTCGAGACGCCTGTTCCTCTGCCAGGCTGCTGTGTCGCCCACCAGAGGGGCGAGACGTTCCAGCCGTGTCCTGACCCTTACATGGGGAGCAGCTGCAAGGAGGTTCTCGCATGTCTTGGAAGTGAGGGACTTGCGTGTCCGCACATGTGCCAAGACCTCTTCCATCTGAACTGCGGACAGCTTGGTTCCGGCGAGAAGCGCAACCACCGCCGCCGAGAGCTGCGACATCTGCTCGCCGGGGAGGTGGCACCAGTCTTCACCAGCACGTCGTTCCTCTGCCCAGGCTGCCAGTTCCTCCCGAACCTGGCGCCAGTGCGGCTGCAGCCCTCCAAGCTGCGCCTGTACGTTCTCGACCGGCGCGAGAGCCTCGGCTGCCGCCTTGCCCAGCAGGGGCGGAACAGCGTTTCCGATCTGCCGGAACGCATCGCTACGAGTGCCAGCGAAGCGGAACCAGTCGGGGAAGGTCTGCACCCGAGCCGCCTCACGCACGGTGAGCGTGCGGGGCTGTTCCGGGTGGATGTACCAGTAGCCGTCCTTGGCGATGTGTGCCGTAATCGACCGACTGAGCTCGCCCCAAGCCAGCTTCTTGTACTTGTCCGTGAAGTGTTTGTCGCTGTAGCGACGGAACTTCTCGGGGAGGTCTGAGTACAGGGTCTTGGAGTCCATGTGCTCGGAGAAGATCTCCCAGTCGTCCCCGCGGACGCGGCGAGTCATATGGTCCCAGATGATCCCTTCTGGTGCGGCTACGCGCATCTTCTCCACGAAGGGGGAGGGAGCTGGCAGGGGGTGGTAGGCCATCTCTCGTTCGCCCACGCGTTCTCTGGGCTGCGGGTCGAGGTCCGGGAGATCGCCGATCGCGTCACGGAGAGTAGTGAAGCCGTCCTGCTTGGGTTGCCAGTCGAAGCGCTCGATGTCGTTCCTCGCGAGCAGGATGAGCCGCTTCCGGTGCTGCGGAACGCCGTAGTGCCAAGCGTCGACAAGGCGGACCTGCGTGGCGTATCCGAGATCCTCTAGGCGCTGTTCAATCGTGCGCACGACGAAGAAGTCGTCGCCGAGCCCCATGTCGGGCACGTTCTCCATGAGGATTGCACGGGGCCTGACCTCTGTGACCACGTCCAGGTACGCACGCCACAGCTCCTTACGGAGGTCTTCTGGATCCCGATTGTGGTTGGTCACGAGATCTCGGATCTTGCTGCGGCCGGCACGGCTGAAGGGCTGGCAGGGAGGTCCGCCAGCGATCAGGTCGATGTCGACACCCTTCAGTAGTCCCACTAGGCGGTCGCGCTCGTCAGGGTTGCCGAGGTCCATGTGGAGGCTCATGCCTGAGAAGTTCGCCGCGTGGGTCTCCAGTGCCCGCTCGTCGTAGTCGACGGCAGCGGCGATCGTCCATCCCGCCTGCTTCACGCCGTAACTCAGGCCGCCGGCCCCGGAGAAGAGGTCGACGGCCAGCCGCTTGCCCCTACCGTGAGTCTTCAGCCATCCTCGGAAATCCTCGGGAAGACAGCTCTCCTCGTGCGGCTCCAGCTGGAGGTAGTCGCTCCGCTCCAGGGGTACGTCGTACTTCCCCTTCTCCACAGCCCAAGCCCTCCGTACACGCGACATGAATGAGCACCAGGAGATCACGGGCATACGCGTGGAGGCAAGGATTCTGGTCCCTCCGGGCCGCCGAATCAACGGCGCTCACCTGGTCTGACCGGGCTGGCGCCAGGGCGGCCGACACGGTCTGTAGCCAGGAGTTTCGAAGCTGTGTTCTGGTGCATCCCAAGGCGATCGATCGTACGGGATGCTGCTGACAGTCCGATCGGCGGCCCTGCCCGCAGCCATCCCGTCTCCCTTGCGTATCTCTACCAACGAAGACATCCCCCAGAAGACACGTTCGAACCGATCGGCCCTCGGGGGCGGGCTCAAGCGGGGCGAATTTCGGCCATTCCAAAGCGGTGGTGTCAGATCCTATTCCTTTTGTCTGCAATTCACTCCTCCTGTCGCCTATAGAGTTCTGCCCCGCCCGCTACGCTCACGGGCGGAGTGGAGGGGGCGAAAGTGCGACCAGTGGACTCGGAGGGCGCGGGGGGCGCAGAGGCGTATCTCCGGCCGCGTGCCCGACTGATGAGCACCCTGGGTGAGGAGCTGATCAGCAACGAGCGGGTCGCTCTCACGGAGTTGGTGAAGAACGCCTACGACGCCGACGCGAGCCTGGTCGTCATCCGGTTCAATGCGCCCCTTGAGGAAGGGGCGGGCTCCATCGAGGTCTGGGACGATGGCCACGGCATGTCATCGGAGACCGTCCGTGGCACGTGGATGGAGATCGCGACCCCGTACCGGCACCGGCGTCCTCGCAGCGAGGAGCTCGGGCGGCGAGTTCTCGGGGCCAAGGGCATCGGAAGGTTCTCTGCCGCCCGTCTGGCGCTCGTGACCTCGCTGGCCACGTCTCGTGGTGACGGCCAGGAAGTGACTCTGCGGCTCGACTGGGGCAGGTTCTCCGACGAGGACGCCTATTTGGATCAGGTTCCTGTCAACTGGTCCGTTCGGCCTCCGAAGGTATTCTCCGTCGGAGGTGAGGCCGAGCAACTGTTCGACGAGATTGTTGCGGAGTTCCGGACACGTGCGCCGGCGAGGCAGGATCGGAATCCTCACGGGACGGTCGTACGCCTCGAAGGTCTTCGCCAGCACTGGGGAGCAGAGTCCGTCGAGACGCTGAAACGCTCTCTTTCGCGGCTTCTCCCGCCTCCGCCCCCCGAAGAACTGGATGTACCGGACCGGCCTGAGTTCTCGATCTACATCGAGACTCCGCCTGGCGAGCTACGGCACTATTCGGGCTTCGTGAGCGCGAGCGAGGCGCTGGCCCATCCCCACTACCGACTCGTCGGCACCGTGGACGCCGATGGGCAGGCGCACCTCACCCTCACGGCCGCGGGCGTCGACGAGGAGCTCGTCATCCACGAGGATCTCCGGCAGGGGACGAAGTTCCCCACCTGTGGCCCCGTGAAGCTGGACATACGAACGTGGGACCTGGACAGCGGTTCGCTGCGCAAGTTGCTCGAGATCGACCTGGGTGCCCGCAATATCAGCGAGGTTCGCAGGCTCATCCGGGGTAACAGTGGCGTCGCCCTGTACCGGGATGGCTTCCGAATCCAGCCTTTTGGGGAGACCCGCTACGACTGGCTGGAGTTCGACCAGCGCCGTGTCAACAACCCCACCATGCGGTTCTCCAACAACCAGGTGGCCGGCTTCGTGTACATCTCTGCCGACGGGAACCCTGGGCTGCGTGACCGGTCCCATCGTGAAGGGCTGATCGACTCTCCGGAGTACGAGGAGCTCAGGCGAGTCATGTTGCAGGCAGTGAGCAGACTCGAGGCCTGGCGGTACAAACTCCGCCGACCGGAGCCCGCCCAACCTCCGGGAGGCCAGCTGCTGACGCCGACGACGGAGGGAGGTGGACATGGTGTCTTTCAGACCTTCACGCTCGCCCCGCTCCGCGACGTGGTCAACCAACGCTATCCCGACGACGCCGTGCTCGGGCGGGCTCTGGACGAGGCCACCGAGGCCATCAACGACAGCGTGCAGAAGGTCCAGGAGATCATCTCCCAGTTCTCCCGGCTCGCCACGCTCGGAACGCTTGTGGACGTGGTCCTCCACGACGGCCGGGCCGCCCTGACGCGCATCGCCTACGTGTTGCGGAGACTGAACAAACTGGTGAAGGGAACGAGCGAGCAGGACCCCGATCTTTCCGCGGCGCTCGGTAAGGTCCACACCGATTTCAGCGCCCAAGAGAAGGCGCTCGACCGGTTGTTCACCCGAGTAGAGCCCCTCAGCGGGCGTCAGCGGGGTAGGCCCAGGAACATCTCTCTGCACGAGACCATCGACGAAGCCGTGTCGGTGCACGAGGCGGAGCTGGCAAAGCAGGGCATCGCGGTCACTGTCGGTGGGGAAGACGTGACAGTGACAGCTGAGCCGAGTGACATCGCTCAGGTCATCCTCAACCTCGTCGGTAACTCGATCTACTGGCTGTCCACCCTCCCTGAAGAGGCTGATCGCTCCATCATCATCACGACCGGGCGCACACCTGATGGCGAGGTCGACATAGATGTCGCCGACAGCGGCCCCGGGGTCAGGGAGGAGATCAAGGACTTGATCTTCGACACCTACTTCAGCGACAAGCCCGACGGGATCGGACTGGGGCTCAGTATCGCTGGCAGCGTGGTCAAGGACTTCTACGACGGCGATCTCTACCTGGTCTCCCCAGGACCGCTCGCCGGAGCATGTTTCAGAGCGCGTCTTCGAAGGAGAGTTGGGTGACAGAGGGGGACGCGGTGTTCCGGGTACTCATCGTCGATGATGAGGAGGACATCGCAGGGGAGCTCCAGGCCATGTTGTGCGAGGACCTTGACGATCTGGGCTTGATCTCCGTCGAGACGGAGCAGGACTTCGCCCAGGCGGAGTTGATCCTGGAGAGGGAACAGATCGATCTGGTCGTGCTCGACGTCAGGGACTCGTCGCAGGGGGAGGGGATAGTCCCTGGTCTCGAGAGCCGAGGCCGGGAGCTGTACGACAGGATCGCGAAGACCCGGTGGGTTCCCGTGATCTTCTGCACCAACGTCCCTGGACAGGTGCAGGACCTTGCGGCACCACCGCTCGTCCAGGTCGTCACGAAGCACAGGCTGGACGAGGTCGAGGAGGCCGTGCGCGTCGGGCTTCAGTCAGGGGTGCCGTCGTTGACGCGGCGGCTCGGCAACCTGGTGGACCGGGAAATCCGGGACTTCCTGCGGGGCGTTATCGCGCCCAACTGGTCCGACATGGCCGAGGCCGACCAGCAACAGATCGCGCCCCTTCTTGTGCACCGACTCGCGGCCTGGCTCAAGGAGAACGCGATCCGGGAGCTGGATGGCGCCCTCGATGGTGCTGACGATGCTGTGGTCGGCCATGCTTCAGCTGCCCGGACCTACCTCAAGCCGCCAGTGACCGTGCACCTTACTGCCGCCGACCTTCTTCGTGACCCTGAGGGGTCCTGGTGGTTGGTGCTCACACCCGCCTGCGACCTGCACGAGGACCTGCCGACGCCCCAGCCGGGTCGTCAGCTGCGGAAGGCGAAGGCCGAGTACGTCCGCGTCGCCAAGGCCGATCCCTTGTTCGAGTCAGCACTCGTGGCCAAGTGGCGGGAAGAAGGCACGGGCAAGGCCCGCGACGCCGTGCTTCGGGTGTTCCGGACGGACGACAACAGGTTCCGACTGCTTCCCCAGTACCTCGAGATCCCCCACCTTCTCTTGGACCTTGAGAACGTGAAGTCCGTGCCTCTGGCGGAGGCCAGAAGCTGGGATCGTGTCGCCACCCTCGACAGTCCTTTCGCAGAAGCGATGCTTACTGCGCACAGCCACGCCGTGGGGCGTATCGGCACCCCGGACCTGGTCTTCGAACGCCTCAAGGAAGAGCTGGGACTCAAGGTGAAGAAGTCAGTACCGCCTGCCCGCGGTGCAGAGCAACAAGATGCAGTGCAGGCGTGACCCGGGCCCGGCTGCGCTCCCGCCGCAGGCACGGCCTTCACGCGACGCCTGGCCGTGAGCTCAGCGAGGCGCAAGTGGAGAGGGCGTCCGGCGTGGTCGCCCATCCGGGATCGGTTCAGCGTGAAGCCTCGGTCAAGGCTGCAGAGCGGAACCAGTCCACCGTGGCGGAGACACCTTTACGCAGCTCTAGGGGTGCCACTCTCGGGAAGAGACCTTGCAGCCGGGCGCTGTCGGCCTGCGAGTGGGAGACGTCACCGGTGCGCGGAGCCCCGTGCAGCTGGCCAACCCGCTGCCCCGTTGCCGTCTCGATCTCGCCGATCAGGTCCAACAGCGAGGTACAGCTTCCGAAGGCGAGGTTCACCGGGCGGGGGTCCACGACCCGGCGGAGGAGGGCGTCGGCGAGGACGTCGCAGACCGTACCCACGTAGGTGAAGTCGCGCGTCTGGGTGCCGTCGCCGTGGATGGTCACCGGCCGGCCGGTGAGGGCGGCGCTGATCCACTTCGGGATGACGGCGGCGTAGGCGTGGTCGGCGCGCTGGCCGGGGCCGTAGACGTTGAAGAAGCGGAAGGGGAGGACCGGCAGGTCGAAGCTGTGGTGGTAGGCGCTCAGATACGCCTCCGTCGTGAGCTTGGTGACCGCGTACGGGCTCATGGGGGCGGAAGCGAGGTCCTCGTGCTTCGGCAGGTGGGGGTTGGCGCCGTAGACGGAGGACGAGGAGGCGGCGATCACGCGCGGGCCGCCGGCGCGGCGGGCGGCTTCGAGGACCTGGAGGGTGCCCGTCGCGTTGGCGTGGTGGCTGGCTAGGGGGTCTCGCAGGGAGCGCGGTACGGAGGGGAGCGCGGCCAGGTGGACGACCGCGTCGGCACCGCGGAACGCCCGGTCGAGGAGGGCAGCGTCCTGGACGTCTCCCTCGAAGAAGTCCACGTCGAGGCCGGCGAGGTTCGCCTTGTCCCCGGTGGAGAGGTTGTCGACGATCCGGAGTCGGGAGACGCGGGGCTGCTCGGTCAGAGTGCGGACGAGGTTGCTGCCGATGAATCCGGCGCCGCCGGTGATCACGATCTTCACGGTGGTTTCCTTCAGAGAGATCAGAGAGATCAGAGAGAGTCGACGTGGGCGCCGGTGAGCCGGCGGCGGCAGTCGAGGATGTACGCGGAGTGCGCGCTGATCAGGGGGTAGTCGAAGGCGTCGTGGTCCGCGAGGAGGACTGTGGCGTCGACCGTCGCGAGCAGGCCGGGGGTCACCTCGACCCGCTGGAGGTCCTGCAGGCCGACGGCGCGGGGGTGGGCGTCGTCCAGGACGTGGGGGTCGGCGACCTGGACCTC
Source organism: Streptomyces sp. NPDC059832 (assembly GCF_042731715.1). Lineage (NCBI taxonomy): Bacteria > Bacillati > Actinomycetota > Actinomycetes > Kitasatosporales > Streptomycetaceae > Streptomyces > Streptomyces sp. NPDC059832. The sequence goes on along the minus strand of NZ_JBHWIY010000008.1, from coordinate 324,917 downwards.
GGCGCCCATGCTCGTGAGGAGTTCGGCGATGCGGGCCGCCGGCGTCTCGCGGGCGTCCCCGGTGTTGGCCTTGTACGCCAGGCCGAGCAGCAGGATCCGGGAGCCCTTGAGCGGCTTCCCGCGATCGTTGAGGCCCGCCACGAGACGCCGCACCACGTAGTCGGGCATGTGGTTGTTCACGTCGTTGGCCAGCTCGACGAAACGGAAGTTCTGCCCCAGGGTCCGCTCGACCCGCCACGACAGATACGAGGGGTCGACGGGCAGGCAGTGACCTCCGACCCCGGGGCCGGGGGCGAAGCGCATGAACCCGAAGGGTTTGGTCGACGCCGCGTCAATGGCCGCCCAGACGTCTATGCCCAGGTCGTGGGCGAAGATCGCCAACTCGTTGGCGAGGGCGATGTTCACGTGTCGGAAGGTGTTCTCGAGGAGCTTGGTCAGCTCCGCCTCCTTGCAGCTGGCCACGGGTACGACCGTGTCCACTAGGGAGGCGTAGAAGTTGCGGACCGATTCCAAGGAGGACGGCGTGATGCCCGAGACGACCTTGGGCGTGTTCTCCAGCCTCCAGGTGGGATTGCCGGGGTCGATGCGCTCCGGGCTGTACCCGAGGTGGAAGTCCCGGCCTGCGGTCAGGCCGGAGCCGTGCTCCAGGAGGGGGCGGAACACCTCTTCGGTCGTCCCGGGGTACGTGGTCGATTCCAGGACGACGGTCGCTCCGCGGGTGAGGTGGCGGCCGAGCGTCCGTGCCGCGTCCTCGACGTGCGACAGGTCCGGTGCGCCGTCGCGCAACGGCGTCGGGACGGTGACGACCGCCACGTCGAACCCGGCGCAGTCGGCAGGGTCGACGGTCGGCTGGTAGACGCCGGCGGCGAGGAGCGGCGCCAGCCTCCTGTCCGAGACGTCCTCGACGTACGACTCGCCGACTATGAGCCGCTTGATCCGGCCGGCGTCGATGTCGAGCCCGACGGTCTGGTGCCCCATCTCGGCGGCTCGTACCGCGAGCGGGAGCCCGACGTATCCCTGCCCCACGACGACGACGCGGAGTCGACGGGGCTCGTGGTTCCTGATCACGTGGTCCACCTCGCTGCAGTTCGGGGCTGGGGTTCGGGTGGCGGGGACGTACTCGCGGCGCGAGATCCGCCGTGGGTGGTGGCCGTAAGATGGGGAACGCCTCGGCCGTCCGGGACTCGCTTGGCCGCCTGTCCCGGACGGCCGAGTGCTTTTCGGGCGCGGCAGGGTGAGGCGGGAAAACCCAACGGCTGGCCCCACCCCCGGTTCGATACGATGACGGTGGCTTGCAGTCCCGTTCCGTCACCTTGAGTGACGCCGACGTGCGATCGGAGTGATCGCGTCGGCTGCGGCCTCCCGACCTGGGCCCGCCGTGGCAGCGCCACCGGCGCCGTACGTACGAAATGGAGCATCCAAGGATGGCTCGACACCTGGTAACCAGCGCGCTTCCCTACATCAACGGGATCAAGCACCTGGGCAACATGGTCGGGTCGATGCTTCCGGCGGACGTGTACTCCCGGTACCTCCGCCAGCGTGGCCACGACGTCCTCTACATCTGCGCCACCGACGAGCACGGCACGCCGGCCGAGCTGGCTGCCAAGGAGGCTGGACTGTCGGTCGCCGAGTTCTGCGCGCAGGCGCACGACGCGCAGAAGGCCGTGTACGACGGGTTCGAGCTGGCCTTCGACTACTTCGGGCGCAGTTCCTCGCAGCAGAACGTCGAGATCACCCAGCACTTCGCGCGCAAGCTGAACGAGAACGGCTTCATCGAGGAGCGCGTGATCCGTCAGGTGTACTCGCCGGTCGATGGCCGTTTCCTTCCGGACCGGTACGTCGAGGGCACCTGCCCGCACTGCGGGTACGACAAGGCCCGCGGCGACCAGTGCGAGAACTGCACCCACGTCCTCGACCCGACCGACCTGATCGACCCGCGCTCGGCGATCAGCGGTTCCACGGACCTGGAGGTCCGCGAGACCAAGCACCTCTTCCTGCTGCAGTCCAAGCTCCAGCCCGAGGTCGAGGAGTGGATCGCCACCGTCAGCGCGGAGTGGCCGCACCTGTCCACGTCCATCGCCCGCAAGTGGCTGACCGAGGGCCTGAACGACCGCGCCATCACCCGCGACCTGGACTGGGGTGTGCCCGTCCCGGCCGACACCTGGCCGGAGCTCGCGGCCGAGGGCAAGGTCTTCTACGTCTGGTTCGACGCTCCGATCGAGTACATCGGCGCGACGAAGGAGTGGGCGGACGCCTCCTCCGACGGCGAGACTCGTGACTGGAAGTCGTGGTGGTACGAGGCCGACGACACCGTCCGGTACACGCAGTTCATGGCCAAGGACAACGTCCCCTTCCACACCGTGATGTTCCCGGCCACCGAGCTCGGCGTGCGCGAGCCCTGGAAGAAGGTCGACGTCGTCAAGGGCTTCAACTGGCTGACGTTCTACGGCGGCAAGTTCTCCACTTCCCAGAAGCGCGGAGTCTTCACCGACGCGGCCCTGGAGATCCTGCCCGGCGACTACTGGCGCTACTTCCTGATCGCCAACGCCCCCGAGTCGGACGACTCCTCCTTCACGTGGGAGCACTTCACCGCCACGGTGAACAAGGACCTGGCGGACACCCTCGGCAACTTCGTCAACCGCGTGCTGTCGTTCTCCCGCAAGCGTTTCGGCGACGAGGTCCCGGCCGGGCACGCCGCCGGCGAGGCGGAGGCGAAGCTGGGCGAGGAGATCGCACGGCTGCTCGGCGAGTACGAGGAGCAGATGGAGGCCCTGCAGTTCCGCAAGGCCGCCGCTGCCCTGCGTGCGCTGTGGTCCGCGGGCAACTCCTACCTGGAAGAGAAGGCCCCCTGGCTGGAGATCAAGACCGACGCCGACGGCGCCGCGCTGACGCTCCGTACCGCGATGAACCTGATCCACCTGTACGCGGTCGTCTCCGAGCCGTTCATCCCGACGTCGACCGCCGCCATGCGCGGGGCCTTCGCTCTGGAGAACGACACCGCGACCTGGGTGACCGCCGACCAGGCCAAGTCCCTGGAAACCGTCCCGGCCGGCACCGCGTTCACGGTGCCGCCGGTGCTCTTCGCGAAGATCACGGAGGAGGACCTGGAGTCCTACCGTGAGCGCTTCGGCGGCGCCCCGGAGGCCTAACAGGCATCCCCGCACCCGTACCGCCCCGACTCTCATCGGGCGGTACGGGAGTGGAGGAGGACGGGCAGGTCCGCGGGCGAGACGTTCATGAGCTGCACGCGTGGAGCCGGACCGCCCATCTCCACGCGCGTGACCCCTGCGGACCCGGGCACGTGCTGGAGGTACCGGTCGAAGCCGTTCCCGGTGAGCCACAGCAACAGGCAGGCGATGCCTCCACCGTGCCCGACGAGGACGGTCGTTCGTCGTGCCCCGGAGCAGACCTCGTCCCAGAGATCCACATAGCGGGCCTGGACGTCCTCCGACGACTCGCCGCCCGGCGTGCGGAGCCGGTGGATCGGCACACCGTGGCGAGCGGCCTCGGCGGCGGCGAGTTCCCTGGGTCGGCCCCCGAGGTGACCGCTGTCCTTGGCGGCCAGACGCTCGTCGACGCGAACATCGGCCGGGGCGAGCGCGGCGGTGAGAATCTTGGCCGACTCACGGCAACGGGACATCGGGCTGACGAGCATCTGGTCCACGGCGACCCCGGCCATCGCGAGGGAGGCTCCGATCAGCCGTATGTCGGCGCGGCCGCGCTCGCTGAGCTGGCCGCCGACCGCGCGGCCCTGGTGGATGCCCTGGAGGTTCTCCTCCGTCTCACCGTGCTTGATCAGGTAGATGTGCTGGGTGCTCATGGCGTCGTGTCTCCTCATTCCCGTCAGTCCCAGTGGCGGACGTCGACGCGTGCGGAGACGGCGGCGGCGACCTCGTCGTGCTCGGCCAGGTTCATGGCGGGGAAGCGGTCGTGGTGCCACTCGACGTACAGGACGGAGACGAGGTCGATCGTCCCGTCGGCGAGCAGCTTCCTGAGCACGGGGTACTCGGCGCCCTCGATGTCCATCTTCACGACGACGTGGTCCTCCGGCGTGACGGTCCGGCGGAGCCAGGCGCTGAAATCCACTGCCGACACGGCGACGGGCGAGCTGTAGTCGATCTGCTGGTCGTACACGGGCGGGACCCGCTTGCCGGGCATCACGGTGGAGCTCTCGTGGTGGCCGAGGAAGAGGTCGATCATCCCGTCCTCGGTCCACACCGCGCTGGCGGAGACCTCGACCAGGCCGGCGTGGCGGACCTGCTGGATGTTCGCTCGGATGGAGGGAAGCAGGCTCGCGTTGGGCTCGAAGGCGTAGAAGTCGTGGTCCGGGAGCTCGTGCATGAAGCGCTTCAGCACGATTCCGAGGTTGGTGCCGCAGTCGACGAAGATCTTGCGCATGAGGTGTTCTCCTGGTCAGTGATTGGAGCGCCGAGGTCGATCTCCCGTACGACGCGATCAGCGAGGAGGAGGAAGCCGCCGGTCTCCGGGAGATAGCAGCGCTCCTCGTAGCGGATGGTGATGCCGCGGACGGGCTCCTCGCCGCGGTAGGCGGGCAGATCGCCCCACCGGTAGAGCTGGCCCCCAGGCGCCTTGAGGTGACGTAGCCACCGGGGCAGAGGGCTCTTTGGAGCACCGGCGTTGAGCCGGGTGAACATGGTGGTCAGGAAGGCGACGTGCCCGGCCGACCGTTCCTCGTTCCTGTGTGTTCGGCCGTAGGTCTGCTTGAGCTGGTGCAGCTGGTACCGGTGCCCGCCGGCTTGGACGAGGAGATCGCGAAGCCGCCGGTCCCAGACGATTCCGAGGTGGCCGTGGAGGACGGGCTCGTCCGTCAGGAAGTAGCCCTCGATGCGGCCGAACTCGCGCTCGTACGGACACATGTAGTCGTTGTAGAGACCCCGCGTCACGCCGGATACGGTCTCCACCTGCCAGTGGATGCGGGCGGTGAAGGGCGCGTCCCACCATCCCAGATGCCAGGGCTGCCACAGCAGGTCGGCGATGCTGAGCAGGATCACGGTGAGCGCGACCAGTGCGGCGGGCCATCCGAAGGACGTGTCGTGCTCCGTTTCGGGAAGCAGCCCGACGGCCGTCGCGAGTCCGATGCTGGCGGCGATGTTCTCCCAGAAGAAGATGCCGGAGGCGAGGACGACGGCGAGGTTGAAGAGTGCGGTCGCCGCCAGGATCGCGATCAGCAGTCGGCGGTCGAGGAAGGCGATCAGCCCGACGGCCTCCACGGCCATCGTGAGGAGGTTGACGGGGCGGTCGATGAGGCCCGCCCGGCGCAGGAGCCGGGACACCTTCTGCGAGGGGAGAAAGCGCGCCCAGCCCCAGGAGTACGCCGAGGCCATGAGGTAGTGCGTGCGGTTGTGCCAGGCCCAGGACCAGGGGCGCGGCCCCAGACGTGCTTTGCTCCAGGCCGGCTTGACGTAGTGGGACAGCGAGACACAGCCGAGCACCAGCACTAGGCCCGCCGTGGAGTCGGACGGGGACGGGACGAGGGCCGCGGTCACGAGGAACCAGGCGAGGTACCCCTTCAGCAGCCTCACCGGCATCATCGCGTGGTGCTGCCAGCCACGCAGCCTGCCGCAGAACACGGCGATCCACGCCAGCAGGGCGGGAGCCCAGAGGACCGACGAGGTGGCGAGGAACAGGAGGAGCATCTTGTCGCGACGCTGGGGACCGATGGGCAGCGTGACGTCGTAGTCGCTCGTGGCGCCTCGCCAGGTGAGGAGAGCGATCACGGAGACGACGAACCAGCGCAGCTGTTCGGGGAGGGGCGACGGGCGGAGGGCCAAGGGGGCGATGACCGCGACGGCCGCACCCATCGCCAGTGGCGTGGGGTGCCGGGCGAGAGCCCGTACCGCAGGGGAGACCCCGAATCGGTAGCAGGCCACCACAGCGGCTATGACCGCTACGGTCACCACGTAGGAAGGAACCGGGGGAGTCGGCATGTCGGCTACCCCGCGATCGGCGCGGGCGTCGGCCGGTCGACGGCCGGCTGGCTCTCCAGGTACGAGGCGATCCGTTCCCGGGGATCGGCTGCGAGGTACAGGTCTCGATGGCGTACGACGTTGTCGCGGAGCACCGGCCCCCTCGCGAGAAAGTCGAGAACGGCTCGCCGCTCGACGCACGGGGCCGCAGTTCCCAGCCCGGCCTCGTCGACGACCTTGGCGCACCAGTGCTGGTCGTAGGTGGGCAACGGGATGAGGTGGACCGGTTTGCCGAGGACGAGAGCCTCGCTGATCAGGTTGAAGCCCGCGTTGGAGAAGACGGCCTCGGAACGGGCCATGTCCGCGATGAACGCCTCACGGTTGAAGGCGCGGATCTCGATCCGGGCATCGGCATATCCGCGCAGCGACCTCAGCTCCGTCGGCTGCGCGTAGATCCGCAGTGTGCGGTCCGGTACGGACTGGCGGAAGACCGAGGCCAGTTCACGGACGGAATCCTCCGGTCCGTGGTCGAAGTAGCGGGAGAAGTAGGCCGTGGCGAGGGGCTCGGTGGTGGCCGGTGCCGACCGGACGAGGTCGGGAACGACAGGGGAGATGAACTCCACCCTTCGGTCGTCGGTGCCGAGCGGGACGTAGGAGCAGATGAAGGACCGGTCCACGCGGGGCGCGAAGTACCGAAGCCGTTGCTCGTCGGCCGTACGGGCGTACCGGCCGACGGCGGGGAGGGCCAAGTGCCGGTACTTGCTCTGCTGGTCGATGGAGATGAGCGGCCGGCTGAAGTGGTAAGCGAGGCGCGGGGTGTTGGGCTCGTAGTCGGTGACGAACATGTCCGGGACGCCGCTGTTCCGGACGGCCCGACGCAGCTGGAGGTGGCGGAGGAGACCTCCGGGCGCGTGCCTGATGTTCGCGCGTATGGCGTCGCGAACGTGGATCCGGTCGTCACGCGCCAGCAGCGTCGGCATCCAGGCGTCCCAGGCGGGGAAGCCGAGGTCCCGGAAGTACTCGACCCGGCCCTGGCCGTTGGTGACGATCCGGACCCGGTGCCCGCGGTCGCGGAGGTACTGGGCGATCACGCTCTGCCGGACGGTGTGCCCCATGCCGATGCCGTTGACACCGATGATCACGTTGAGCGGCCGTACGTTGCCGATTCCGTTTCCGGACACGACGATTCCATCCCTTCGGTCAGGAGAGCCGGGTGATGACGTTGCGGGTGATCGCGGCGACCTGGGGGTCGGTGGCCAGGAGGCGGGCCCAGTCGGTGGTGGCGGCGGTGAAGACCGTGCCGCCGGCGGCGAAGACGCCGAGCGTGGCGGCCCGGGTGCTGAGCGTCGGCCCCCGGGCGGCGAAGTTCCAGTCCGAGGGGAGTTCGGCGATGCCGAGGATCTCGAAGTCCTTCGGGGTTCCGTCCTGGCCGGTGGGGCGCGGGCGGCCGGCGTCGTCGTACTCGTACGCCGCGCCGTCGCACTCATAGCCGATCAGCGCCCCGCCGTGTCCCAGGCTGTCGCCGGTCCTGAGCTCGGTGCCGGAGAACGCCCAGTGGCCGGCGTCGGTGACGACGAAGCCCTGGGAAGCGCGGGTGCCGTCCCAGTGGCCACCGCCGTTGCGGTAGCTCACGCCCAGGAGGGTGTTCTCCGGCTCCGACTCCCACCAATGGTCCGGGCACCCGTGCGAGCTGTCCGGATCGGTGCCGGCGGGGGCTCCGGGTGGGAACTTGTCACAGGACAGCCCCGTCCCGTCCGGGGCGACGTCGACGCGCCACCAGCAGGTGTTGGCCCCGAAGTTGGCGATGTGGCCGCCGGTGTCCCGGAAGGCGGTCACGTGGCGTCGGAGGTCGGCGCTCCAGTACTCGTCGTGACCGGCGGCGACCAGGAGGGGGTATCCGTCGCGTAGGAACAGCCCCTCGTGGAGGTCCAGATCGGTGCAGTAGTCGGCCTCGATCCGGTTCCGCTCCATCCAGGCGATGAAGGGGGCGTCCCAGTGCGCGAACGTCTGCCGGGGCGACGACGGGTCGTACGCGTCCGGCAGACCCTTAACCGGTCCGCCGACACCGCCCCCTGGGCGGCGCGTCGTGACCTGGGCGGCGCTGTAGAGGCTGCCGCCGCCCGCCGTGTTGTACGCCTGGTAGGTGAAAGTCGGGATCTTGTACAGGATCCGGCGGTCGGAGGGCGCGGAGGGGGTGACGACCAGGAGGATGCGAGCCTCCCGGGCATCCAGCTGCGGTGTGCCGGAGACGCGCCCCGTGCTCAGCACCGCGATGTAGACACCGGACCGCCACTCCGGGGGGACGAGGAACTCGTACGCGGGCCACTGCCAGTCCGCGTCGAAGCGTCCGGCGGAGGCGGTTCGGCCGGGCCACTCGACGTGTCCCGCGTGCCGCGGCTCGGCTCCCCAGCGGTAGAAGTCGACGTGGAAGCGGGGGGCGGTGGTGGCGATGTGCAGGCGCACCACCTCGCCGACCCGGACGCTCGGCCGGGCCACGTAGCCGTTGACGGTGGTCACGAGCCCTCCTTGGTGCGGGCCACGCCGGCGAGGTGGAACGGGTCGATCGTCTCGACGCGGGCGTCCCAACCCAGACCGCTCAGCCGGGAGGTGAGCTCGGTGGGGTCTCGGAGCACCTTCACAGCCATGTGGCGGGAACCGTCGGAAAGGGCGCGATGGACAGTCGGCACGGGCGCCGCTTCCACCTGGTCCTCGATCTCCGCCTTCGCCGACGAGTCGTCGAGGAACACCACGCGACCGCCGGGCACCAAGGCCCACCTGATCAGGTCCCAGAACGGTTCCATCTCCACCGGCGGCACGTGGCTGAGCCAGAACGCGAAGAACACCGTGTCGTACTGGCGGTCCGGCTCCCAGCCGAAGACGTCGGCCTCGATGAAGCGGGTCTCGGTGCCTCGCCTGCGGTCGCGGGCCCGGTGGAGCATCTCCGGCGCCGCGTCCAGCGCGGTCAGGCTGCGGGCCCGGCGGGACAGCAGCCGCGTCCACTGGCCCGTGCCGCATGCGATCTCCAGGACGTCGCCGCCGATCGGCAGCGAGTCCAGGGCCTTCGCGAGCCGCGGCATGTCCATGCGGGTGCTGTACGTGGCGTCGTACTCGTCGGCTCGCGCCCGGTAGTAGGCGATCTGCCCTCCGGACCAGTCGCCCGGACCGCCCTGTCGCTCCTTCGTTCCGGTCACGCTGTGACCACCCCTCTCGACTACCTACGGAGCCGTGGTGCTCCGTGCCGAGAAGACTGCCGAGCGGCGCTGGACAGCGGGCTGCCGTGGCGTCGCACTCGCGGTGCAGCACCGCCGCTGTCCAGGGCGACGGGTGTGCCTCGCCCGGACCTGGCCGAAATGGCCCGGGTGCTGCATCCGTGCTGAACTCCCGTCGCAGCGAAGGCTCTACGCCGCTGGTCAGGCCGCCCTACCCTGTTACCGTCGTCGGTGTCGGTCGAAGGAGCTCAGGTGGCCACAGTGCAGCGCTGGACCGGACGGGAGGCGCGTGCTCTGCGGCTCGCGACGCGACGGAGCGTGCGTGGCTTCGCGTCCTACCTCGGCGTCAGCGACCGGACGGTGTCCAACTGGGAGGCCCGGGGTGAGGAGATCGTCGTCGCACCGGACTCCCAGGCGTTACTCGACACGGCGTTGGAACGGAGCGACGCGGAAGTGCGGCAGCGCTTCTGGGACTCCGTCGGTGTTCCGACGCCCGAGGCCGCGCCGGCACCGGACGAATACCGCCCCATACCCGTTCCGGAGCCCGGCTTGGTGCACAGGTCCGAAGATCTCGAAGGGCTCGTCTCCGTACTCCGGGAGGCGACGCAGGACGACACCGTCGCCACGGTCGCCCTATGCGGCCCCGGCGGGTTCGGTAAGACGACGCTGGCCACGCAGGTGTGCCACGACCCCCGCGTACGGGACTCCTTCTCGGAGATCCTCTGGGTGGAGACCGGCGAGGGATGCACGGCCGCCAGGGTCGTCGAGCTGATCTCCGACCTGTGCGTCCACCTCGACGGCAACCGTCCGTCCCTTGCCGATCCGGAGCAGGCCGGCTTCCACCTCGCCCGTCTGCTCCAGGGACGACGCGCGCTCCTCGTCGTCGACAACGTCTGGTCCGCCACTGACCTCAACCCCTTCCTGCTCGGAGGCGACGACTGCGTACGGCTCGTGACCACGAGGAACGTGCGCGTCTGCCCCAGCTCCGCCCGAGTCGTGCGCCTGGGGCCCATGGCCCCGGGGGAGATCCGCGAGCTACTCGTCCGCAACGTCGGTGCCCTGGACGATTCCGAGGCCGCGCGCCTCGCAGACGTGTGCGGGGGCTGGCCGCTGCTCGCGTCGATCGTCGGCGCGAACGTCTCCCAGGAGGTCGGCTTCGGCGCCCCGGCCGACCGCGCCGTCACAGAGACGAACGCGGCGATCCGCGCGTACGGCCCTCAGGCTTTCGACGTCTGGGACGCCGACCAGCGCAAGAACGCCATCGGGCAGGCGCTCGAATCCAGCTTCCACAGTCTCGCGGAAAGCGTCTCGATCGCCGGCCGCACGGACCTGCGAGACCGGTACCTGTCCCTGGCGGTGTTCCCTCCGTCGGTGCCGATCCCCATGTCGATCCTCACCCACTGGTGGGGCACTGCGAACGGGTGGGCCCCTCACGTGGTGCGCCAGTTCTGCCGGGTGCTGTCCGACCGTTCCTTGATCGGCGCCTACCTCGCCGACCGGAACGCCATCGTGCTGCACGACGTGTTCCGGTCCTACCTGCGCCATCTGATCGGCGACCAGTGGGCGACCCTTCACCGGTCCCTGATCGAGGCGTACCGGCAGAGCACGGACGGTGCCTGGGAGACCCTCGCCGAGGGCGAGGGATACCTGTGGCGTCACCTCCCCTACCACCTGCGTGAGGCGGGCCTCGACGCCGAGCTCGTCAGCCTGCTGGCCTCGCCGACGTACGTCATGCGCAAGGTCGCACTCGTCGGTCACCAGTCGCTGACCGCGGACGCCGCCGTGCTCGACGCCCTGCCCGGGCGCCACGACGCCGGCCACCCGCAGCACCAGGTGTGGGCCACCGCCCGGGCCCTGACCGGTGCCGGGTATCTGCTGAACGGGCTGGAGAACCCGGCCGACATCGCCTCGACCCTCTCGATCGTGCTGCGGCGTGCATCCACCTCCGAGGCCACCCGAACCCTGGAAGGCGCAGCAAGGGAGGGGACGGTGCTCGCCCCGATGTGGCTGTTGCCGCCCCCTGAGGTGAGCTCCGAGGCGGTGACGGAGCGCGGTCACATCGGTGCAGTCGTCAGCGTGTCCGCCGTCCGCGACCTCGTGGCATCAGGTGGAGAGGACGGAGTGGTCAGGCTGTGGAACCTGAACACGGGAAAGCTCCTCCGAGCCCACGAAGCCCATACCGGATGGGTGTTCGCCACCGCGCTCTCCGCGGACGGGATGGTCCTCGCCTCAGCGGGGGACGACGGAGCGATCCGGCTGTGGCGCACGGACACCGGCGAACCTGTCGGGGTGCTGCCCGGGCACAACCGCCGTGTTCGCAGCCTCGCCTTCTCCCCAGCCGACTCCGTCCTGGTCTCCGGTGCCGAGGACGGAGCCGTATGCGCGTGGGACCTGGAGCGGCTCGTGCTCCTGCGCACGATGAGGGCGGCAGGTACCCCCGTCTGGTCCGTGGCTATCGGCGGGGACTCCGACTCGCTCGTGGCCGCAGCCGGCGAGGACGAGTTCGTCCGACTCTTCGACCTGCGCACCGGCCGCCTCCTCGACGAACGCGCGGAACACCGGGACTGGGTCCGCTCCGTCGCCTTCGCGTCCGGCTCCTCTCTCTTGGCCTCGGGGTCTGGTGACCGTTCCGTAGCCTTGTGGGACGTGGCCGACGGGAAACTCGCCCTCGTCCGCCGGATAGCCGACCTCAAGGCACGCGTGCGCGCCGTCGCTCTGTCCCCGCATGACGAAGTCCTAGTCGCCGCCACCGAGGAGCCGAGAATCCAGGCGTTCTCAGCTGAGACGCCCGTAGGCGAGACGCAGCTCCCACGGGGCGTGGACTGGGTGCGCTCACTCGCCAGAACGGGCGACGGCACCGTGGTCGCCGGGTGCGAGGACGGCGCTGTCCGAGTCTGGACCGTGGGGAAGAGCAGGCTCAGGACCCTGGCCGGCGGCTCGAACACCGTGTGGTCCACGCATTTCGCGGCCGGCGGACGTACCGCCGTGGTCGGCGACGGGGTCGGCGGTGTCGACGTCGTCGACACCGCGACGGCGGCAGTCGGCCGGAGGTTGCCCGCCGCCCACGGACGCGTCTGGTCCCTGGCCTGCGGCGCGGAGCACGTCGCCGCGGCTTGCGGCGACGGGGCGGTCAGGGTCTGGTCGCTGCCCGATCGGGCCTGGTCGCTCACCCTGAACCAGGACACCCCGCGAACGTGGGCTGTGGCGATGGCCCGTTCGACGCCTCGTATCGCTGCGAGCACGGGCGACGGACACATCCGGTGCTGGGATCTCCCCACCGGGACGCTGTTGTGGACTCAGGACGTGCACGCCGGTCGGCTGCGGTCGCTCTCGTTCGACGACAGTGGAGACGTCCTGGCGGCCTGCGGTGGTGACGGCTCGGTACGCGTATGGCACGCCCCCACAGGGGATTTCAGGAGCCGGTTCAGCAGCCCCAGCGGGTGGGCTCGTGCCGTCACCGTGGACGGTCCGGGCAACCGCGTGGCGGTCGGGTCGGGAACCGGAGACATCGCGGTACGGCATCTGGGGACGGACCGGTTCACCTTCCACCTCTCCGGTCACACGGGCCGCATCCTCATGCTTGGCTTCATGGGCGACGAGGACCGCCTCGTGTCGGCTGCGGCGGACGGAACGGTGCGCGTGTGGTCGCTCGGCGAGCAGCGGCAGACCACCAAGGTCCGAGTGGACGCCTCACTGCACTGCGCGGCCTTCGAGCCGGCGACGGGTGAGGTGCTGGTCGGGAGTGCGGCTGGCGTCGTGGCCCTGGGGATCATGGACACGTGAGCGACATGCGAAGGGCTTTGGACACCATGACAGAGAAGACCTCCCGGATCTCGAGCGATGTGACTGGCGAGCCGGTCATCCTGAGCAACGAGCCCGGCTCGTTCGCCTGGGGTGTGCTGGCCAAGCGCCACCCTGCCCTCATCCAGCAGGTACGAGACGCCTTCCCGTACGGCCGCCAGCAGCACGAGGCCCTCGACGCTCTGCTGGACGAGATCACCAATGGCGTCATCGAGCCGCTCGCCCCTGGGGAGCACGACCGTGAGTGCTGGGCGGACTGGGGGCAGGAGCACTTCGGACGCTCCTGGTACGACGCCCCGTTCTTGTGGGCGGAGAGCTACTTCTACCGCAGGCTCCTCGGTGCGGTCGCGTACTTCGGCACCGGGCCGTGGCAGGGAGTCGATCCGTTCGCGCCGTTCAAACGGGCCGAGCTGCGCGGCGAGGCCGTGGAGGAGGAACTGCGGGCCCTGGACGCGCTCGCGAGCGTTCCGGCGGACGAGCGGGCTGCGGCCCTGCTCCACGCGTCGCTCTGGGGCAACCGGGCGGACCTCGGCTTCCGCGTCTCGGCGGGGGAGCCGGTGGCCGGTGACGCCGCTGCCTCCGCGCTGGTGGCCGACGACAGCGCCTTGTTGTGGCAGCTGCTGCCTGTCGGGGGCTCCGCGGCTGTCGCCGTGGTGGCGGACAATGCGGGGCGCGAGCTGATCCCGGACCTGATCCTCATCGACCACCTCCTCGAACAGCGGCATGTCGAACAGGTCGTGCTTCACCTCAAGCCGTACCCCTACTACGTCTCCGACGCGATGACGGCCGACGTCGTCGACTGCCTCCGTCGCCTCACCGAGGCATCCGGCGAGGCCAGTGCGATCGGAGGCCGGCTGTGGAAGGCCATGGCGGCAGGAAGCCTGGAGGTCCGCACCCACCCGTTCTTCTGCGCTCCGCTGCCGTACGAGGACATGCCCGAGGACCTCCGCGGCGAGTTCGAGAGCGCCACGCTCACGGTCCTGAAGGGCGACCTCAACTACCGGCGCCTGGTGGGTGACCAGCTGTGGGACGCCAAGGCGTCCTTCGCCGATCTCACTGCATATTTCCCTGGGGCCGTCGCGGCTCTCCGGACCCTGAAGTCCGACGTCATCGTCGGTTTGGAGCAGGAAGCACTGGACGCGCTCGAACGGTCCGGGGCTGCCTGGCGTACGAGTGGAACGCACGCGCTGATTCAGGTGCGACGGTAGGGGATCTTCGTGACTACCGAGGCCCAGCGACCAGTCGCCGCTGCCGTCGTCGTTCAGGGCGAGCGAGTCCTGCTCGTGCGGCGACGAGTCGCGGAAGGCGCACTCTCGTGGCAGTTCCCGGCCGGGAAGATCGAACCCGAGGAGACCCCCGGGGAAGCCGCAGCACGTGAGACCGAGGAAGAGACCGGGCTCCTGGTGGTCCCACAGAGCGTGCTGGGACAACGGGTTCACCCCATGACAGGCCGGGAGATCTACTACATCGCATGCCGCCCCGTCGGCGGCCAGGCGGTCGTGGCGAGTGGTGATGAGGTGGCCGGCCTGGCCTGGGCCGCGCACGGCGAGATCCCGCAGTACGTGCCGTACGGGCTGTTCGAGCCGGTGCAGAACTACCTCGATGCGGCTCTGCTCTCGTGATCTCCGTTGGGTCAGCGTCCTTGAGACGTGAGGCGCGCGTTGTCGTTGTCGGGGCTGGGGTGGCGGGGCTCACCACCGCCGTCGTTCTCGCCGAGGCCGGAGCCTCGGTGCACGTGATCGCCGAGCAGGTGCCGGGCGTCACCTCGCTGGCGGCCGGGGCGATGTGGGGGCCGTACCTGGTCGAGCCGAAGGACAAGGTTGACCAGTGGGGGCAGCGGTCCCTGGAGATCTTCCGCAAGCTGGCCCAGGACCCGTCCACGGGCGTCCGGCTCGCCAGCGGCATCGAGGCGTCCCGCACGGCTGAGGCGCCACCGCACTGGGCCACCACCCTGCCCGGCTTCCGGCCGTGTGAGCTGGCCGAGCTGCCGGCCGGGTTCTCGGTCCGCTACCGGTTCACGGTGCCGCTGATCGACATGCCCACTTACCTCGCCTACCTCCTGCGCCGGCTCGACTCCGCTGGAGGAACGGTCGAGCGGCGGCGCCTGGCCTCGCTCGCGGACGCCGCGCCTGCTCCCGTGATCGTCAACTGCACGGGCCTGGGTGCCCAGGAACTGGTCCCTGACCATGACCTTCGGCCCACCCGCGGCCAGCATGTCGTCGTCACCAACCCGGGGCTGACCGAGTTCCTCTCCGAGGACACCGGCCTCTCTCCGGACCTGCTGTGCTTCTACCCCCACGGCGACACGGTCGTCCTGGGCGGTACGGCTATCGACGGCGAAGGCGGCCTCGCCCCCGACGACACGGCGTCGGCCAACATCCGGGCCCGCTGAGCCGAGGGCGAACCCCGCCTTGCTGAGGCCCGCGTCCTGGAGCACCGGATCGGTGCCAGACCGACCCGGGCCCGGGTCCGAGTGGATGCAGAGCGGGCGGAGGACGGCACCGTGGTCTTGCACAACTACGGGCACGGAGGCGCCGGTGTCACGCTCTCGTGGGGCTGCGCCGAAGAAGCTGCAAGTCTCCTGGCCGCCGACGGGGGAAACGTGCGGTGAACGACCATCCGAGGAAGCCCTTCCTCTACGTCGTCGTCTGCGCCGCCGGCATCGCGGGCGACGGCCACACGCTGATCACTGCCGCGTAGTAGCAGGGCTGGGGCGTCGGCGTCATAGCCACACCCCAGGGCCTCGGCTTCCTCGACACCGAGGCGATCGAGGCCCAGACCGGCTACCCGATCCGCTCGGCCTGGCGCAGACCCGGCGACCCGCGCCCCCTCCCTCCCGCTGACGCCATCGCCGTCGCGCCCGCCACGTTCAACACGATCAACAAGTGGGCCGCTGGCATTGCCGACACCCTTGCGCTGGGCATCCTGTGCGAGGCGTATGGGATGGGCATCCCGATGGTCGTGCTGCTGTACGTGAACGCAGCGATGGCCGCGCACCCGGCGTACGGGCGGAGCCTGGAGCAGCTGCGGGAGATGGGTGTGCTGGTCGGGGGGTACGAGCCGCACCGGCCGAAGGCGGGTGGGGGAGCGGACCGCTTCCGGTGGGAGGAGGCGTTGGAGCTGCTGGAGGGAAAGATCGACTGAACGTGATCCGGCCTGCGTTCTCATGAGCGTGGCGAGCGTGTTCCGAATCGGAACGCGAGCGCTGTTCCCTCGGGGAACGCGGTGGCCGTTCCTTCAGGGAACGCGTTCGGTGTTCCCTGGAGGAACGGGACCGCCTTCGTACGCCAGCACTGGGGAGCGTGCTGTGGAACGAGGAGCGGTCGGCTTGTTTAGTAACTGAACGGGAAGGCCGTTCAGTTACGAAACGACACCGCCGTTCAGTAACTGAACAGCGGTCCGTCGGTGCTCCGAGGCGGAACAAGGGGTGCGTTCCGAGCTGGAACGAGGTCGCTGTTCCGACGCGGAACGGCACTCTGAGAACGAGCCATGACCTGTTCACCCGGTGAACATCGCGGACGTTCACCGGGTGAACGCCCCGGCTGTTCACTCGGTGAACGTGGGATGCACCGCTCGGGACAGGGGCCGTGTCAACGGCTCCTTGGAAGGGAGCCTGACCGCGTCGCCCTTGGCGTGGGTGTGGCAGGACCAGGCTGAACTCTGCCCGCCGTCCTGTCATGCGAAGGCTCCCCGACTGCCACATCCGGAAGGCGCTTCAGGCGCCAGGTGAGGACTTCGGCGAGGTTGGCGGCGGTGTCGAGTTCTCGGTGGCGGGCGGCTTGGGTGAGGAGCGCGGCGGGGCCGTGGCCGGCCGTGGTGGCGTCGTCGAGGGTGGCAGCGAGGGCGGGCCAGGCGGGTTCGGCGAGGATCCGCTCGGCCAGGTCGGGGAGCGCCTGGCGCACCACGGCGGCCTGCCGCTCCAGAAGTGGCCGGGCAAGGCTCCGACCCCGGTGGTGGATCACGGCCAGCGGCTCTGTGGCTGCGGCCCGGTAGGCGACACGGAGGTGCTCGGCTGCCTGTCGGGCGGCTTCGGCCTGCTGGGTGTGGTTGCGGGTGCGGTGCCAGTGCTGGGCGGCGATGACCGCCAGCAGGAGGGCGTCGAGGACGGTCGCGAGGAGGGCTCCGTCCCTGGGTGGGGGCACGCGCAGCATGGCCTTCACCGCCCGTCGTGTGGCCTGGGCCTGCTGGTGATGGGCGCGGATACGGGAGCGGCTGGCGCGCTCGAACGCTGCTGCTTGCATCAGCTGGGCCTGGAGACCGGCGGGCGCGACCAGGGGAAGTGCGTCGAGGGCTTCGGCGAGGACGGCGATGTGGGCCTGTCCGGCCTCGTCCTCGCTGTGGGCGAGGTGGTCGGGTATCTGGTCGATGGCGACGGAGAGTCGTCGCCAGGCCGGGGTTTCGGTCTGGTTGGCAGACCGTGCTTCCGTGGTCGCGAGGCGTTCGGCGATCTTGGGGTAGGAGAGGTCGGCGGCGAGGGTGGAACCGGAGAACCACACCGGCTCGCCCTGGGCGTTGGTGTCGTTGTCGAGGGCGACCTTGTAGCCGCGGACGTCTCCGGACGGGAAGTACTGGACGTCGACAAGGGCGCCGGTCCCTTTGACGAGCCGGAAGAACTCCTCGGTGGTCGTGGCCGCCGAGACTGCGGTGCGGACGATGGTGCGCAGGTGCTCGCGGGAGGTCCGGGCGTTCCCGGTACGGCGGGCCTTCTCCTGCTCGGCCCGAGTGGGGCGCTTGGCGGCGGTGCGGTCGCCGCGCGGGACCTGGCGGAGCCCGTACTCCTTCTCGATGACGATGAGTTCCTTGTCAGCGCGCAGGAAGTCGTTCCAGTTGCGGGGCGGGCGGAGGTCGCCTCGGACCTTGGTGGCGACGATGTGGATGTGGTCGTCGGCGTGGCGGACGGCGACCCAGCGGCAGGCGTCGGAGTCGCCGACGGGGGCGATGCCGGTGGCGTCGAGGACGCGGCGGGCGATGGTGGCCCACTCGTCGTCGGTCAGGCGGCGGTCTTCGGGAGCGGCGCGGATCGAGCAGTGCCAGACGTGGTTCTCCGGCGCCTTCGGACCGGCCTGCTTGACCCGCAGGTCGAGGACGTCGGCGAGCTGGGCGAGGGTGGCGGCGGGGCTGCGGCCAGGGTCGGGGGCGAAGCCGTCGAAGGAGGCGACGAGGTGCGGGTCGGTGTGCTCGTTGGCGCGGCCGGGGCCGTAGAGGTAGTTCAGGACGCCTCGGGTCTTGTGGCCGGGCTTGACGATGTTCGCGATCAATCAGGCCGCCCGGCAGTTTGTGGCGGCCACATCGGCGGCGGTGTCGACCGCCGTGACCGTCTGCCTCACTGCTGCCACGAGTTGGCGGGCCACGGCGAGCACGGCGGCGTCCACCGGGTGTGCCTCACCGCCAGCGTTGAGGCGGTGGGCGATCTGGTTCGCGTTCGTGCCGATCCTGGCGAGCTGGATACGCAGCGCGGCGTACTCGTCGATCAGGTCGTCGATGGCGGTGCGCTGCTCGGGCAGGGCGAGTTCACCGTGCAGGTGGGCCATGACGATGGCACCGACAAGATGGGCGCCGGCCAGGTTGTGGCGGCGGGCCTCGGCGAGGATCGCCTGCTTCTCGTCGGTGCTGTAGCGGACGTCGACACGCTCCTTGCGCTGCACGTCCTGGCGGGCGCGACGGTGGGCGACTCGGCGCAGCGCGGCCTCGTCGGCGGCACGCACACCCCCTGTTCCCGGTGCGCCCTCGCGCCGGGGACTCGCCTCCGCCGTCCCCGGGGCGGAGGCTTCCGCGTGGGACCGGCCCTTGGACGGTCCAACGTCATACCTTGCTCCGCCCGGGGCTGGGGTGGTCATCTCCTGCTGCATGGAGGGGACTTCGTGGTGCGGGGTGTGCATGTCTGGTCTCCGTGTTCTTCGTCGTTGTGCGGATGGTCGGTGAGGGCGTACGCGCGGTGAGGGAACGCAGCTGGGTTGGGCATCTGCGGATTCCGTCGTCGGCTGCGCAGGACGCCGTGCTCGGTGCCCGTTCCTGAGTCCGTGGCTCCTGGCCCCCACCGCAGTCCCCGGTCCCTTGGGGACCGGTCCCCACGAGGCTTCGGTCCCTGGCGGTCGGTCCCGAATCGGGACCGTCTCGTAGCGGGGACGGTCCCCGCCTTGCTCGGGCCCCGGACCGATGTCCCTGCCTCGGTGGCACCCCGCTCTGTCGGGGACCGAGCGGGGACCGAGCAGGACGGTTCCGGCGTGCGAGATCCCCAGGGGACCGGCACCGCATGCCGCAGGGGGCGGACACGGGGACCGGCCTCGCAGTGCCCCTGAGCAGCGGTTTCGTTTCTGCGGTGGCGGACTGCGCCCCCGTTCCCTTGGGCTTCGCCGGTCCCCTGGTGCAGGTCCTCACGGTCCCCGGTCCCGCTTCTGCTGCGGCCTTTGGCTGGGGACCGGGACCGGGGACCGCGAGCGTTGGGGACCGTTCCCCGGTATCCGGTGGGACCGGGGACCGACGGGTCGTCAGGGGGACGGTCCCCGGGGCGGGGGACGGTCCCCGCTTTCGACGGGTCCGGTCCCCGCGTACGGCCTCCACTGGGCCTGCCGGAACCCCCGCAAGCCGGGGACCAGGGACCGTGCGGTCCCCGGTCCCCGGCAGGGAAGTCAGGCCGCGGGGTGGCGTCTGCGGTCGGGGCCGTCGAGGATGACGCGTTCGGTCATCTCGGCGAGGCGGGAGGCGACGCGGTCTCCGAGGGCGGTGCGTAGGTCGGCGGTGGGGAGGTTGGTGGTGATCAGGGTGGGGCGCAGGTGCTCGTACCGGTGGTTGATCAGCCGGTAGGTGAGCTCTTCGGTCCACTCGCTGTTCCTGGCTGCTCCGAGGTCGTCCAGGAGCAGCAGCGGGCAGCGCGCCAGGGTCTGTAGCTCGCGCTCGCTGTCGAAGCCGGAGCGTGGACGCAGGCGGGCGTACAGGTCGGCGGCGGTGACGGCCTCCCAGCGCAGGCGGACCCCGGCGGCGAGGAGGGCGCGGATGGCGCCGTACGCCTGGTGGGTCTTGCCGGTGCCGGTGGGGCCGACGATCAGCAGGGAGGTGCCCTCCGCGATGCCCGGTGCGCCTGCCGGTCCGGGGCGGCCGGCGCGGGCGATCTCGTCCACCCAGGCGGTGACGTGGGGGTGGTCGGTCAGGGCGCACCGGTAGCGGGCGGGGATGCGGGCATCGGCCAGCTCCAGCGCGGTGACGGGCTCCGGCGGCGGCTCGTGCGCGGTGGCGGCGGGGCCGAGGCCCCGCTGGGCCAGGATGGCGCCGAGGCGGCCGGTGATCCGGCCGAACTGGTGCGGGTCCCGGGTGAGGGTGGCGGTCACAGGTCACCTCCGTAGGCGGCGGCCACGTCGGCGGGGTTGGTCCACGGCCGGTGGGCGGCGGGGGCGGGCGTGGAGGCGTTCATGGCCTCGTGCACCAGGCTGGGCAGAGTGCTCGGGTGCAGGCCCTTGGCACGATGCCGTGCGAGACCCGACCGTACGTGGGCGGCGTCGATGCCCTCGCCGAGGAGCCTGCGCACCTGCGCGCCGAGCTGGCCGAGAACGTCCCGGGGCGGGCGGTGCGTACACGCGGCGGCGTACTCGCTGATCAGGTCCTTTGCCGAGACGGTCTGCGGCGCGGGGGCGTTTGCGCCCCCCAACGGGGTAGTTCCTAGATCCCTGTTCCTAGGTCCTAGATCCGGGCCGTGAGGGCTCACCGCAGGCTCCGTGAGCCCTCCCTGCGGCTGCGGTGAGAACTCACTGAATCCGCCCTGGCCTGCGGATTCGTCGTTCACGGGTATCTCCGTGGGTTCTCCCGGCTGAGTCGCGGAGGGCTCCGCGACCGCTCCGAGCGTCTGCGGTGAGGGCTCACACGGAATGCCGAGGTTGTGGTGTGGGCACGGTGGGTTGCGGACTCCGCTCGGGCGGTTGATCTTCTGGTGCTTGGCGAAGGTGACGATGTGCAGGTACCGCTTGCCGTCTCCGCCCTCGTAGCGGCAGATCAGCCCGGCGGCGTCGAGCTGGGTGAGGTCGTCCTCGACCTCCACCGGGCCGTGCTCGCGGCGCAGCGACCACAGTTGGCCGGCGATGACGGCGGCCTGGTCGCGGAGGCGGCCCTGGTCGTCGGCCTGGGTGAGCAGGCCGAAGAAGGTCCGCTCGGCGGACAGGGACACGGATGCGAGGGACTCCGACGCGAACGCCTCGGGCTTGATGGTGCGGATACGGGCGATGTCGATCGACCACCATTCGAAATCAGGGAGAGGGGCAGGGAATCCGGCGACGCCAGGGTGCATGGACAACACAGCCACACCCGGTGTGCGAAAGTCCAGACTTGGTTCTGGAATCATGCACAAGTCGTTTCGCCCGTGGCCCGGTGGCTGTAGACCCGAAATCCCGGTTGACGAAATAGCCGCCGGAAAACACCGTGCGATCCGCATCGCTCACGGCAGACATGAATACCCTTCCAGAAGGGCCGGTGCGCAAGCTACAACACCACCCATGCCGCCACGCCCCCTCGAAATCGGACCCGCCGGACGAGCCGCCGCCCAGGCCATCGAACGCGCCCGCACCGCCTGCGGCTACTCCCAGCGCCAGCTCGCCGCCCGCGTCACCGCCCTCGGCCGGCCCATGACGTTCACCGCGCTCTCCCGTATCGAACGCACCGTCCGACGCTGCGACATCGACGACCTCGTCGCCATCGCCACAGCCCTCGGGGTCGCCCCGCAGGCCCTTCTCGCCGGCCGACGTACGCACCTGGAACCGGTCGGCGCGGGCGGAATATAGCCGACGATCGCCGGTTAGCCTGACCGGCGATTCTCCGGATCATTGTGGGTCCCGGAACGCCCGTCGTACCGGTCCTTGCCAGAAGCCTGCCCACCTCCCCAGAGGACACCTTGCTCGATTCGCCTACGCGCCGTTTTCGAATTCCCCGCCGCGCACACGTAACTCCGCTCGCTTCCTCTTCTGCTCCGCTCGGAGATCCCGGCCGTTCGTAAAGCCCTGTTCGGCGATCTCGCAGCATCGGCTGGGCTTGTTGCCTCTCGCCCCGGCTGGATCTCTCAATTCTCGTCGCTCTTTCTCACGCAAAGGAACCGCCTATGGCACCGCGCCTGCTGTCCATACCTGCCGTCGCCGCAGCCCTGGACGTCGACCGCCGAACGGTCTACCGCTTCATCGCCGCCGGCGAGCTGCCCGTCGTCGACCTGCGCACGGGACCGGCTCGCTCTCGCGTCCGCGTCCCCGCCGCGAGCCTGGACGACTTCATCAACAGCCGGGCGGTCGCCTCGCCCGCGCGCCGCCGCTGACCAGGACCAAGTCCCTCCGTACGCGAAACAGGAAGGAACGGAACCACGTACCTCCGGAAGCTGAAGTCCGGCAAATGGCAGGCGACCGTCCGCAACCGGACTGGAGACCGGTTCAGCGAGTCGTTTCCCCTCAAGGCGCAGGCCCGCGTCTGGGGTACCGAGATGGAAACCCAGTTCGCCCGTGGAAGCATGCGGGATCCCCGAGCGGGTGAGACGACGTTCTGTGAGTGGCACGACCGCTGGTGGCAGGCCCGCGTGGTCGAGCCCCACACGCTGCGCGGTGATGCCTCCAGCATCAAGAACCACGTGCTGCCCCACTGGACCGACTGGGAGATGCGGGCTGTCACCCGCATGGACGTCCAGAGCTGGATCCGCGGACTGGTGGAGAAGGGGGTCGGCGCATCCGCGATCAAGAGGGCGTACAACCTGCTGTCGTCCATCATGCGGGCGGCCGTCGACGACGATGTCATCGCGGTCAGCCCCTGCCGGAACATCGACCTGCCGCAGATCGCGGTCAAGCCGCCGCAGTGGTTCACCCTCGACCAGGCGCAGAGCATCGTCGACGAGCTCCCGGCCCCGTGGCGCACCATGTGCCTGCTCGGCTTCTACACGGGCCTGCGCTGGGGCGAACTCGCCGGCCTGCACCGCCATCGGATCGACCAGCGCCGTTCCCGCTTGTTCGTGGTGGAGGTCAATACCAAGAGCGGCATCAAGGAGTACCCCAAGAGCTCGAGGAGCCGCCGAGAGGTCCCGCTCCCACCACAGGTCCTGGACGCCCTCGAACGGCACATCCACCCACTCGACCGCGACGCCCTAGTCTTCACCACCATCACCAAGGGCCGCGCCGGCCGTCGGCTCGACGACGGCAACTGGCGCCGCCAGACCTGGTGGCCGACCATCGAGAACGCCCACTACTTCGACACCCACGGGGAGCAACTCCCCGTCCCGCACTATCCGCCGCACTCCATGCGCCACACCTGTGCCTCGTGGCTCGTCCAGAAGGGAGTCTCCCTCTACGAGGTTCAGCACCTCCTCGGCCACGAGAGCTTCCAGACGACCCAGCGCTACGCGCATCTGCAGCCGGATGCCCACAAGGCTGTGCTCGGGGCGTGGGAGCGGCTGGACGTTCCATTGACCATCGCCGCGTGAGCTGGACGTCGCTGCGCCTCCCCGGAGAGGCGCTTGTCGGCTTGTTCCGTGCCTCTGTTTCCATGTGCCGTGCCCTATTGACGACTCAGCGGCGCACTCGACGGGTGGCAGTCCGGGGCAGCAGCGCCTGGACGCATCTCGTCGTGATCATTCCTGGTGGCTGTGGCACGGTCTTCGATACTGTCGGCATAGTCTTTCGACGGGTAGGAGTTTGCGAGCCTTACCGCCGTTGAGGCCTGCTACTGACTTCGGCTCGTCAGGGTGACGTTGGGGGGTTGAGAGTCAGGCCGGTGCCGGCTATGAAGCCGTCGAGGGTGTCGGGCTGGTACTGAAGTCGTTTGAGCCGGTTGCGGACGAGGGCCTCGAGGCGGTCGAGGGCGACGACGGCGAGGTTGGCCAGGCTGCGTTTGACGTGTGCCCAGACCCACTCGACGGGGTTGAGGTCGGGCGAGTAGGCGGGCAGCAGGAACACCGTCAGCCATGCACGCTCGGCGATCAGCTCACGCATGGCGTGGGAGACGTGGGTGTTCAGGCGGTCCCAGACGAGCACGATCGGTGCCTTGACGAGCTGGTGGACACCGTCGATCAGCGCGATGAAGTCGCGCTCTCCCATGCTGCGGCGCTCGCCTTTGCCCGAGGGGTGGGCGCGCAGGCGATGGCACAGCCGGGTCCGGGAGCCGGGCCGCATGGCGATCAGCCCGGCCACGGACAGCCGTCCCGAACGCCGTCCGCTCACCGTCACCTGCGGAGTCACTCCGCGCCGGCCCCAGGTGCGTCCTTCGGGCGGCCTGCGGGTGAAGCCTGCCTCGTCCTCGAAGCAGATGTAGCCCCCGCAGGCCGCCCGGGTTCTTTTACCTCGTCCCAGGTCGCCTCCTTCCAGACGGTGACGGCCTGCTCGTCGCGCTCGGCAACCCGCCGCGCGGGGACCTGTGGGCTGAAGCCGAGTCGGTGCAGCAGCCTCGTCGCCCCGGAGACGCTGTAGGAGACGTGGAACTTCCTGCCGATCAGCGTGGCCACCCGCGCCGCGGTCCACACCTGGTCCTCCACCCAGCCATGCGCGGCCGGGCCCTGCTCGAGATACGCGGCCAGCTTGTCCAGACAGCGCGGGGACAGACGGCATCGGGATCCGCTCGGGCCACGGGAGGCCAGAGCCTGAGCACCGCCGTCCCGCCACAGCTGATGCCACTGATAGGCCGACTTCGGGCTCACCCTCAGACGCCGTGCCACCTCCAGCGGCTTGATCTTCTGCTCGAACAACTCGGCCGCCTGCATCCGCACCGACTCCCGGCGCCGCCGTCCCACAGCGGTCACCCCGCCCCCATCTGCATACCTCACACATCACGAGATACAGCCACCACACCGGGCCCATCAGGGACTTCGCCAAAGTTCACCCTGACGAGCCGAAGTCAGTAACGCGAAGGCCACCAAGTGGCTTTTGCTTGCGACAGGCCGGTTCGCGGCCTCCTGCCCGCCCTCGACCGGGATTTGCCCATGTCCTGATGGCCGACATGAGGCATTCATCGTCGGCACCTACCTGGGTCGGGACGGCATCGCACTTCGATCGCTCCAGGTAGACGCAGACCGCTGGAACCAGCGGCAATGGCAGGAGCGTCCTTGCTGTATCTGCGGAAAGGCTGGTCAGGGGGAAGGCGGGACGGCGTGACACGGCCGTGGAAGATTGTGCTGATCGTGGTTGGGGTGGCCTGCATCGCGGCGACCCCAATGGTGTGGTTGTTGAACGGTCCAGGGAAGGGGGAGCTGGTCGGGGCTTCGTTGCAGGCCGGCACCGGGGTTGCAGCGCTCGTGTGGGCGTGGTTGCAGCCCGGCCGTGGAGATTCGGCCACGGATACTGGCCAGGCAAAGGCGTCTGGTGGTGGGTCCGCGCACACCGGGATCCGTAGGCCCGGTGGGGCGGGCACGGGAATGGTGCGGGTGGATCGGACTGGTGACGCCAAGGCTGACGGTGCCGGCAGCAGTGCCGGCACCGGGGTCGACTACAGCTAGTCCCCGGGAGCGGTTTCGGTGGAGGATAAGAACGAGTTTGGCGACGCACGGCCAGGTACCGAGGTGCGGGACAGCGGCGACGCCCGCGCGACGGACGGCGGCACCGCGATCACCGGAGTCAGCGCAGCGACAGTGCCCGGCGTGCCCGGCCCCGTCTCAGTCAAGGCGACGGGGGCGGCATACGCCTCGCACGGTGGGGTCGCCATCACTGGGTACGTGGCGGGTGACGTCCGTGTGACGCTGCCCTCCCTGCAGTCTCGCTCGATGCAGGAATCCGTCCTGCCCGGCGAACGGCGCCCACGCCTGTTTGGGCGCGAGGCGGAGATCTCCGCCGGCCTCGACGTGCTGCGGCGCACGGACGGCGGCAGCCGGGCGGCGGTTGTGGTGACTGGGGCTCCTGGCATCGGGAAGAGTGACGTCGCCCTGCGCATGTCCCGGCTTGCCGCAGAGCGGTACCCGGACGGCCAGTTTCACATCAATCTCGCGCTGTCGACCGGTCCCATGGACCTCGTGTCATCGATTCTCCACGCGCTCTTTCCGCCAGAGCACCCCCTGCCGGATCGCCGTGACCAGCAGCTAGCGCTGCTACGGACGACGCTCGCTGGCAAGTGTGTCCTGCTGCTCGTCGACGACATCGTTTCGGAGGAAGCGCTCCTTGAGATCCTCTCCATCGACGGCCCGTTCGCACTGGTAGGAACCAGCCGGGCCAAGCTCAGTGGGCTAACTGGCCTGGTCCGCCTCATCGACCTCGGTCCACTGCCAGGCGCGCCCAGCAAGGAGCTCGTACGGTCGGTCGCCGGTCCCGGCCGGCTGACCGGCGAGCAGACGACCGCGTTGTCCGCGGCGTGCGCCGGTCACCCGCTCGCCCTGCACATCGCCGCGGCGCATCTGGCCCGGCGGCCCCGTGTGAACGCCGACCGCTACCTGTCCGAGATCACCAACCCGGACCGTAGCGTCAAAGCCCTCGTCGCCGGCCAGACCGCGCTGCAGCCTGTGTTCCAGCAGAGCTTCGACGCACTCGAACACGACCAGGCGCAGGTCTTCTCCGCGCTCGGCGTCCTGCCGCACATGTCGTTCACCGTCGATGTCGTCGCAGCGGTCATCGCACAGCGTTCGCTGGACGAGATCAACGACGACGACCTCACGGACACAGCCGCGCTCCTCGACTCGCTGGTCGAGCTCAGCCTCATCGAGCAGATCGACGACGACCGATTCGTGATGCACGAAATTCAGCACCGCTTCGCCCGGCTGACGTCCGCGCCGTGGTCGGGGACACAACGGGCGGATGTTGTTCGTCATGCCTGTCTCGTCACGGCCGTCCGCGTGCGGTCGTCTACCGATGCGATCGGTTTTCTGGACGAGGAGGCGACCGTCCCTGCCGAGAGCAGTCCTGCAGCGCTGCGGTCGCTGGACGCGGACCGTCCCGGCGCTGTCGCTCTAGTTGAGACGGCCCGGCGGTACGAGGCCTGGGACTACCTACTGCTTCTCGCCTTCACGCTCACCGAGCACTTGCGGGTTGCTAGTCACTGGAAGGAACTGGACCGCGTCTACCAGTGCGTACAGGAGGCCGGGGAGCTGGCCGGACACCCCAACTGGACGGCCACCGCTCTGCACAACCGGGCCGTCGTTGCCGCACACCTCGGCGAGAGCCAGGATGCGGCTGATCTATTCCACCGTTGCGCTGAAACGGCGCGCGCGGCCAACGAAGCCGAGCATCTTTTCTTCATGGCACAGCTCGGTCTGGGGACACTCCTGATCAACTTGGGCCGGCCTCGTGACGCCATCAATTACCTGCGAAACGGACTGCACTACTGGAGGACCGCCGGGCAGCATCAGGCACTAGCGCTCGCTCTAGGCAACCTGGGTCAGGCGTACCTGGCGGTCGGACAGATCCGCCGGGCCGAGAGCTACCTGCGCAACAGTCGCGACCTGAGCCGGAGCAGTGGCTTCGGTGAGATGCTCGCTACGCGGTCGATCGCCAGACTGCTCAGCAGCACGGGCCGCGAGGCTGAGGCGGCGGAGGAGTCCGTCCGGGACATCGAGCGGGCACGAGCCATCGGCAGCCGGGAATGGGAGGCGCAGGCGCTGATGGACCTTGCGGCGGTCCCGGCCAGCGCCCGGCCGGATTCTGCTCCGGCCGGGCCGCTTGAGGCAGCCCTGTCCATCCATCAGGAGACGGGTGACGTGCAGGGCCAGGTCCGGGCGTTGTTCCGGCTCGGTGAGGATGCCGCGCATCGCGCTGACCTCGACCAGGCCGCGACCTACCTCGCGCAGTGCGCCGAGCTCGCCATCGGAATCGGCGACCATCAGCATGCGGCGCGCTCCCTGACCTATCTCGCCTCGTACAGCGGCGGTATCGGGCACCACGACACGGCGGAGTCGCAGTTCAAGGTCGCGTCGGACATGGCCCAGGAGTCCGGCAGCCCGGTTCTTCAAGCAGATGTCCTGCGGAAGCGAGCCCAGTTGCTGTGGCACCGGGGGCGGATCGGAGACGCCGTCCGCCTGCTAACTGAAGCGGAGCAGTCTCTCGCCGCCACTGACGAGAGTTGGGCGCTCGCCCAGGTGCGGGCGGCGCTGGGAGAGGCCCTGGTCGTCGCGGGGCAGTGGCAGGACGGCGCACGCATGCTGTGGTCCGTAGTCTCCGACTTCAGCGACGCCGCCTCCCCCCACACCCGGGCCCGGGCGACGCGTGCTCTGGCTGTCCTCCACTCGCGACGCGGCCAGCACACCGAAGCCCTGTCCGCGATCACCACGGCACTCAACGACTGTGAACAGCACGACGACATCGAAGGCGTCCTGCACTGCCGGATGGCACTGGCCAACATCCACGCACGGGCTGGGCGATGGGACGAAGCAGCCGACCAGTACGAACAGACTGCGCGAGCCGCTGCCGAGCACAATGATCTCCACGTCCTCCTCTCCGCCCGCGCGCAGTCCGCGACCTGCATGCTGGAGACCGGCAACCGGGATGAAGCCGTTGCCCTGATGACTAAGAACATTCCGCTCGCCGAAAAGCTCGGCATGGACAGCGTGCTGACATCCCTGCACACCAACCTCGGCGCCTGCCACGCCGAGGTCGGCGACCACCCCGCCGCGGCAGCATCCTTTCGCACGGCCCTGCAGATCAGCGAACGTCTCGGCGATGGCCCACTGCGCGCCACCTGCCTGTTCAACCTGGCCCGCGCCGAAAAGGCCCTCCATGCATCGGAGGCCGCGCGTTCCCGCGCCCGTCAGGCCTTTGCGCTCCATCAGGCGCTCGGCAACTGGTCGGAAGCAGGAGAGACTTTGGTCTTCCTTGGTGCACTCCACCACGAGACGGACCCGGACGGCACTGTACCGAGCCCCGTGGAGCTCGTGGGTGCCAGCCCGGTCGACCTGCGCGTCCTCGAATCACTCCGCGCTCGCGCCCTCCGGGACGATCGTGACAATGCAGCGGTGCCGTCCCCCACCCTGCCCCGGCTGCGCAGCGTGCGGATCTCCGATACCGTGCAACAGGCGCTCGCCGCATTCGACCTGGAGTCGCTCACGCTCCGGTTCGCCAACTCCCGACAGTACTGCACTATATGCAATCTGATCATCGACGAGTCCGGCGAGGCCGAACTCCTCTACCTCCGCCACCCGGACGTCGACCCCCTGATGCTCCGGCTCGCGCACTCCCACTGCCACCTCTCCGAGGTGATCGAACTTACCGGCCCGGCCCCCGATCGCTCACCGGAACGCCTCGACGCCGAGTGCATCCTCTTCGGCGGCGACCGCGCCGGAATCGTCCTCGACTGCCACGGCGGCTGGGGAGCGATCAACGGCAGCCGCCGCATCGAGGACGTCATCCTCCGGCTCTTCCTGGAGTCGGGCTTCACCAACTTGTGCACCTTGTATACTGATAACGGTGGCAAGCCCCTCGACCTCCGCGACCTGCCGCCCGTCCCCGGCCGGGACCTTCAGGCCCGCCTGGTCGACAACAAACTCACCCTCAGCAGCCCTCATGGCGACCTCCTGCCGGGACTGCCGCTCAACTTCCTTCCTCGCTGGTACGAGCGGGCCCACCATGGCTCGCTGATCGTTATCGTGGGCCGGAACCTTCCGGGCATGGTGGCCGACGACCCCACGTACCTCAATCGGGCCATCATCCTTGGGCAGGCTGTTGGCGCAGCCGTGCCGCTATCGGTGGTGCGGCCACGGAGGAATGCGCCGTGTCCATGCATGATGCGGCGGGGGCGGAAGTTCAAGCACTGCTGCAGCGGGCAGGAGGGGAAGGCAGTGTCGGCGAGCGACGGAGGAGGGTGATGTGATCCCCCGGCCTTTATAGGCCCTGCTTTCCGTGCCGTTGGCGACCGCTGCGAGTTTGATCCGGAGCGCGATGTCGATTGTCGGCTTCTGGGGGTGTGTTCAACGTATCCACGATGCCTCTGGCCGTTCCTGGGCCGGCCTACTCGTTGGCGATTCCGGTGACGGCTTTGGAGCCGGGGCCGGAGGCTTCCGCGTCTCCGGTATGCGCGACCTTCGACGCGCCGGGACGGTTACCGCCTGCGTTCCGGATTCCTGTGATCGCGCTGCCGCCGTCGCGGGCCGTCGCGTTGCCGGTGTCGATGGCTGTGTCGCCGACTGAGGTAGTGAGGTATTCGAGGAGTGCGCGCAACTCTGCTGCTGCTCGAGTCTGTTCAGCCCCGTCGAGGCGGTCCAGAAGGGCTTCGAACCGTCCGGCCCACAGCCCTTCCTGTCGCGCCCGCTCTGCGGCGGCATCGCCTGATGATGGGGGCGTCAGTGCTTGCGCGGTGTGATCGAGCCGCACAAGCTCCGCCTTCACTCGCTCGGCGTCACCGCGGCCGACCAACTTCGCGGTGCGACGCTGCGTCACGGGCCAGAACGCGGTACCCACGGCCCGGACCAGTGCCTGTCCGCCTTCTGTCGCAAGCGCTGTCAGCTCTTCAAACAGCATGTTCGCCCCAAGCGCGGTCAGAGGTCGCAGGGCAACCTCTCACGACTTACCCGTGTACCCGCTCAAAGTTATCTGGGACGGAGAGACGGAGTGCAGCCCGACGCCGGTGAGCGGAAAATCTGGCTTGCACTTGTCGCTCAAGTCACTGTCTTGCACGACTTTGCTGTGGTGACGTCGACCCTCCGGTTCGGGGCGGTAAGTCAGGTGCCCATGACGCTCAGTTGACGCTCCAGGCCCGGGGCGACACCCGGACAGCGGCTGGCAACCCCATCTGACCTTGGCTTTCTTTGATGGCTTGGAGTTGTACACGTTATCGATGACGCATCATGTGGAGTGCGTGGCGATCCTTGAACCTGCTGAGAAGGGCGCCTGACCGGGGGATTCATGCGCGCGCATTCGAAGCTCAGGTAAGACTCTCCAGACCGAGCTTTGCCAGCCGTGACCGAATGGCGCTGGGCTTCCGGCCGAACTGCTTCCCGAGGGTGCCGAAGTCGCGTTCTCCTTGCTGGTAGAGCGCGAGGAGTCGAGCGTCGTCCTGTGGCGCCCATGGTTGGCCCATCTGCGGGTAGCGGGAGCGCAGTTCGTCCGGTGACTCCTGCCGCCTGCCGGGGTCTCCTTGTGGGCAGAGTGACTCGATCACGTCCAGCGGGAAGCTCCCGACCAGGGTTCCTGTGAGCCAGAGGTCCAGGTGGTTGTCCTCGAACGTGATTCGGTCTGCTTGGACGGTGACTGCTCGGCGGAGAACGTCGCTATCGCTCGGGTCCTGCTGATAGTCGGTGAACGTCAGGCGGAACGTTGCGTGTGTGCTGGATACCCCCATGCGACCATCTTGGGCCTGTGGCTACGGATGCGGAAGATCGTTTCTCGCCCTTGCCCACTGACAGGGCGGCCCGCGCTTGCGCCGTGCGCGGGCCTTGGGCCGGAAGGAGCTCCTGGAGCGACAAGAGGACCCGGCGGACCGGCGGCGCCGCATCGTGAGCATCGCCGCCGAGAAGCGGCCGGCGATCCAAGGCTGGCTGGCGCGCGGCGCCGCCTCGTGGCGAACTGCCCTTGCGCCACTCTCCGTCAGTGAGCGGCAGTTGTTCGTCCATACCCTGCGCGCGTACGAGACCGCCATGCTGGAGAGCCCGGCTTGAGCCGGCACAGCAGCCCCTGACTTGGCTGGGCACACTGCGCCACCTGCACCCAGGCTGCTCGGTGTCCCGCTCCTGGGATGAGCCGTAGAGCCGTAGAGCCGTGTGTGCCGGGTGAGGGGTTCTGCCCGTGCCGCCGCCGCAGCGTTCGCACGGACGCCGGACACCTAAACTGGCCCACGGCGCGAGGACTGGCCAGGACGGGACGGGAGAGAGCGGGTTGTGACGGCAGACGTTGGTGACCCCGAAGATCCGCCCACCGAGGTGCTGGCCGAGGCGGCCGCCAAGTTCGGGTTGCTGGCGTCGTCGGCGCGGCTGCACATCATGTGGGCGCTGGCGCAGGGCGAGAGCGATGTCACCCACCTCTCGGTACGGGTGGGCGGGGCGCTGCCCGCGGTCAGTCAGCACCTGACAAAGCTGAGACTTGCCGGACTCGTACGCTCCCGCCGTGATGGCCGACGTCAGGTCTACTACGTCGACGATCCCGATGTCGTGACCGTGGTCCGGCTCATGGTCGGCCAGCTGGCCGCACGCGCCGAGGGAGCGGCGGGGCCAAGGGGCCGACTGCGCGGGGCCGGTGCCTGATACTTCCGGGACCGCAGGATCGGGCCGGAGATGTCCGGGCCCGCAACCCGTTCTGCACGCCGCCGGCGTTGCCGCGATCGACCACACCGTCACCGCGAAGCCGGTTCGCCGGCGGCGACATCGCTACGTACAGGTCCTGGTGCCGAACCTGTGCTTCGACGTCGCTCGGCTCGCCCGTGCTGCCGTTCTCGCGCTCCGCGCAACCGCGCCGAAGGTGGTCCGAAGGCTCCCAGGCACACTCTAGGTGTTGCAGCCCGTCGTCAAAAAGGAAGATCCACACATGATTACGCTCAAGAAGGAAGACGGCCCGGCGGATCTGGACGGAGTGACTCATCTGTCCATCGGAGTGTCCTGGGACCCCACCGCCGGCAGCAGCGGCGGGGTGATGGGGATACTCCGCCGCAAGTCCGGTACCGACCTCGACCTGATCGCCGTCGCGATGCAGGGCGGAGACCCCGTGCGCCTGGCCGGCCTCGACTCCCTCGATCCGATGGGCAACGGCTCACTGGTGCACAGCGGAGACAACCAGACCGGGCACGGGGACGGGGACGACGAGACGGTGACCGTCGAGTTCGCGCGGCTCCCGTCCCACATCACGTCGATCGTGTTCGTCGCCGCCGCCTACAAGAAGGGCAGTTCCTTCCAGAAGGCACGCAACATCAGCTTCAAGGTGTACGACGCGACCGGGGGCACCCCCCAGCAGGTCGCCGACATCTGGCCGAGCCTGCTCACCCAGGACAACGGTTGCGCCGTGGCCAAGGCCGTTCGCGTGGGCGACAACTGGAAGCTCGAAGTGATCAATACGACGGGCAAGATCAAGCAAGGCAACGAGCACGCCCTGATGCGCTTCGCCGTCAGCAAGTAGTACGTGATGGCCGGCCCCGGGTCAGGTCCACGTCCGCTCGGTGGACCGCCGGGCGCACCGGCGATGCCTCCCGGGGCGGCCGCGCGAAGGCCACGAGCCGTCGGTTCGCCGAGCCCGGCGAGGCCGCGCCCCGCCCTTTCCCGGACACTTCCGATGCCCACGTCCGGGCACACCGTCCTTCTGGGGTGGTGTGTGCATCCGCTTCCGGGCGGTGCTACCCGTACGACAGGTCGGAGCACAGGTCGTCGTCGGCCGAGCGGGCGTCGTCGGCGACGGTCGTGGGAACCCCGGTTGCCTCGGCTGCCGGGCTCTCGGCTGCGGGGCCCCCGGCCGTGTAGGACCTGCCCAGGGTCACACTGATGCCCGTGCTGGACGCCGGGTGCAACTGGGCACCGGGGAAGAGCCTGGCGAGGTTCCGGGCCTGGTTCTTCTGCCCCGGCCCGTACTCGATCACGGTGTCGGCATGGTCCTGGGTGCTCGCGTTCGCTGTACCGGTGACGGTGAAGTCGTGGTCGGCAAGGGTGGCTGCGGCACGTGCGGCGAGTCCTCTGGTGGTGGTGCCGTTGTAGACGGCGACGTCGACGCCGTCCCCGGAGAGGGGCTCGACGGTGCTCGGCGGGGCGGAGGCCGCCGCGCCCTTCTTGCCACTGGCGTCCT
The DNA here is from genome assembly GCF_042731715.1 of Streptomyces sp. NPDC059832. Lineage (NCBI taxonomy): Bacteria > Bacillati > Actinomycetota > Actinomycetes > Kitasatosporales > Streptomycetaceae > Streptomyces > Streptomyces sp. NPDC059832. The sequence goes on along the minus strand of NZ_JBHWIY010000008.1, from coordinate 291,365 downwards.
TGCCGTCGATGGTCCGGTCGGCCCGCAACGCGGCCCAGAGCTGGTCGGCGGCCGGCTGGACGATCGCCACGCGTGCACCCTCGTATCGCCAGGGGATGGTGACGAACTTGGTGTTGTGCAGGTCGATGTCCCTCAGGGACATCGCGAAGGAGATGAGTTTGTCGGCCGAGCCGAGACCGGGGTCGACCGTCATCGACTTGGTGGCGGCGTCGGCGAGCGGCAGCAGCTTGGTGGGAGTGAGGCCGTCACTCTTCACTCTCGTGATCAGGCTGGCCACGAACGCCTGCTGGCGCTTGATGCGTCCTATGTCGGAGCCGTCGCCGATGCCGTGCCGGATGCGTACGTAGTCCAGAGCCTTCTGCCCGGAGACCGTCTGTTCCCCCTTGCCGAAGAGGAGTTTTCCCCGGGTGGTGCGGTTGGGGTTGAGGTCCTTCTGATGGATGTCCTGCGGCAGGCACACCTTCACGCCGCCGACCACGTCCGTCAGCTCCGCGAAGCCCTTGAAGTCGACGACCACCGTGTGGTCCACGCGCAGCCCGGTGAGTTCCTCGACGGTGTTCTGGGTGCAGGCGGGACTGCCCTTGGCTGTCTGCCCCACGGAGTAGGCCGCGTTGAACATGGTGTTGGTCCGCGTGCCGGTCCAGGAGCCGTCCGGCAGTTTGCAGGGCGGGATGGTGACCAGCGTGTCGCGCGGAATGGATACGGCGACGGCGTGCCGGCGGTCGGCGTAGACATGCAGCAGGAAGGCGGTGTCGGAACGGCCGATGTCGTCCTTGTCGCCGCCGCCCAGCGCGCTGTTGCCGCCGGTACGCGCGTCCGATCCGATGACGAGGACGTTCTCGCCCTTCGCGGCTTCGGGACGGTCGCCGGAGATGCCGTCTGCGCTGAAGGTGTCGATGTTGCCGTTCAGTTCGAAGAAGATCCAGCCGAGCCCGGCTGCGCCGAGCACGAGTATGGACAGCACGGTCACGAGGGTGATCCGCAGACGACTGCGTCTACGGCGCCGCCCTGCGCGGACGTTGTGATGCCCGCCGTCCCGCGGCGCAGGTGCCGTGCGCCGCCGCCGCGCTGAAGCCGCCGAGTGGCTGGTTGTCATGCGTACGCCCTCATCCGTCTGCCTCGTACGAAGGGGACGTCCGACCCCACTTCATAGTTGTACAGTTGCGCAATGTAGCAAGTGTTGCAGGCGGTGTGGTGCACTCGGCGCCCGCCTCTGCCGAACGAAGAGAATGGGGTGGGCGAGATGCTCCGCAACGGACTGGAACCCTGGCACCTGCTGATCGTGGCGATCGTGGTCATCGTGCTGTTCGGCTCGAAGAAACTGCCCGAGGCCGCCCGGTCGCTGGGCAAGTCGATGCGCATCCTCAAGAGCGAGGCCAAGGCCATGAAGCAGGACGGCGCCGCGGAGACCTCCGCGGCCCCTGCCGACGACGCCTCGGCGCAAGACGCGCCGCGCATCATGCGGGCGGCGCCGGGGGATGCCGCGTCGGCCCGCCCCGCCGCGGAGAGTGACGCCGTCCGTTGAGCCGCGCGTAACGCGCCCGTCAGGGGCTGGCCCCGTCGAAGCCGTACCGCAGCGGCTCGCTCTTCACCCGGAAGTCGCGGCGGTAGATGTGCAGCGCCTCCGCGCGCACGCCGTTCGGCGGGGCTTCCAGCTCGCAGGGGCAGGTCACCTGGATCGTCGGCGGCCGGTCGACGACCCGCATCCGTAGCCCGTCCGCGGGCCCTCCGACCAGTACCGCCGCTTCCCACCCCGCCGGGCTGCCTGTGTTCATGGCGATAGTTTAAGCATTGCGCAACTATTGAAGTGAAGTGAATTGGGTCACGCCACCTCGGCGGTGACAACACCCTCGCCACCGGGCCGGGCAGCACCGTGGTGGCGTTCGACCCCGTCCGCGGCCAGGAACTCTGGCGGATCGACCCGCAGCGGACGGCGGGCACAGCGGCTCTGGCGGTCCGGGGACAACACCTCCACCTCTACGGCCTGTCACGCAAGGGCGGCCTCTTCGTCATCGGCCTTCACCGGTGCAGCCTCGTACACCGGGCGGACATCAGGGAGGTCTGCAACGGGTTCGCCGCCCTGGTGACCAACCGCGGTGTGGCGTACGGAGTCTCGACACGACCGTGTTCCGCTTCGATCCCCGCGCCTTCGCCGTCAGCACCGTCGTTCCCGCCGTCAACGGCAGTTGGTGCAGCGGCTCCCACCTCACCGACGACGAGGCCGGTCACCTCTGCACCATGCGCGGCCGCAACCTGATCCGGATCACCGACAGGCCGGGCCGCTGACCGTACGACCGACGGGGAACGGCTACAGGAAGGGACGCGGAAATGCACAGGAAGACAATGGTGCGGGCCACGACCGCCCTCGCACTGACGGGGACTCTCTGCGTGTGTGCCTGAACACCGCTGAGGCAGGTCAGGAAAGGCCGAACCGGTCCACGGCGCAGCAGTCCCGCAGCAGCGCGCATTCCACCCTGCTCGGCATCGACTACCAGGACGGCAGCCTCGACTCGGGAATTCCCGGACTGACGACGACACACGCCACCGCGCAGGACGCCTCGATCGCCTTCCGGTCGCCCACGCTCGAACTGCGGGCGGATGTGGTCGACGACTTCCGCCCGTACGTCAATCAGTGGATGACATTCCGCGTGGACGTCCGCTGGACGGACGACAAGACCGGCTATGACGAGATCTCCGTCCGTATGCCCGGCGAATCGGACTTCGCACTGCGCAAGACGTACGAGAACGTGCAGACCTTCCACCCCAGGAATCCCACGAACTTCGGCTACATCAAGTGGGGCCTCTACCGGCCCGGCCGGAGCATCGAGAACGGAGATGTTCCGACGCGGGTCGTGCAGCACGACAACATCAGCATTCAGGATCTCGCGGGCGAGTGAGCCCGAAGGGGCGGGAGCCGGGCCCGCCCCTCAGGGACCTCCTGATGCGCACGGCCCCGGATGCCGCCGAGATCCGGTGGAGCAAGCCGGCCCGTGGTTCCGTCGACGTGCCCCGTCAGCGGCGGGCGTACTCGCGGGCGCTTTCCACCGACTCCTTCAGGGAACCGGCGGCGATGTCCCGGAACTGGGCCAGCAGCGGCACATGGCCGGACTTCGTCATCTCGGAGTGCAGGAACTCCAGGTTCTCCGCGAGCGCCACCATGCCGAACGCGGCGCGCAGATAGGGCTCCTGGAAGTCCGAGCCGTGCCTGGGCGTCCCCGGCCCGTACGCGCCGCCGCGGGCCGTGGCCACGATGGTCCGCTTGCCGGAGAGCGGGCCCTTCCCGGTGGTGAGGTCCACGATCAGCGGCGGTATGGCGATCCGGTCGAACCAGGCCTTGAACGCGGACGGTACGGAGAAGTTGTACATGAGCAGGCCGATCACCAAAGTGTCGGCGGCCAGTACCTCCTCGATCAGCTCCCAGCTGAGGGACCAGCTCGCCTTCTCCCCGGCACTCTGCGCGGCGTTGCGCGCCTCCGGGAGATCGCGAATGCCTGCGGTCTCCGGGCGGGTCACGACCTCGATCTGCGCCGCGTCGACATGAGGAATCGCACGGGCCGTCAGGTCGCGGTGGATACTGCCTGCCGGCCTCACTCACCACGGACCGCTCGGCACCCCGGTCCGCCCTGACCCATCGCCCGGCCGCCGGCCGGGCGGCGGAGGCCCGGTTCCTGCAGATCAAGCGCCAGCAGCAGATCCTGCTGGAGACGCTGCCCACGGCGCAGGAGTATCTGTACCGCCTCCACACCCCCGCCCGTCGCCCGCCATGGCCGTCCGACGGTCCGACACCGGACGTCCGGTCGGCTACGCCGAGCACGGCCGGGACGCCTCGCGCCCGCCCGTGCCACGGCCCCGCGCGATCAGGTAGACGGGGGCGCTGCTCCACCCCTGTGGGAAACTCGGTCCTGCGCTGCGCAGGGGCGCCTCCTCGCGCCCGGGAGGGTGTGTTCCACCAGCCTGTCACCTCGAAGGGAAGCTCTCCGGATGCGCATCGGGATCGTCGGCACCGACAACAGCCATGTCGACCAGATCGTCCGTCACCTCAATGTCGACGAGGCCGGTGGCGACGCACGCGTCGTGGCGCTCAGCGGTGGGCGAGGTCGGCGCAACGACACGCTGGCGGCCACCGGAGGCATCCCGGAGATCGTCGACGAGCCCACCGGGATGCTGGGGCTGGTCGACGCCGTCGTCGTCGCGGACCGGGACGGCGCGCACCACCGGGACCAGGCGACCCCCTTCCTGGCCGAAGGCCTTCCGGTGTTCGTCGACAAGCCCCTCGCCCGCACCGTCGAGGACGCTCGGGCCCTGATCGACACCGCACGCGCCCATGGCGCACCGCTCACCTCGTCCTCGGCGCTCCGCTGGATCCCCGACACCGACGCGCTGGTGGCCCGGTCGGCGCCGGGAGGAGGGCCGCACCTGGTCGTCGTGTCCGGTCCCGCCGACCCGGCCGGCGACCACGGCGGGATCTTCTTCTACGGCATCCACGCGGTGGACATCGCCCTGCGGCTCGCCCCCGGTGAGATCTCCGGCGTCCGGACGGACGTCACCGGCACCACGGTCACCGCCTCGTTCACCGCGGGCGACACCCGCGTCGTCGTGAACCTCGTCAAGCCCGGCAGCACGGAACAGATCCCCTTCCACGGAATGACGTTCACCCGGGAGAGCATGGTCCAGCAGACCCTCGTTCCGGGCGCGGACTACTGCGTGCCCGGCCTCGAAGCGTTCCTGGAGATGGCTCGCACGGGCAGGCCGCCGATCGACTACGGGGATCTGCTGCGCCCCATCGAGGTTCTGGAGTCCGTCGCCACCGCCCTGCGCGAGGTGCCGGCCGACGTCCGGCGGTAACCCGAGCGCACGCATGCCCGGGTTACGGCCGGGCGAAGAGAATCGGGCCGACAGGCATACCCCGCACGGCAATTGGCCTGGTAAGCGCACTGTTCGGGCGTCCGGCCACGCCGGCTCGGCAAGTTGTTACTTGGCATGTACAAGCTAAACTGCATCACCATCCGCATGCACACTGTCGCCGTGAGTGATGTCGATGTGACCTGGGGCACAAGATCCTTGACAGTCGCCGGACGGGTGCCGAAAGCTCATTCATCATTGGTCTGGACCACGATGAATGGGCGGGGTTCATGTTCAAGCCGTCGCGTGCTTCTGCTGTGGGTGTGCTGCTCTCCCGGACTGAATGCCGGTTCAGATCAAGGGGGTTGGCGTCCGGGTGGAGCCCGGTCCGGGAGTCCGTAGCGGTGTGCGCCAGTGCCGCCCGGGAGAGCTGATGGACCGACAGCTCTCGGACGTACGCCTGGCGTTGTGCGAGTTGTGGCAGGCGTTCGGTGCCGCCGCACTGCTGGTCCGATACGGCCCCGAGGTCCCCTGGCCGCATTCCTCCTGGGCCCGTGAGGCACACGGGGCGCTGACACCGCGTCTGAGGTCGGTGGTCGCCCTGGCCCGGCCGCGCGGACGCATTCCCTCGTTCCTGACGGGAGGCGTCACCTCCCGGAAGGCGGGTGTCGCCGATGAGCTCGGCGACATGGCACGCGTATCGGCCGGACTCGTCCGTGACGAGCTCGCCCGTGAGTACCCGCAGGCGTTCGCGGACCCGTTGATCGCCGCCATGGTCCGCGACCCCGAAGTACAACTCGGCTATCTGGCGGTCGAATTGTCGAACTTCTGGCGAACCGCGATCGAGCCGCGGGGGATCGGGCTGGCGCGTTCCCTGGAGGAGGAGATCCTCTTCCGCTCGCGCACCCTGGCGATGGGCGGGGGTGTGGCATTGCTCCGCGACCTCGGGATCCCGTTCGAGCGCACGGACGGTGTGGATCGCGTGACCGCCGTGCCGATGCTGTTCGCGGACGCCACCCACTGGTGGTCGGTCGCCGACGGGCGGACCGTGGTCTCCTTCGCAGCGCGGGGGGCGGGACTCCTGTACGCCGATCCGGAGCGGGCCGGCGCCGAACAGCCCTCACGCGAGGACCGGTTGGCGATCCTGCTGGGCCGGGGGCGCGCCTCAGTCGTCCGTGAACTTGCTGTACCGATCACCACGTCCGCGCTCGCCGACCAGCTGGGGCTGGCCGCGAGCACGGTCTCCCAGCACCTGTCGGCCCTGGTCTCGGCAGGTGTGGTCCAACGCCACCGGGCCGGCACCCGTGTCCTGTACGAGCTGAATCGTTCGGGCGTGACGCTGACGCAGTGTCTGATGAACAAGTGATCTTCCGGGCTGGTCCGTGGTCGCGCTCCTCACCAGCGGTTTCGCCGGATACAGCCCGACGGCGCGGTGCGTGGCCGAGGCGATTCGGCGTACACCGAAAGGCTTGTCCGCCGCCCTGCGGTCGACAAGAGTCGAGGTGGGGAACGGCTCGGCCGAAGGCCGGCACAACGCCGGACTCGTGAGGCCGACGGCGACCCGGCCCCGACGACCGGGCCACGTCCATCGCTCTGTCCCGACACACACCGCGCCGACGCCGACGACGACGACGAGCGGAGGCCGTTTCCGGCGCCCACCGACATTTCGAGCCTGGAGTGATTGCATGCCGACGCCCGAACCGTATCTGCATCGAGCCCCTTCGGACCTCCCGTATTTCAGCTCGGACGGTGAGGCATACCTGGCACGGACACCACTGAGGGACATCCGCAAGTCGCGAGAGCTCCGGGTGCTGTCCGAGGAGGACTTCGACTTCTGGCAGACCTATGGCTACGTCATCGTCAGGGAGGCGATTCCCGCCGCCGCGGCGAAACGCCTGCTGGACTTCACCTGGGACTTCCAGGGGCTCGATCCGGCACGGCCCGAAAGCTGGTACGGGGACCGGCCGTTCCGGACCGATCTGGACCGGGAGCTGCATGTCTACGGCTTCGTCGAGGCGTACCATCACCAGCTGATCTGGGACAGCCGACAGGCGCAGCGCGTCTACGACGCGTTCGTCGATGTGTGGGACTGCGAAGAGCTGTGGGTGACGCTGGACCGGCTCAATCTCAATCCGCCCAACGTCAAGAACCGTGATCGCGCGCTCATCGAGCCCACGGACAAGGGCTTCGACATCGAGCTCCACTGGGATGTCGACACCACGCTCGGTGTTCTGCCCCAACGGGTCCAGGGGATCATCGCGCTCAACGACACCCGGCCCGAGCTGGGCGGTTTCCAGTGCTCGCCCGAACTGTTCCGCCGGTTCGAGCAGTGGAAGACCACGCAGCCGGAGGACCGGGACCCGATCAGGCCGGACGCCGACGGGGAGGAGTTTCCCGTGGTCCGGCCCGAACTCGGGGCCGGGGACCTGCTGATCTGGAACGGTCTGCTCGCGCACGGGGTGGCACGCAACACCTCGGACAACGGTGTGCGCGCGGTCCAGTACCTCTCCATGATGCCCGCACTGGAGTCGCACGAAGAGCTGCGGCGCTCCCGGGTCGAATCGTGGCGGCGGCTCGGCACGCCGGACTGGAACAGGACCCTGGTCGGTGACGCCACGAGGCATGAATCCCTCAGGTACGGCACCGCCGTGCTGAACGGCCTCGGGGAGAAGCTGCTGGGGCTGACGTCCTGGAACGAGCGGGAATCCGAACGGTCGACGGGAGAGCCGGCATGCGCAGCATCTGCCTGACCCTTCCCACGAACAGGGCCTGCGCCGCCACGATTGCGGCCGTGGGCGAGGAAGCGGACTACGCGGCCGGACACTTCGGCGTCGAGGTGCATGTGCTGATCCTGGACTCCTCCGGGAAGCAGACGTTCACCGAGCACGCCCAGGTCGTCGGCGAGGCCCGCCGGGCGCCGAATGTGATCGTGCATCACCTCGGCGAAGCGGAACAGAGGCACTTCCTGCGGCGGGTGATCCGGCGTTCCGGTGTTCTCAAGCCGGATCTGATGCTCGACCTCATGCTCCCGGCCGGTGTGTCCTACGGCGCCTGCACCAATCGCGCGTTTCTGATCGCCGGTGCGCTCGGGTGCCACTCGGTGCACCGCAGGGATTCGGACAGCACGTACCAGGTTCTGAACGGTGAGACGGTCTTTCCCATTCACCATGAGCTCACCTCGCTCGGGAAGACCGCGGCCGACGCGGCGAGCGGTGTGTCCGAGACCGTGCTCGGTCCGGAGCACGCGTCCAAACCGGTGGTGATGGTGGGCAGTTCATTCGTGGGTGAACTTTCGGTGGACATCGGCGAGATCTCCCGGCTGGACCGCGACATCTACCACGACGTCGTCGGTCTCTGGGCTCCTCGCCACTGGTCCAACGAGCGGAAGAGGGAACTGGTCGACGAATCCTTCCGGGGAGCGGGCACCGACGCGTTCACAGGCGATCACTCGACCCTGACCCATGTCGATCCCATGCGTGTGGACATGTGCAACATCAGTTTCCTGCACGAGGTGTACGAGCGGGTGCCACTGCCGCCCGCGACCGACACCATCGGCAGCGACTACTTCCTGATGCACCTGGTGCACGACGGCACCCTGCCCGGTGTTCTGCACAACCGCCACATCGTGAACTACTACACGGCCGAACGCCGGACCGATGCCGGATTCATGGCCTATCAGCTGCGGCTGACGAAGTTCTTCCTGTCGATGCTCTACTTCAACTTCATCTACGACCGCATGGCGGCGGCCGGTGCCTCGTTGATCGACGGCGATTTCCACCTGCGCCCCGAAGCGGTGGCCGAGTTGGCGAGGGAGAGCGCCGGGTCGGACCGCGAGGAGAACGTACACCGGCTGGACGTCCTCGACCGCTCCTACCGGAAACTGGGCGGCAGATACGCCGAGTTCGCCGACATCCTGGCATCGCGCGGTCGACGACTGCTCGAAGAGGCCCAGGCGGACATCGAGGACTTCGCGCTGCTGACCGAGGCCTGGCGCCCCCTGATGGAGGCGAGCAGATCCACCAGCGTGCGTGGGCCGAGTACATCCACCGGCGTTCATCAGTCGATTCGCTAGGCGGGCGTGGATCAACATGCACCTGAATGCTCATATGCGCGCTGCGCTGGAAGCCGCCGACGAGGACCGGATCTTCTTCGATCTCGCGGGCATCGAAGCGCAGTACGACGCACTGTTACGGGAGTTGCCGGACATCTCCGTCCGCTTCGCCATGAAGGCCTGCCCCGTGGACGAGATCCTCGGCCGCCTGGCGGGAAAGGGATCGGGTTTCGACGCGGCAAGCCCCAATGAGATCGCGCAAGCCCTCAGGACCGGCGTGCCGGTCGACCGGATTCACTACGGCAACACCATCAAGTCCGACGAGAACATCGCCGACGCCCACCGCCTCGGTGTGAGGGACTTCGCGACCGACAGCCTGGAGGACGTGGCGGCGATAGCGGCCCACGCCGCCGGTTCCCGGGTGTTCTGCCGACTGGCCACCAGTGGGGACGGGGCACTGTGGGGTCTCAGCCGGAAATTCGGCTGCTCCGCAACCGACGCGGTACTCGTCATGGAGGCCGCGCGGTCGGCCGGCCTGACACCGTCCGGTCTGTCCGTTCATGTCGGCTCGCAGCAGATGACGTCCGAGGCCTGGCAGGACGCCTTCGAGCTCCTTGCCGGCGTCCTCACGGACCTGAACCGGCGGGGCATCTTCCCGGACCACATCAATCTCGGTGGCGGCCTGCCCGCTCTCGGCTATCTCGACAGCCGGGGAGTACCTCTGGATCCTCCGCTGGACAAGATCTTCGCCGTGATCCGGGAAGGCCTGCAGTACCTCGGGGCGGTCTCGGAATCCCCTCTCGACTTCGTCATGGAGCCGGGACGTCATCTGGTCGCCGACCACGGCGCGATCAGGGCACATGTGTCACGGCTGTCCTCCCGACGGCAGATCGACGGTGCACGCGAGCACTGGCTGTATCTGAGCTGCGGAAAGTTCAACGGACTGTACGAGATGGACCAGTTGCAGTACCGGCTGCTGTTTCCCTCTCGTTCCGGCACGGAAAGCGTCCGGGCCGTTGTCGCGGGTCCCACGTGCGACAGCGACGACGCATACGACCACGAGCACGATCGCGTCGCCGTACCAGGCTCCGCCGCATCAGGAGACCCGGTCTGGATTCTCTCCAGCGGCGCCTATGCCACCGGCTACATGACGCAGGGGTTCAACGGTTTCGATCCGCTTCCGTACACCTGCGTACACGGCGATTAGACGGGTCACGACGTGCGTATACGACACATCTGCGACAGCGACTGGGACGCCATCGTGGCGCTGGAGGCCGGCGCGTACACCGACGACGGTCTTTCGGAGGGGCGGGCGGCACTGGAGTCCCGGGCCCATGCCTCGCCGGCCACCTGCTTCGTCGTGGACCACGGGAACCGGACGGCGGGTTACCTGCTGGCCCTGCCCTACCCGATGTTCGAGTATCCGGATCTGACCCGTGCGGAGGACATCGTCTTCCATTCGCGCAATCTGCATCTGCACGACCTCGTCATCGCCGAGGAACTGCGTGGCAGGGGTCTGGCGAAGGGCCTGCTGCGTCATTTCACCGGAACGGCGGGATCGAAGGGGTACGAAGCGATCTCCCTGGTCGCCGTCTCGGGCAGCGACACCTTCTGGGCGGCGAACGGATACCGGGCCCATCGGGAGGTCACGCCCCCGAAGAGTTACGGCGCGGACGCGGTGTACATGTCCAGGGCGGTGCCGGGCGTCCGCGGCAGCAGAACGAATCCCGCCCATGCGTCCTCGCATCGGGCACCTCTGGAAGACGAAGTGGGCTGATGACCAATGTTTGGCGTTCGTGATCAATTCCGCCGGGCGCAGCTCGCTATCGCGGGGTTGTTCTGCTTTCTCGGGTTCCAGTACGCGACCTGGGCCTCACGGCTCCCCGCCATCAAGACACGGCTGGACCTCACGGAGGCGGAACTGGGCCTGTTGCTGATGGCCTGCGGTGCGGGCGCGGCCGCATCGTTCCCCCTCGTGGCGGTACTGATGAAGCGCATGGGCTCGCGGCGCCTCGCGGTCGTGTCGGCGGTATGTCTGAGCCTGCTCCTGTTGGCCCTGTCGGCGGCGCCCAACTACCCGGTCGCCCTTGTCGTCATCTGCTGCGACGGAATCGCCGTCGGCAGCCTGAACGTCGCGATGAATGCTCAGGGGGCGGCTCTCGAAGTCACCTATCAGCGAACCGCCATGGCCAAACTGCACGCCACGTTCAGTGCCGGTTCGTTGTTCGCCGCGCTTCTCGCGTCCGGTGTGAACCTGGTGACCACGGACATCGCCGCGCACTTCGGCGTGGCCGCCGTCCTCCTGCTCCTGCTGGTCGGCCTCACCCGGTCGGGCCTGCTGACGGAGGAACAGCAGCCTCGGGCCGAGGCCCCGGCGGAGGACCCGGTCCCGGCTCCGGAGAAGAGCCGTCGCAAGCTGAGCATGCCGTCCCGCGTGACGGTATGGATGGGCTGCGCGATGGTGTTCGGCACGGTGACCGAAGGTGCCATGAACGACTGGTCCGCGCTCTACATGAAGGACGTCGTCGACGCGGCGTCGGAGTTGGCGCCCATGGGCATCGCGGTGGTTTCGGTCATGATGGTGCTGGCCCGTGTCTTCGCCGACGGCTGGCGCAGCCGCTGGGGCGACGGACGCATCGTCCGGGTCGGCAGCGTGGTGGCCGGTGCGGGGCTGGCGCTCGCCCTGCTGGCGGGCGGTGTCGTGCCGACGCTGATCGGGTTCGCCTGCGTCGGACTGGGCGTCGCGGCCGTGACGCCGTGCATCTACGTGGCGGCGGCGGCACAGGGTACGGACGCGCTGGCCCTGGTCGCCGCCATGGGAACGACGGGCCTGCTGGCCGGACCCGCGGTGATCGGCTTCATCGCCGGTGCCAGCAGTCTCGTCTGGGGAATGGCCGCCGTCGCCGCCTCGGCGATCCTCGTGTCCCTGTGCGCCACGCAGATCCGCTGGCCGAGGCTCGCCGAGTCCTGAGGGAACCGCAAGGATGCCGAAGAGGCCGTTGACGACTGCGCTGTGGCCGATACAACACCGTGGAGTCGGTGCCCGTGCCGCCGACCGGTTGGGAGAGCCCGCGAGAGCAGGCAGGATGGGGGAGTCCAGCAGGTAAGGGGAGATCATGATCGAGAAAATCCTGCCGTCCCGGGTAGCGGTGGCAGAGGCGTTCTCCGACCTGCCCGATGCCGTACTGCTGCCCGGCGAGGAGGAGCTGACCCGTGGCTTCGTGGCGAAGCGGCGCGGCGAGTTCGCCACGACGCGGCACTGTGCCCGCCGCGCGCTCGGCTCGCTGGGCATCGCTCCCGTCCCCATCCTCAAGGGTGAACGGGGCGCCCCGATCTGGCCGGAGAGAACGGTCGGCAGCCTGACCCACTGCACCGGCTACCGCGCCGCCGCCGTGGCCCACCGGACGGATGTGTTCAGCATCGGCATCGACGCCGAGGAACACGCGCCGCTGCCCGGCGACGTGCACAACAGCATCGCGCTGGCGACGGAGCAGCGGCGGGAGCGCGAACTGCGCCGGGAGCACCCGGAGATTCACTGGGACCGTCTGCTGTTCAGCGCGAAGGAGGCCGTCTACAAGGCGTGGTTCCCGCTCACCCACCGTTGGCTGGGCTTCGAGGAGGCCGACATCGAGCTCCGCCTCGACGGTAGCTTCACCGCCGAACTGCTGGCCTCCGACCCGGTGCCGGCGACCGGGACCGGGTCGGAAGCGGTCCCCGCGGCCTTCCACGGCCGCTGGTTGGCCGAGAAGGGCCTGGTGCTGACCGCGATCGTCGTCGGGAACGCCCCCGGCGCTCCGCGCGGAACGGGTGCGTAGGGACCGGGAAGCAGCGGCGCAGGTCTCGTCCGACGGGTGGGTGTTCCCGTAACCTCTGTCCGCATGAGCGAAGATCAACCGGGCGAAGAGCGCAGGCGCGCACGTGAGTTGGGCATCCCCCTGACCGGTGAGCCGGGACCGTGGAACGCGATCACGGACGTCCCCGGCGTGGAGGTCGGATACGTCACCCTCGTCGACGGCGACGACGTGCGCACCGGAGTGACCGCGCTGCTGCCACGCGGCCGGGACGGTGTGGGCACCCCCTGCGCGGCCGGCTGGCACTCGTTCAACGGCAACGGTGAGATGACCGGGACCGCGTGGATCGAGGAGACCGGCTCGCTCGCCGTTCCGGTGGTCATCACCAATACGTACGCGGTCGGCCCGGTGCACCGCGGCGTGGTCGAGTGGGTGCGCGCCAACTGCCGTGGCATGGCGCCGGAGTGGCTGCTGCCGGTCGTCACGGAGACCTGGGACGGCCACCTCAACGACATCCACGGTACGGCCGTGGAGTCCCGCCACGCGGCGGCCGCGATCGAGGCGGCGGCGTCCGGGCCGGTCGAGGAAGGATGCGTCGGCGGCGGAACGGGCATGCGCTGCTACGGCTTCAAGGGCGGCTCGGGCACCGCGTCGCGCGTCGTGGAGTACGGCGAGGACCGGTACACCGTCGGTGTCTTCGTCCAGGCCAACTTCGGCGCACGGCGCGAACTGGTGGTGGCCGGGGTGCCGGTGGGGCGCGAGCTGTCCGACCCGGTCGAGGCACCGGCCCCCGGAGCGGCGCCCGACGGGGAGCGCCCGGTGCCGCCCGGCGCGGGTTCGGTGATCGTGGTGGTGGCGACCGACGCCCCGCTGCTGCCGGGGCAGTGCAAGGCGCTGGCCCGTCGGGTGACGCTCGGCCTGGCCCGTACCGGCACCACCGGCAGCCACTTTTCCGGAGACCTGTTCCTGGCCTTCTCCACGGCCAACCCGTCCGCGCTGACCAGTACGTTCCCCGAGGACGACGGCAGCGCGCCGTACGAGTCGATGCGCTTCGTGCCCTGGGGCCGGATGGACCCCTTCTACGGCGCCGTGGTCGAGTCGGTGGAGGAGGCGGTGCTCAATGTGCTCACCGGCGCGCACGCGATGACCGGCCGGGCCGGACACCACGTCCCGGCGCTCCCGCTGGACCGGGTGACCGAACTCCTGGCGGCGCGGGGAGCGGTGTCGTAGCACATAGATCCCGTGCGGCTTCCACGGCGGGCTCGCTGGCCCGGCACAGTTTCGTCGGCCATACTGCCCGCCGTGGAGCAGCGCATAGATCCGAACACTCAGCCCGGATACGCCGCAGGGACAGACCCGGCGTTCATCCCCGGTCTCATGGCCCCCGTCACGGCCGGGAAACCGGATACGAGCCTGGAGCAGACAGACCTGGAGCAGACAGAACCGGAACAGACGGAGCGGGAACAGTCGGAGCCGGAAAGGACGGAGGAGCGGGCGTCCGAGGCCGCGGAGGCCGTGTCCGATTCGGAGCCGGACTCGGAAGAGGCCTCGGCGGCGGACGGGAAGGAGGCGGCGGACGGGCCCGCGTTCGAGGTGAGCGACCGCCGCGGGTCGATCACCGCGGACCGCGAGGGTGTCCGGTTCCGGCTGGACGATCAGGAGGCCGAGTTCCGCTGGGACGAGATCGGCGCGGTCGAGGTGAAGACCCCCCGGTTCGGCCGCCGGTTCACCGTCACGGTCCATATGTCGACCCGCCGATGGTTCAACGCCGAGGTCGAGGCGCCGGCCAGGAGCAGCCTCAAGGAGTGGGCGGCGGAACTCGACGCGGTTCTGGACGTCTACTTCGAGGAGTCCTGACCACGGAGAGGTGCCGTTCGAGAGACCGGGCCGGCGGAAGGGACGACCGCCGGCCTTCTCCCGTACTGCCGGCTTCCTCGCGGGACCGTCGGCCTCCGCACGCACCGCCGGTCCTCCTCACATACCTCCGACCGGAGCGCGCGTGCCGCGCAGCGCGTCGAGTATGTGGGGCCAGGCGGCTGCCCCGAGGGCCGCGTCCGCCGCGGTCGAACCTCCGTACAGGAACTGCGTGGAGGCGGGCGCCGGGCCCTCGCCCGGCAGCCGTGGGCGGTGGCCCGCGTCGGGGCCGCCGATGACCCGTACGGGCAGGCCGGCCGCTCTGCGGCGGGCGGCCAGCTCCTCGGCAGAGCGCAGCGAGGGCCACATCGCGTCGTCGCCGCCCGCGACCAGGACGAGTTCGGCACCGGACCTCTCCACCGGGATTGCCGCCGCGTCGACGCGGTCGGCGAACGTCCGCCGGCTCTTCTCGTACCAGCCGAGGACGGCTACGGGATCGCCCTCAGGCCGTCCGGGCGCCGGTGCCCAGGAGTCGTCGAGGGGGACGAACGGCAGCGACTCACCGCGCCAGGTCCAGGAGGAGCGGTACGGACGGCTCCGTCCGTCCCGGCCGGGCCCGACGTTGGCCCAGGTGACCGAGGTGGGCGAGAGCGCCACCACGGCGTCCACACCGGGCAGGAGCACGGACAGGTGCAGGGCGGCCTCCGCGCCCTTGGACGTACCGAGGACGCCGATCCGCCGTGCGCCGCCCGCGCGAAGCGCCTCGATCGCGGGCTCGAACGTCTCCAGCGGGACCTCGCAGATGCCCGGCGGCTGCCCGGGGCCGCCGAACCAGCGGATCGACAGGGCGGCGATGCCCTCCCGGGCCAGGAGCCTGCACCGCTCGTCCTCGATGCGCCCGCTGGACCCGGCGAGCACCAGCACCCCGACTTCCGTGTCGCGTACCGGCCCGCCCGCGGGCCTGGCGAGAAACCCCTCACGAACGCCCTGGTGAAGGGCTTCATGAGGGGTTCCGCGAGCAGCCTCACGAGCGCCTTCGCCGGGGTCGCCGAACGTGCGCTCGACGATGTGCACCGGCCGGTCAGGCATCCGTGAGCACGACGGAGCGGGTGAGGTGACGGGGGCTGTCCGGGTCCAGACCGCGGGCGGCGGCGCGGGCGATGGCCAGACGCTGCACGCGTACCAGCTCGGCCAGCGGGTCCAGGCCGCTCTCCACCCAGCGGGCGCCGGTCGCCAGCACCTGCTCGGCGAGACCCTCGGGGGCGGTGCCGAACATCCAGGTCGCGGTGCCGGAGGTGGCGATGCTGATGGGGCCGTGGCGGTACTCCATCGCGGGGTACGACTCGGTCCAGGACAGCGACGCCTCCTTCATCTTGAGCGCCGCCTCGTTGGCGAGCCCCGCCGTCCAGCCGCGGCCGAGGAAGGTGAACTGGGTGCAGTCCACCAGGCCTTCGGGCAGCGGCTCGGCCAGCGCGGTCTCCGCGTCGCGCACCACGTCCTCGGTGTGCAGACCGAGGTGGGCGCGGAGCAGGGTGAGCAGCGTGGTGGCGAACCGGGTCTGCACGACGGACTGCTCGTCGGCGAAGTCGAGCACGACGACGTCGTCGGCGGCCGTCATGACCGGGGTGTCGGGATCGGCGGTGATGGCTACTGTGCGGGTGGCACCACGCAGACGTTCGAGCAGCTCCAGCACCTCGGTCGTGGTTCCCGAGCGGGTGAGGGCGACGACCCGGTCGTAGCCGCGGCCGAACGGGAACTCCGAGGCGGCGAAGGCGTCGGACTCGCCCTGGCCGGACCCCTCGCGGAGCGCGGCGTACGCCTGAGCCATGTAGAACGAGGTGCCGCAGCCGACGACCGCGATGCGCTCACCGGTGGCGGGCAGAGCGGCCGACTGCGTCTGGGCCAGCTCGGCGGCGCGACGCCAGCAATCCGGCTGACTGGCTGTCTCGATCTCGACAAATGACACTTTTGCACTCCGTACTCGTAGTGGGATGCTCGTTTACGCACGTTATACGCGACCTACGAGCATTATCAAGCATTCTGCTTGCAGGAGGCTTGACTGGGCGGAGCCTTGTGCGACGCTTGCGCGTGTCCGGTGACCGTACCCAAGGGGATGGGTGCCCGAAGCCCGGACTCGTAAGGAGAGTTGCCTTGTCCAGGGATGCCCGGTGGAACGCGCTGCTGGAACTTGTCGGTAAGAACGGCCGGGTGGACGTCGAGGACGCCGCCACGACGCTGGACGTCTCGGCCGCGACCATCCGCCGTGACCTGGATCAGCTCGCCGAGCAGCAGTTGCTCACCCGTACCCGCGGTGGCGCGGTGGCGCACGGCGTCAGTTACGAACTGGCCCTGCGCTACAAGACCGGACGCCACGCCCCGGAGAAGCAGGCCATCGGCCGCGCGGTCTCCGAACTGGTGGCCGTGGGCGAGGTGGTGGGGCTGACCGGCGGCACGACTCTGACCGAGGTGGCCCGTTCGCTGGCGGTGCGCTCCGACGTCGTCGGCGACAGCGCGGCCGGGATGGGCGGCCAGCCGACCCTGACCGTGGTCACCAATGCCCTCAACATCGCCAACGAGCTGGTGATCCGGCCGCAGATCAAGATCGTGGTGACCGGCGGGGTGGCCAGGCCGCAGTCGTACGAGCTGACCGGCCCGCTGGCCAGCGGGGTGCTGGGCGAGATCACGCTGGATGTCGCCGTGCTGGGCGTCAACGCGATCGACACCGAGCGCGGTGCGTACGTCCACCACGAGGGCGAGGCCAGCATCAACCGGCTGCTCGCCCAGCAGGCGCAGCGGGTGGTCGTGGCCGCCGACTCCTCGAAGATCGGCAAGCGCGCCTTCGCCCGGGTCTGCGATCTGGGGCAGGTCGACTTCCTGGTCACCGACAAGGGCATCACGCCCGAGGCGACCGCTCGCTTCACGGAGGCCGGCGTCACCGTCATCGCCGTGTGAGGCGACCCCCTCCCGACCGGCGGTGATGTTGTCCCGCGAGGTCGGGCGGGGCCGCCGTCCACCGCCGGCCGGCCCTGCCGGTGCCGCCGCGCGGTTCCACCCGGTGCCCGGTCGCGTTGCCGCGCCGGGCGTACCGGCATGTGCCGGCCGCGTCGTCCACGACCGAGCCGTGCGCGCCGTGGGCCCAGGCCGTCAGCGGTCCGGGCGCGCCCGGTGCGGGTCGTGACCGTGACCGGGGTTTCTTGCCGCCGCCGGCCGTCCCGGGCGCCGCGGTCGGACAGAAGTTGTTTCCCCAGCCTCTGCTTGAGAATGCTGGAGGATGCGTCCAGTGGTGCAAGATCGAGCACAGGGGCGGCTTCTGAGTTGCGATCAACCGGCCGACAAGAGGTTCGGTGATCACGTCGAGGTTCTTCCGTGACCGTTCTGCGCCTGCCATGTGCCCCTGATGTGCCCGATTGCGGGCTTCCGGGGGGTCAAAGCGAAGCTCAGCCAGGACTTTCCAATGTCCTTAGATGTTCGTTACCCGTGTGAAATGAACAACTCTTGCCATTGAGGTGCATGTCGTGAACCATGTGGCTGTCGCCGCGAGGGAGCAACGGCCGCACTGTCACCGGTGCGTGTTGCAGTCGTGATCGCGGGACACTCCCCGTTGCTCCATCAGCCCTGGAGGTGCCTGTGACGATGGCAGATGCGCCGGTCTCGGCCGTGCGGTCGCCTGTGCCGCAGCCCCATGACCCTGACGAAACGGCTCGCTCCGGCGGGAAGAAGCGCAAGGACATACGGGTACGACTACCGCTCCGGCACCGCCTCAGGCGGGACAGATCACTTCTGCTGTTCTGCCTGCCGGGTGTCCTGTACTTCGCTCTCTTCTTCTACCTGCCGCTCGCGGGCAACGTCATCGCCTTCCAGGACTACCAGCCGTTCCTGGGTTTCAAGCAGAGCCCGTTCGTCGGTCTCGCGAACTTCACGGCGCTGCTCTCCGAGCCGGAGTTCTGGAGCGCGGTCTCCAACACGCTGCAGATCACCGCGATCCAGCTGCTGCTCTACTTCCCGGCCCCGATCGCGCTGGCACTGCTGCTGAACTCGCTCATCAGCGAGAAGATCAAGCGGTTCATCCAGACCGTCGTGTACCTCCCGCACTTCCTGTCCTGGGTCGTCGTGGTCGCGATGTTCAAGCAGGTGCTCGGCGGCGCGGGTTCCGTCACCACGCTGCTGATGGAGCACGGGGTCAACATCGGCAATGTGATGACCGATCCCGGCACCTTCAAGCTGCTGATCACCGCCCAGGCCATCTGGAAGGACTGCGGCTGGGGAACGATCATCTTCCTGGCGTCCATCGCCTCGATCGACATGGGCCAGTACGAGTCCGCCGCCATGGACGGGGCCGGCTGGCTCCGCAGGATCTGGCACATCACCCTGCCGGGCATCCGGCCGGTGATCCTCATGCTGCTGATCCTGCGGCTCGGCGACATCCTCTCGGTCGGCTTCGAGCAGATCATCCTCCAGCGCGACGCGGTCGGTCCGGACGCCTCGGAAGTCATGGACACCTACGTCTACTTCCACGGCGTCATCGACGGCAGCTGGGGAATGAGCACGGCCGCCGGCCTGATGAAGGGCGTCATCGGATTCGCCCTCATCCTCGCCGCCAACAAGCTGGCCCACCGCTTCGGTGAGCAGGGAGTGTACCGATGAGTCAGCAGACCCTTGCGGCACGGCTGCGAACCGCCCGCGGCGGTGAGCGCCGCCGCGCCTCCTCCGGCCGCCCGCCGTGGATGGAACGGCCCCACTGGTACGGGCAGGGTGCGAAGGCCGCCGCCCTGGTCGTCCTGACCGTGATCGTGCTCTACCCGTTCGTCCTCGCCATCGGCACCAGCCTCGCCGGGCGGGAGGAGCTCAACGCCAACGGCGGATACGTCCTGCTGCCCAAGCACCCGACGCTGGAGGCGTACCGGGTCATCCTCTCCGGCGGAGTCGTCACCCAGGCGGCCGTGGTCTCCATCTTCATCACGCTGATCGGCACCGCGCTGAGCCTGGCCTGCACCGTGATGATCGCGTACGGCACCTCGCGGCCCGGCACCGTCCTCGGCAAGCCGATCCTGCTGCTGGTGCTGGGCACCTTCCTCTTCGCCCCCGGCATCATCCCCACGTACCTGGCCGTCCAGCAGTTCAAGATGCTCGACACCTACGCGGCGCTGATCCTTCCCGTACTGCTCAACGCGTTCAACATCGTGGTCGTGCGCTCGTTCTTCCAGAGCATTCCCGAGGAGCTGTACGACGCCGCGCGGATCGACGGCGCGGGCGAGGTGACCGTCCTCTTCCGGATCGTGCTGCCGCTCTCCAAGGCGGTCCTCGCCGTGGTCGGCCTCTTCTACGCGGTCGGGTACTGGAACAGCTTCTTCAACGCGGTGCTCTACCTCAACGACTCCAGCAAGTTCCCCATCCAGGTGATCCTGCGCAGCTATGTCCTCAACGGCCAGAGCATCAACGCGCAGGCCATGGGCGTGCACGCGATCCCGCCCGCGACCTCCTTGCAGATGGCCGTGCTGATCATCGCCATCGTGCCCATCTTCTGCGTCTATCCCTTCCTGCAGAAGTTCTTCGTCAAGGGCGTCCTCACCGGGGCGATCAAGGGCTGATCCGCCCGCCCGGACCTCCCGTCGTCCCGCGCACTTCACACACTTCAAGGAGTACCCATGTCCACCAACTTGTCCAGGCGCGGCTTCATGGGCGCGGCGGGGATCGCCGGCCTGACCGTGGCCGGTCTGACGTCCCTGACCGCGTGCGGCAGCGGCGCCACCATCAGCAAGGGCGGGGCCAAGGCGTCCGCCAAGCTGAAGCTCCCGGCGTACGTCCCCGCGCAGACCGCCCCCGCGGACCTCGCCGGGAACGCGGCCGGGCTGGACGCCACGTATCTGCGCTACCCGAAGAAGCTGACCAGGTCCGTGGCCAAGGCGCCCGGCGACGGCAGCCGGATCACGGCCCTCACCGAGACGTTCACCACGCCCGCCCCGCCGCAGGGCAAGAACGGCTACTGGCAGGAGCTGAACAAGCGTCTCGGGGCGCAGTTCGACATGACGATCGTCGTCGACCAGGGCGTCGACGCGTACCTCACCAAGTTCAACGCCATGATGGCCAGCGGCGACATACCCGACCTGGTCTGGTTCCCGCCGAACCAGGGCATCCAGCGCGTGCCCGAGCTGCTGGACGCCAAGTTCCACGACCTCACGCCGTACCTGTCCGGCGACGCCGTCAAGAAGTACCCGAACCTGGCGAACCTGCCGACCACCGCGTGGAAGACCGCCGTCATCAACGGCAAGATCCGCGGCGTCACCGTCGCCTACGGCTCCATGGGCCAGGTCTACGTCGTCAACGAGGACTTCTGGAAGCCGGTCGGCGGCGCCGAGTTCACCAGCGCCGAGGACTTCCTCGCCAAGGGCAAGGAGCTCCTCGACGCCAAGCGCAACAAGTACGTCCTGGAGCCGGCGTACGTGAACCACGTCGGCATGTTCGGCCAGTGGTTCGGCGCCCCCAGCGGCTGGCGGCTGGAGGGCGGCAAGCTGACGCACATGTACGAGACCGAGGAGTACCAGGAGGCCCTGGCGTTCGGCGTCAAGGTCGCCAAGGCCGGTCTCTTCTGGCCCGACCCCAACCTCTCCACCGTCATGGAGAAGATGGCACAGGGCACGCTGGGCGCCTATGTGCAGTCCTTCCCCAGCTTCCTGGTCGACGTCAAGAACTACGACTTCCCGTTCGGCATCATCACGCCGTTCGCCGCCAAGTCCGGCGCGAACCCGCGGTACAGCATGGGATACGGATCCGTCGGCTACACCGCCATCAACAAGAAGGCCGACGACAAGCGGGTCAAGATGCTGCTGGGCGTGCTGGACTACCTGGCCGCGCCCTTCGGTACCGAGGAGCGGCTCTTCCTCGACAACGGCATCGAGGGCACGCACTTCACCCACGCGTCGAACGGTGACATCGAGCTCACGCCGAAGGGGAACGCGGAGGCGGTCACCACCGCCATGCCGCTCGCCTTCCTGGCCGCCGGCCCCGAGTACATCTACCTGCCGGGCAAGGCGGAGCTGGCAGGCCGGATCCACGGCTGGCAGCAGGAGCTCCTCAAGATCAACCAGACGAACCCGACGAGCGGCCACTTCTCCGACACGTCCACCAGCAAGAGCGCCTCCCTCACCACCGCCATGAGCGACTGCCAGAAGGACATCGTCGCGGGCCGCAAGCCGATCTCCGCCTTCAAGGAGGAGCTGCGCAAGTGGCGCTCCGGCGGCGGCGACAAGATGCGCGCCGAGTTCGAGGCCTCGCTCGCCGGCAAGTAGCCGCAGTCAGTAGTCTCCGCCCGCACCACCCGTACAGACAGAAGGGACCCCCGTGTCAGACCTGCGACTCGGCGTCATCGGGCTCGGCCTGCGCCGTTCCATCGCGACGTCCGCCCACCACCCCGGACAGGGTTCGGCGATCACCGCCGTCTGCGACCTCGACCCCGAGGTGCGCCGGCGCGAGGCCGAGCGCTTCGGCACCGAGGTCGCGGTCGAGGACTACAAGCTGCTCCTCGGCCGGGACGACCTCGACGCGATCATCGTCGCGACCCCGGACGACACCCACGAGACCATCGCCATCGACGCGCTGCGGGCCGGCAAGGCCGTCTTCGTCGAGAAGCCGCTCGGGATCACCGTCGAGAGCTGCGACAACATCCTGCGCGCCGCGTACGAGACCGGCACCCGGCTGTACGTCGGACACAACATGCGCCACATGGGCGTCGTGCGGCTGATGCGCGACATCATCGCCCGCGGTGACATCGGCGAGCCCAAGGCCGTGTGGGTGCGGCACTTCGTCGGCTACGGCGGTGACTACTACTTCAAGGACTGGCACGCCGACCGGACCCGCACCACCGGCCTGCTGCTCCAGAAGGCCGCGCACGACATCGACGTCCTGCACTGGCTGGCCGGTGGCTACACCCGCCGCGTCAACGCGCTCGGCGACCTCCTCGTCTACGGCGACCTGCCGCGCCGCGAGGCGGACACCCCGCGACCGGCGAACTGGCTGCGCGAGTTCGACTGGCCGCCGACGGCCCGCAAGGACCTGCACCACATCGTGGACGTCGAGGACGTCTCGGTGATGAACATGCAGCTCGACAACGGCGTCGTGGCCGCCTACCAGCAGTGCCACTTCACCCCCGACTACTGGCGGAACTACACCGTCATCGGCACCGAGGGCCGCCTGGAGAACTTCGGTGACAGCCCCGGTGACGAGGTCAAGGTCTGGAACACCGGCCCCAGCGGCTACCGCCGCGACGCCGACATCACCTACCGGGTTCCGGAGGCCGGTGGCTCGCACGGCGGCGGGGACACCCGGATCATGGAGGAGTTCTGCCAGTTCGTGCGCGACGGGGGCGTCACCGACACCTCGCCGGTCGCCGCCCGGATGAGCGTCGCCGCCGGTGTGCTCGCGACCCGTTCCCTGCGCGAGGGCGGTGCGCCGTTCGAGGTGCCGGCCCTCGACCCGGAGCTGATCGCCTACTTCGAGGGCGGCCAGGTCCGCCAGTAGCCGGTACGACGGGCGCGACTCGTTCGCCGCCCGGGAGACCTCCGGGGACAGTGCCTTCCGGCGCCGCCCCGGAGGTCTCTTCTTGCGACTGTTTTCGGCCATGCTCGGTGGGTAATCGACTCATTCCGGTTTGGCGACCGCCCGGCTGCTGCTCACCGCGACGCGTGACACTGTCGGGTGAATTGAGAAGGTTCATCCGGAAGGTGACAGGTGAGGACGGGGTGCGCCGGTCTCGCAGGGTCACCGCGGCTCCGCCGCCGGGGAGCGGGAGCGATGAATTTGCGCCAACGGGACCTCATGGTGACCGAGTTCGAACGCGTGGCCGGATTTCGGTCGGCATAATCGCGTCCATGTCGATCACGGGTGGAGACGTCGTTGACCTGGGGCGGGGCCTTTACGCATGGCTCCCGCCGAAACGGGGCTGGGGGCTGGCGAACTGCGGTCTGCTCGTCTCGCCCCGCGGTGCGCTCTGGATCGACACCCCGTACGACGCCGTGCTGGCCGGCCAGTTCCTGGCCGAGTCCACGAAGCGGCTGCCCGACGGCGTCCACGTCGACCGGGTGATCGTCACCCATGCAAACGGGGACCACTTCTGGGGCGCGGGCGTACTCCCGGACGCGGAGATCATCGCCACCCGCGAGGCCCGCGAGCACATCCACTACGAACCCACCCCGAAGCAGCAGCACGCCCTCGTCGCCGCAGGCGATCCGGCCACCCCGCTCGGCAGCTATCTCGCACGTCACTTCGGCCCCTTCGACTGGTCGCAGACCGAGCCGGTGGTGCCGACGACCTACTTCACGGGCGAGCTCGAACTGACCCTGGGGGAGTACCCGGTCCAGATCTCCGCGCTGCCGTCCGCGCACACCACCGGCGACCTGATGGTCCATCTGCCCGCGCAGGGTGCCGTGTTCACCGGGGACATCATCTTCTCCTCCACCCCGGAGCAGCCGGGCGACCACCCGGTGCACTGGGCGGGTCCGCTGAGCAATCTGATCGCGGCCTGCGAACGCGTGCTGGCCACCGGCGCCGAGACCGTCGTCCCGGGGCACGGCCCGCTCCTCGACCGGGCCGGGGTGCGCGACCACATCGTGTACCTGGAGTACGTGCGCGAGCGCGCCCACGCCTTCCACACGGCGGGGATTCCCGCCGTCGAGGCCGCCCGCCGGGTCATCGGCGAGGGGCGCTACCCGGAACTGGGCCTGCCCGAGCGGCTGGTGGTGACCATCGGCAGCGAGTACCGGCAGCTCGACGGCTCCGAGCTGCCCGGAGTGCTCCAGGTGATGACCGAGGTCGCCGTGGTCGCTCAAGAATTGGAGCAGCCGGATGAGCCGGCGGGCCCCGCGGAGCGGTAGGCGGAGCTTCTGCCGCCGCTTCGGCCGGAAGACCGATCCGACAACAGAAACGCGGTGACGGCATGGGATGGATAATGGCGGTGATCGCCGTCACCGCTGCCGTGGCGGCAGCGGTCCGCGCACAGAACTCGGCGCGCGCCGAACACATCGCCCTGGCCCGTGCCGAGCTGGCCGAACGCCAGTCGAAGGCCGCCGAGGCCCGTACCGCGGCCCTCACCGACGAGATCCGCCAGCTGGCCCACAACCGGATACCCGCCGCCGCGCTCGCCCTCTCCCATCCCACCGCCAAGGTCCCCGGACTGCGGGAGGCGGCCGAGGTCGACGGCGATTCCGCGCGGCTGCTCACCGAGGCGGTGCAGGCCGCCCGCAAGGCCGTCGTCGAGGAGCGCGGGCGTGTCGACGCGGCCGCCCGCGCGGCGATGCGCGGCACCTCCGCCAAGATCCAGTCCCTGCTCAACCAGTCCCAGCAGTTGCTGCACGAGCTCCAGCACGAGTACGACGACCCGCGGATCCTGCAGCTCGACTTCCGCAACGAACTGGCGCTGCGGCGCACCCAGGCCACCGCGGTGCTCTGCGACGCCTGGCCCGGCCTCGCCCGCCAGAACTCGCCGCTCGTCGAGATCGTGCTCGGCGCCCAGTCCCGGGTCGCCGGCTACGAACGTGTCAAGGTCGCCAACCACCTGCGCGACGAACGGCTCGCCCTCGTCGCCCGCGCCGCCGAACCCCTCGCCATCGCACTGGCCGAACTGCTCGCCAACGCCACCGCCTACTCGCACCCCGACACCGATGTCCAGGTCACCCTCCAGCAGAGCGGCGGCCGCGGCGCGTTCCTGGTGGTCGACGACGCGGGCATCGGGATGGACGACGACGCGCTCGACCGGGCACGGGCCCTGCTGGCGGGCCCGCCCGAAGTCCTCCTGACCGAGCTGGGCGACCCGCCGCAG
Source organism: Streptomyces sp. NPDC059832 (assembly GCF_042731715.1). Taxonomy (NCBI): domain Bacteria; kingdom Bacillati; phylum Actinomycetota; class Actinomycetes; order Kitasatosporales; family Streptomycetaceae; genus Streptomyces; species Streptomyces sp. NPDC059832. Next base: position 266,017 of record NZ_JBHWIY010000008.1, on the reverse strand, counting down.
ACCGGCTTCGCCGTCGTCGGCCGGCTGGTGCTGCAGTACGGCTTCAACTGCCACATCGAGGCATCGCCGTTCGGCGGCATGCGCACGATCCTGCGCGTTCCCGCCCATCTGCTGACCGTGATGGAGGAGGACCGCAGCCTCTCCGCCCTGGCCCCGAAGCCGGTGCAGGCGCAGGCCAGTTCCTCCGTTCCCGCCCCGACCGAGCAGGAGACCGCCCCCGTGCCGCAACCCGCCGGCGGGGAGGCTGCCGCGCTGCCCAGCCGACGCCGACGCGCCCCGCGTCCGGCCCCGGCCCGCCCCGCGTCCGCCGACGCCGCCCCGAACCGCGAACAGGTGCCCCGTACACCGGAGCAGGCCGGGGCTTCCTGGGCGGCACTCCAACAGGGCACCCTCAACGGCAGGAGCGTCGCCGGGCGGCCATCCGCACCGGCACCGGACGACCACGACCACCCGGACGACCGGGACGAGCAAGGAGACGACCAGACGTGAGCGCCCCCACTTCCACCACCGGTGACCTCGCATGGGTGCTGACCCCGCTGCTGGAGCTGCCGGGAGTCCAGCACGCCGTGGTCGCCACCGGAGACGGTCTCGTCGAGGGCGCGTCGCCCGGCCTGGACCGGGCGTCCGGCGAGCGGGTAGCCGCCATGACCGCCACGCTGCACGCCGCGGCACGCGCGTTCACCACGGCGTTCACCGACGTCGAGGCACCGCGCCTGGCCCAGACCGTCGTCGAGTCCGACCAGGGCTTCGCCATCGTCGTACCGGCCGGGAACAACACCACACTCGCCCTGTTCGCGGAACCCGGAGCCAAGCTCGGCGACATCGCGTACCAGATGCAGGTGCAGGTCACCGCCCTGACCCGGGCGATGAACGCACCCGCCCGCCTGCCGGACACCACCGCCCGGCCATGACCTCCGGCCCAGGGCGCCGTCTGATACCCCCCTATCTGGTCACCGGCGGCCGGACCCGGCCCGCCGGTCCCGCGCTCGACCGGCTCGACGTGCTCGTACGCGCCGACACCGAGCTGCCCCCGGACACCGGCTCGGAACAGCGCAGACTGTGCGAGCTGCTCGAACCGGGGGCGCTCACCGTCGTCGAGTGCGCGGCCCACCTGGGCCTGCCGGTCAGCGCCACCGTCTTCCTGGCCACGGACCTCGCGGCCGCCGGACATCTGCACACCCGACCGCCCATCCCCAGTGCCGGGGAGATCGACCGGTCGCTCGTCGAGAGGCTGCTCGTTGGACTCCGCTCCCTCCACTGACCGCACCGGCATCGGCTATCTGCCGCCTGCCGCCCGGACCCTGATGAAACTCGTCGTCACGGGTCCGTTCGGCGTCGGCAAGACCACCCTGATCCGTACGCTGTCGGAGATCGCCACGCTCCATACCGAAGAGGCGATGACCCAGTCCAGCACCCGGCTCGACGACACCGCCGGGCTGCCGGACAAGACCACGACCACCGTCGCCATCGACTTCGGCCGGCTCACCGTCCTGGACGACCTGGTGCTCTACATGTTCGGCACCCCGGGCCAGCAGCGGTTCCTGCCGCTCTGGGAGGACATCGCGCGCGGTGCGCTCGGCGCACTCGTCCTGGTCGACACCCGCAGACTCGCCGACTCCTTCGCGGTCATGGACATGGTCGAGGAGCAGGGCCTGCCGTACGCGGTCGCGGTCAACCGCTTCCCCGACGCCCCCGCCCACACCGACGAGGTCCTGCGCAAACACCTCGACCTCGCACCCGAGACCCCCCTGGTGCAGTGCGACGCCCGTGAACGCCGCGGCAGCATCGACGCGCTGATCGCGCTGGCCGAGCACGTGCTCACCCGGATGCCCAGGCCCGAGGACCCGTCATGACACCGTACGCACAGCCGCCGCAGCCCCTCGCCCTGTACGGACCGGAATTCGCCGCCGACCCGCGGAGCCACTACCGACGCCTGCGCGAACACGGGCCGCTCGCGCCCGTCCGGCTCGCCCCGGGCATCGACGCCCTGCTGGTCACCGACTACCAGGCCGCCGTCGATCTGCTGCGCGACACCCACACCTTCACCAAGGACCCGCGCGTCTGGCAGGCGACCGTGCCCGACGACTCGCCGGTCCTGCCCATGCTCGGCTACCGGCCCACCGCGCTCTTCAGCGACGGCGACGTGCACGCCCGCTACCGCGACGCCATCAACGACAGCCTCGCCCTGATCGAGCCGCACGTCCTGCGGGCCGAGGTCGCTCGGGTCGCCCGGCGGCTCATCGGCGAATTCGCCGCCACCGGAAGCGGCGATCTCATCGCCCAGTACGCTCGACGGCTGCCGCTGCACGTCTTCGTCACCTGGTTCGGCGTGCCGCCGGGCGACGGCGAACGCATCGTCAACGGCATCGCCGGCATGTTCAACTCGGCCGAGAACGCCGCCACCGCGTACGCCGACCTCGTCGAGGTCGTCACCGAACTGGTCGCCGACCGGCGCACCCGGCCGCGCCGCGACCTCACCTCGTACCTCCTCGGCCACCCGGCCAATCTCGACAACGACGAGACTGTGCGTCAGATCACCCTGATCATGAGCGCGGGCCACGATCCGACCACGAATCTGATCGGCAACGCGCTGCTGCACATGCTCACCGACGCCCGCTACGCCGGTTCGCTGCACGGCGGCGCGATGACGGCGCACGAGGCGATCGACGAGGTCCTCTGGCAGGATCCGCCGCTGGCCAATCTCGCCGCCCACTACCCGCGGCACGACACGGAGTTCCACGGCGTGCGGCTGCGCGCGGGACAACTCCTCCTGGTTTCCTACGCCGCGGCCAACACCCGCTCGGCGCCCGGCCTTTCGGACCCCGCGGTCCGCTCCGGGGCCAGCGCCCACCTCGCCTGGTCCGCGGGTCCGCACCGATGCCCGGCGAAGCAGCCGGCGCTCCTGATCGCCATGACCGCGATCGAGCAGCTCACCAGTCAGCTGTGCGACGCGGAACTGGCCGTTCCGGTCAGTGCTCTGAAGTGGCGTCCGGGACCGTTCCACCGCGCGCTGGTCCGGCTTCCGGTACGGTTCACCCCCGTCGACATGAGTGCGGAAGCACACCGGCTCAGGTCCGCCGGGGAAGCCGAGGACGGGCCGTCGGCGGTGTCGATCGGCCCATGAACCGTGTCGGTGGTACGCCGAACGGGTGAGTGGCGAGAGAATTGCCCGATGAACAGCGAGCGCAGCCGGCGCAACGCCAACCGAAGCACAGACGGGGTGGTCCGGTGAGCAGGTACGACAGGTACGACGTCACGGACGAGCAGTGGGAGGGGCTTGCCCAGGTCGTACCTCTGCGCAGCCGCAACGAGTGGCCGTCCAGGGTGGATCACCGCACGGTCCCCGACGAGAGCCCGGCGTCCGAGCAGCGGCGACTCGTCGTGCTGCGGGTCCAGGTCTTCGCGGACGCACGGGAGGTGGCCGAGTACCTGGTCTCCCAGATTCCGGTGCTGCTCGACCTGACCAGCGCCGAGACGGATGTGGCCAAGCGCATCCTGGACTTCACCAGCGGGGTGGTCTTCGGCCTCGGCAGCGGAATGCACCGGGTCGACCGGAATGTCTTCCTGCTGTCCCCGGTCGGCATGGAGGTCGAGGGAGTCACGGCGGCGGGCCTGCCCGGTTAGTGGGCCGCCGGAGATCGTGGGGGCGGGGCGGGGCGCTGGGGTGGGCGGAGCGAGATGGTTCGTGTAACCCGATCGTAGGAAGGTCGTTCAGGCGGAACGGTTCACCGGTCCGTGGCGCGCATACGGTCCGCCCATGACCGCACTCCGACCGGGGGCCACCCCGCCACCGCCCGCCGACCCTTCCGGGGCCGCCGCCACTCCCGAGCCGGTCCGTCCGGAGGCCGCGCGGCGCTCCGGCGGGCCGGACCGCGCCGCCGGACCCGTCGTCACCGAACTGCGGCTGTCCGCCTTCGCCTCGCACCGCGGTGCCGCCTTTCCCATCGGTCCGGTCACGCTCTTCGCGGGGCCCGCCGGCAGCGGCAAGACGAGCGCGTTGCGGGCGTACGAGGCGCTGGCGCGCCTGGGTGGCGGGGACCCGCTGGACGAGGTGTTCCCGGACCCGGCGGGCTGCGTGCCGGAAGGGGCCGCGGCCGACCCGCAGGGGCGCCGAGGCTTCCGGATCGGCTGCACGGCGGACGGCCCGGCAGGACCGGTACGGCTCGATGTCGCCGTCCAGGCGGAGCCCACGCTCCGCATCGTCGGCGAACGGCTCACCGCCGGCGGCGAGACCCTGCTCACCACCGCCTTGCGCGACCCGGGGCGCTCCATGGTCCAGGCGGCCTGGCACACCGCCGGCACGGTCCCGGTGACGCGCGCGCCGCTGCCGGACGACCGGCTGGGCACGGCCCTGCTGCCGCTGCGGGTCGCGGGCAGGACCGAGGGGCAGTTACGGGTCCTGGCCGCCGCGGAACAGATGGTCGTGGCCCTGCGGTCGGTCTTCGCGTGCGAACCGCAACCGCAGCGGATGCGCGCCCCCGTGCCGGCCGGCGACGGCAGACTGCGACGCGGCTGCGACAACCTCGCGGCGGTGCTGGAGCGTACGCACACGCAGTGCGTCCAGCGCCATGCCCGGCTGGTCGCCGCGGCGCATGCCGGGTGCGCGGGGCCGGTGAGCGCGCTGGGCGTGGAGCGGCTCGCGGACGGATCGCTGCGGGCGACGGTCGGGCGGGGCGGGGGACCCGCCACCCCGGCGACCCCGGTCGGGCGGCTCGGGGACGGCGAGCTGAGGTATCTCGCGCTCGCCCTCGTGCTGCTCACCGGCCCCGGGGTGCTGGCGGTGGACGCCGCGGGGGAGGTGCCGTCGGCCATGCAGACCCTCACCGTGCTGGCCGACGGACTCGACCGGGACCTGGACGGAAGGCAGGTGCGCGAGCTGCTGTCCCTGGCCGTGTCGATCGGGGCGGCCGGGCACCTCAGGCTGGCCGGGACGGTCACGGAACCGGGCGCGGTACGGGCCCGGGAGACGCCCGGGGTGACGGTGGTAGACCTGGACCGTGACAGAACTTGATGTACAGGCCCTGCAGCGACGGCTCGCCGCGTTCGCGGCCGCACGGGACTGGGAGCAGTACCACACCCCGAAGAACCTGGCGGCGGCGCTGAGCGTCGAGGCGTCCGAACTGGTCGAGATCTTCCAGTGGCTGACGCCGGAGGAGTCGGCGCGGGTGATGGAGCGGCCCGAGACGGCGCACCGGGTGGCGGACGAGGTCGCGGATGTTCTCGCGTATCTGCTGCAGTTCTGCGAAGTGCTGGGGATCGACGCGCTCGCGGCGCTGTCGCAGAAGATCGACCGGAACGAGTCCCGATTCCCGGTGCCGGGACTCCAGGACCCCACGGAATCGAGCGACCGTCACTCTTCGGAGTGATCGACTTATCCACAATCGATTTAGTGTCCATAGATTTCCGAATTCCCCTGGCTTTTCGGTACCGGTGACCTCACTGTGGGTAATGGATGAGGTGAGCGGCTTTTCGTACGGACGGGGGAACGCATGGAAGCGGAACGTCTTGTAGGAGTCAGCCGGCGTGCTCTGGCGCAGAGCAGGGGGACGCCGGACATCATCGCGGAGGCCTGGCAGGCACAGGCGCTGGCCCAGGCGATCGGCAGCCGCCTGGCGGCCGACGGACCGAAGGAGTTACGGGGCGAGGCGCGCGGACTGAGCGAGATCGGCGGCCGGAGCAGCGGGGCGCTGGACCACCCGGCGGCGCGGGCCGGGGTGGCACGGGCCGCGCAGCTCTCCGAGCTCACCGAACCCCGGGCGACGCTGACGGGGCTGGGCACACTGCTCGGGGAGGTGGGGATGGCGCTGGTCGGGGTGGCCTGCGAGACCGATGAGCAGGGGCTCTACTGGCAGTGCATGGAGGCGATCGACGCGGCCGACGAGTCCATGGACCGGGTGCACGGAATGCTCCGCCGCCTCGACGAGCAGGACAGGGAGCGGCAGCAGGATCTGGAGCGCGGCCGGGGGCGGGACGGCCCGTACGGCGCGGTCGGCGGACCGGCAGGTACGACGGCGGCCGGCCGTGGCCGCGCAAGACTTCGGGAGTGACCGGGCAAGGCGTCGGATGCGACCGCGCGGCGGATTCGGGGGTGAACGGGCGGCCTTGAGCGCGCCGTCGGACGGGAAGGCGGTGACTGTACAGGACTTCGACAGCGACGGCGCCGGGGAGGCGGCAGGAGAAGAACGACCGGTATCCGGAGGTGCAGGATGGATGCATGGATCTTCGAATCTTCACCGAGCCCCAGCAAGGGGCGAGCTACGACACCCTGCTCACCGTCGCCAAGGCGGCCGAGGACCTCGGCTTCGACGCCTTCTACCGCTCCGACCACTATCTCCGCATGGGCCCGGGGGACGGTCTGCCCGGCCCGACCGACGCGTGGATCACCCTGGCCGGGCTGGCGCGTGAGACCAGGCGGATCAGGCTCGGCACCCTGATGACGGCGGGGACGTTCCGGCTCCCCGGCGTGCTTGCCATCCAGGTCGCGCAGGTCGACCAGATGTCCGGTGGACGCGTCGAGCTGGGTCTCGGCGCAGGCTGGTTCGAGGAGGAGCACAAGGCCTACGGCATTCCGTTCCCCAAGGAGAAGTTCGGCAGGCTGGAGGAGCAGCTGGAGATCATCACCGGGCTCTGGGCGACCGGGATCGGCGAGACGTTCAGCTTCGACGGCACCTACTACCAGCTCACCGATTCGCCCGCGTTGCCCAAGCCGGCGCAGGCCAAGGTGCCGGTGCTGATCGGCGGTCACGGTGCGACGCGTACACCGCGACTGGCCGCCCGCTACGCGGACGAGTTCAATATCCCCTTCGCGTCGCTTGAGGACAGCGAGAAGCAGTTCGGCCGGGTCAGGGAGGCCGCCGAGGCGGCCGGCCGCGCACCGGACGACCTGGTCTACTCCAACGCCCTGGTGGTCTGTGTCGGCAGGAACGACGCCGAGGTGGCGCGCCGCGCCTCCGTCATCGGGCGTGAGGTGGCGGAGCTGAAGGCGAACGGGCTCGCGGGCTCGCCCGCCGAGGTGGTCGACAAGATCGGCCGGTACGGCGCGATCGGCTCGTCCCGGATCTACCTCCAGGCCCTGGATCTGCACGACCTGGACCACCTGGAGCTGATCTCTTCCCAGATCCAGTCCCAGCTCGGCTGAGGACCGAGGGCAAAGGAGGCCACCTGTGCACCCCGCCCGCCCGGCCGACGGCTCACTGTCCCTCCCCGTGCCCGCCCGTCCGCGCCTGGGCCCGCCCGCCCGTCCGCTCGGCCGTGCTCTCGCGGCAGGGCCGGTCGTGCTCGACGGCGGTCTCTCCAACCAGCTGGAGGCGCAGGGCTGCGATCTGTCCGACGCGCTGTGGTCGGCCCGTCTGCTGACCGACGGGCCCGGACAGATCGAGGCGGCCCACACCGCCTATGTGCGTGCGGGTGCGCAGGTGCTCATCACCGCCGGGTACCAGGCGACCTTCGAGGGGTTCGCGCGGCGGGGGATCGGGCGGGCGGAGGCGGCGGAGCTGTTCGCCCGCAGTGTCCGGCTGGCGCGACGGGCCGCCGGTGCGGTGGAGCGGGACGTCTGGGTCGCCGCTTCGGTCGGCCCGTACGGGGCGATGCTGGCGGACGGCAGCGAGTACCGGGGCCGCTACGGGCTTTCCGTCCGGGAGCTGGAGCGCTTCCACCGGCCCCGGATCGAGGCGCTGGCCGCCGCCGGGCCCGATGCGCTGGCGCTGGAGACCGTGCCGGACATCGACGAGGCCGAGGCATTGCTGCGGGCGGTCGAGGGGTGCGGGCTGCCCGTCTGGCTCTCGTACAGCGTGGCGGGCGACCGGACCAGGGCGGGCCAGTCGCTGGAGACGGCCTTCGCCCTCGCCTCGGGGCGCGACGACGTGGTGGCCGTGGGGGTGAACTGCTGCGATCCGGTCGACGCGGACCGGGCGGTGCGGGTGGCCGCCGAGGTGACCGGGAAGCCGGTCGTCGTGTACCCGAACAGCGGCGAGCGGTGGGACGCGGGGGGACGGGGATGGGCCGGCGCTCCCACGTTCGACCCGGGCGGAGCAGCGGCCTGGCTGGACGCCGGGGCCCGGCTGATCGGCGGCTGCTGCCGGGTCGGCCCGGACACCGTCGCGGAACTGGCCGGACTGCTCGGCACGACGACGGCCGGCGAGTCCGCGCAGCGCTCGACGAGCAGAACCGACCCGCCCCGGAGTGCGGACCCGCCCCGGAGAGCAGACCTGCCCCCGGGAACAGACCCAGCCGGCTCTTCGGACACCTGAAAATACCTGGTCGGAGGCGAGTGGACCGGACCATACTCGGACGTGTGTTCCTGACAATCAGCACAACCGGCAACCCGGAACGTCCGGCGACCGACCTCGGCTTCCTGCTGCACAAGCATCCCGAGAAGGCGCAGACGTTCTCCACCTCCCACGGCACCGCGCATGTCTTCTATACCGAGGCATCCGCCGAGCGCTGCACCGCGGCGCTTCTGCTGGAAGTGGATCCCGTGGCCCTGGTGCGCCGGGGCAAGGGCAAGGGCCGGGGCGGCGCTCCCGACGCGGCGCTCGCGCAGTATGTCAACGACCGCCCCTACGCGGCGTCCTCGTTGCTGTCCGTCGCCATGAGCACGGTCTTCAAGTCCGCGCTGAACGGTGCGTGCCGCGCGCTGCCCGAGCGCGCGGAGGCATCGATGCCGCTGCGGATCGAGGTGCCCGCGCTGCCGGCCCGCGGTGGAGCGGAGCTGGTGCGCAAGCTCTTCGGGCCGCTCGGCTGGACGAGCGTGGACGCGGTGGCCGTTCCTCTGGACGAGCAGTTCCCGGAGTGGGGGGACTCGCGGTACGTACGGCTGGTGCTCGAAGGCGAGTTGCGGCTGGCGGACGCGTTGCGGCAGCTGTACGTGCTGCTGCCGGTGCTGGACGACGCCAAGCACTACTGGGTCGCACCGGACGAGGTGGACAAGCTGCTGCGGGCGGGCGAGGGCTGGCTCGCCACCCACCCCGAGCAGAAGCTGATCACCAGCCGCTATCTGTCCCGGCGCTGGGGGCTGACCCGGCAGGCGATGCAGCGGCTCGAACTGGTGCGGCTCGCCGAGTCGGACGACCTGGACGTCGAGAGCATCGACAACGCGGTGGACGAGACGACCGACACCGAGGAGAAGCCGGTCCCGCTCGCCGAGCAGCGGCGCGCCGCGATCCTCGACGTGCTGCGGGCCGCGGGCGCGAGCCGGGTCCTCGACCTGGGCTGCGGGCAGGGCCAGTTGGTGCAGGCACTGCTCAAGGACGTGGGCTTCACGCAGATCGTCGGCGTCGATGTCTCGATCCGCGCCCTCACCATTGCCTCACGACGGCTGAAGCTGGACCGGATGGGGGAGCGGCAGGCCGGACGGGTCACGCTTCAGCAGGGCTCGCTCACCTACACCGACAAGCGGCTCAAGGGGTACGACGCGGCCGTGCTCAGCGAGGTCATCGAACACCTCGACCTGCCGAGACTGCCCGCGCTGGAGTACGCCGTGTTCGGTTCGGCCCGACCGCGGACCGTGCTCGTGACGACGCCGAACGTCGAGTACAACGTCCGCTGGGAGACCCTTCCGGCCGGGCATGTGCGCCACGGCGACCACCGGTTCGAATGGACCAGGGCCGAATTCCGCGGCTGGGCCCGGGAAGTGGCGCAGCGGCACGGATACGGGGTCGACTTCGTCCCCGTGGGGCCCGACGACCCCGAGGTGGGGCCGCCCACACAGATGGCCGTGTTCACGATGACCGCGGCCGACGAGACCGGGAACAGGACCGGGAAGGAGGCGAATGCCGCATGACCAGTACCTCACGCACACTGCCGGTGACCGACCTCTCCCTCGTGGTCCTCATCGGGGCCAGCGGTTCCGGCAAGTCCACCTTCGCCCGCGAGCACTTCAAGCCCACGGAGATCGTCTCCTCGGACTTCTGCCGTGGTCTGGTAGCCGACGACGAGAACGACCAGAGCGCCAGCCGTGACGCCTTCGACGTCCTGCACTACATCGTGGGCAAGCGGCTGGCAGCCGGACGGCTGACCGTCGTGGACGCCACCAACGTCCAGTCCGAGAGCCGCAAGCAGCTGGTCCAGCTGGCCAGGAGCCACGACGTGCTGCCCATCGCGATCGTCCTCGACCTGCCCGAAGAGGTCTGTGTCGCGCGCAACGCGGCCCGCCCCGACCGCGCCGACATGCCGCGCCACGTCATTCAGCGGCACCGCCGCGAACTGCGCCGTTCGCTGCGCGGCCTGGAGCGCGAGGGCTTCCGCAAGGTGCACATCCTGCGCACCGAGGAGGAGGCGGTCCACGCCGAAGTGGTGCTGGAGCGCCGCTACAACGACCTGCGCCACCTCACGGGCCCCTTCGACATCATCGGCGACATCCACGGCTGCAGCTCCGAGCTGGAGTCCCTGCTCGGCAAGCTCGGCTATGTCGACGGCGCGCACCCCGAAGGGCGTACGGCGGTCTTCGTCGGCGACCTCGTGGACCGCGGCCCCGACAGCCCCGGAGTGCTGCGCCGCGTCATGGCCATGGTGTCGGCGGGCGACGCCCTGTGCGTGCCGGGCAACCACGAGAACAAGCTCGGCCGCTACCTCAAGGGCCGCAAAGTCCAGCACACCCATGGACTCGCCGAGACCATCGAGCAATTGGACCGGGAGGACGAGAAGGACCCGGCCTTCCGCGAGCAGGTCCGGGAGTTCATCGACGGGCTCGTCAGCCACTACGTGCTCGACGGGGGCAGGCTCGTCGTCTGCCACGCCGGACTTCCCGAGAAGTACCACGGCCGCACCTCCGGACGGGTCCGCTCGCACGCGCTGTACGGGGACACCACCGGCGAGACCGACGAGTTCGGCCTGCCCGTGCGCTACCCGTGGGCGGAGGAGTACCGGGGCCGTGCCGCCGTGGTCTACGGACACACCCCGGTGCCCAACACCTCCTGGATCAACAACACCATCTGCCTGGACACCGGAGCGGTCTTCGGCGGGAAGATGACCGCGCTGCGCTGGCCGGAGCGCGAGCTCGTCGACGTACCGGCCGAGCAGGTCTGGTACGAGCCGGCCAAGCCGCTGGCCACCGAGGCACCCGGTGGCCGGGAGGGACGGCCGCTCGACCTCGCCGATGTGCAGGGCCGCCGGATCGTCGAGACCCGGCACATGGGCCGCATCGCCGTCCGTGAGGAGAACGCCGCCGCCGCGCTCGAAGTCATGAGCCGGTTCGCCGTCGACCCCCAGCTGCTCGGCTACCTCCCGCCGACCATGGCGCCCACCGCCACCTCGCGCGAGGACGGCTACCTGGAGCACCCGGCCGAGGCCTTCGCGCAGTACCGGGCGGACGGCGTGGACAAGGTCGTGTGCGAGGAGAAGCACATGGGGTCGCGTGCGGTGGCGCTCGTCTGCCGGGACGCGGCCGCCGCCCGTGAGCGGTTCGGTGTGGGCGGCACCCCGGACGCCCTCGGTTCCGCCGGCGGCCCGACCGGGGCGCTGCACACCCGTACCGGACGGCCGTTCCTCGACGACGTCGCGCTCACCGAGGTGATCCTCGGCAGGCTGCGCGACGCCGTCACAGCCGCCGGGCTCTGGGAGGAGTGGGGCACCGACTGGGTGCTGCTCGACGCCGAGCTGATGCCCTGGTCCCTCAAGGCGGCCGGGCTGCTGCGCTCGCAGTACGCCGCGGTCGGCGCCGCGTCCGGCGCCGTCCTCCCGGAGGCCAACGCGGCCCTCGCGGCCGCGGCGGCCCGTGGGGTGGACGTCGGCGCTCTCGCCGACCGCCAGCGGGGTCGCGCCGAGGACGCCGCCGCGTTCACCGAGGCGTACCGCCGGTACTGCTGGAGCACCCAGGGGCTGGACGGGGTCCGTCTCGCGCCCTTCCAGGTTCTCGCCGTCCAGGGCCGCTCACTGGCCTCCGTACCGCACGACGAGCAGCTGGCCTGGCTCGACCGGCTGGTCGAGCACGACCCGACCGGGCTCCTCCAGGTCACTCGTCGGCTCGTCGTCGACACCGGGGACGAGGCGTCGGTGCGCGCCGGTGTCGACTGGTGGCTGGAGATGACCGGCCGCGGCGGCGAGGGCATGGTCGTCAAGCCGCTCGCCGCGCTCGTACGGGACGGCAGGGGCAGGCTGGTCCAGCCGGGCATCAAGGTGCGCGGCCGGGAGTACCTCCGGATCATCTACGGACCCGAGTACACCCGCCCGGAGAACCTGGAACGGCTGCGCGGCAGGTTCCTCGGCCACAAGCGGTCGCTGGCGCTCCGGGAGTACGCGCTGGGGCTCGAAGCGCTGGACCGGCTGGCCGACGGGGAGCCGCTGTGGCGGGTCCACGAGGCGGTGTTCGCGGTGCTGGCCCTGGAGTCGGAGCCGGTCGACCCGCGGCTCTGAGGAGCCTCGCAGCAGGCTGTGGGGCGTCGTCGGCGGGTTCTCCGGTGGGATCACCGGAAAACCCGCTGGCGGTTCGCGGGAGTGAACGGGCCCGTGCACGGTGAGGATGGAGGCATGGGATTCCATGTCGACTCCGAGGCCGGGCGGCTGCGCCGCGTCATCCTGCACCGCCCCGATCTGGAACTGAAGCGGCTCACCCCCAGCAACAAGGACGCGCTCCTGTTCGACGACGTGCTCTGGGTGCGCCGGGCCCGCCAGGAGCACGACGGCTTCGCGGACGTACTGCGCGACCGCGGTGTGGAGGTGCACCTCTTCGGCGACCTGCTGCGCGAGTCGCTGGACATCCCGGTGGCCAGGCGGCTCGTCCTGGACCGGGTCTTCGAGGAGAAGGAGTACGGCCCGCTCGCCACCGAGCATCTGCGGGCCGCCTTCGAGAAGCTGCCCAGTTCCGAGCTGGTCGACGCGCTCGTCGGCGGGATGACCAAGCGGGAGTTCCTGGCCGGGCACGGCGAGCCGACCTCCGTCCGCTTCCACGTCATGGACCTGGACGACTTCCTGCTGGACCCGCTGCCGAACCATCTCTTCACCCGGGACACCTCGGCCTGGATATACGACGGGGTGTCCATCAACGCGATGCGCTGGCCGGCCCGGCAGCGCGAGACCGTCCATTTCGAGGCGATCTACCGCCACCACCCCCTCTTCACCGGCCCCGACGCGGGCGCCTTCCACCACTGGTCGGAGGGGCAGGACGACTACCCGTCCACCATCGAGGGCGGTGACGTACTGGTCATCGGCCATGGCGCCGTACTCATCGGGATGAGCGAACGCACCACCCCGCAGGCGGTGGAGATGCTGGCCCGCGGACTCTTCGACGCGGGCTCGGCCCGCACGATCGTGGCGCTCGACATGCCCAAGCGCCGGGCGTTCATGCACCTCGACACGGTGATGACGATGATCGACGGCGACACCTTCACCCAGTACGCCGGCCTGGGCATGCTCCGCTCGTACACCATCGAGCCCGGCGACGGCCCCAGGGACCTGAAGGTCACCGACCATCCGCCCGAGCACATGCACCGGGCCATCGCACGGGCTCTGGGGCTGGACTCGATCCGCGTCCTCACGGCCACCCAGGACGTGCACGCCGCCGAGCGCGAGCAGTGGGACGACGGCTGCAACGTGCTGGCCGTCGAGCCGGGAGTCGTCGTCGCGTACGAGCGCAACGCCACCACCAACACCTTTCTGCGCGAGGAGGGCATCGAGGTCATCGAGATCCGCGGCAGCGAACTCGGCCGGGGCAGGGGCGGCCCCCGTTGCATGAGCTGTCCGGTGGAGCGCGACCCGGTGTAGGGGCGGGGCCGGGCGCGGCGTGAGCCGACCGCACCGTATAGCGATGCATGGTGTCGTATAGACTTCCAGAATCACTGTACGTGCGATCCTCGCCCGACCCAGGAGCTCTCCCATGGCCATAGACCTCGCAGGCCGCCACTTCCTCAAGGAGCTGGACTTCACGGCCGAGGAGTTCCGCGGCCTGATCGAGCTCGCGGCCGAGCTCAAGGCCGCCAAGAAGTCGGGGGCCGAGGCGCAGCGGCTGCGCGGCAAGAACATCGCGCTGATCTTCGAGAAGACCTCGACCCGCACCCGCTGCGCCTTCGAGGTGGCCGCCGCGGACCAGGGTGCGTCCACGACCTATCTGGACCCCTCCGGCTCACAGATGGGGCACAAGGAGTCGGTCAAGGACACGGCCCGGGTTCTCGGCCGGATGTTCGACGGCATCGAGTACCGCGGCGACAGCCAGACGGCCGTCGAGGAGCTGGCCGCCCACGGCGGCGTTCCGGTCTTCAACGGGCTCACCGACGACTGGCACCCGACCCAGATGCTCGCCGATCTCCTCACCATGACCGAGCACAGCGACAAGCCGCTGGAGCGGATCGCCTTCGCCTACCTCGGCGACGCCCGCTTCAACATGGGCAACTCCTACCTGATCACCGGCGCCCTGCTCGGCATGGACGTACGCATCGTCGCGCCGAAGGCGTACTGGCCCGCCGAGGAGATCGTCGCCGAGGCCCACCGGCTGGCCGGTGCGAGCGGTGCGACCATCACCCTCACCGAGGACATCGCCGAGGGCGTCAAGGGCGCCGACTTCGTCGCCACCGACGTCTGGGTCTCCATGGGTGAGCCCAAGGAGGTCTGGGCCGAGCGGATCGAGGCCCTGGCGCCGTACGCCGTGACCATGGACGTGCTCCGCGCCACCGGCAACGCCGACGTGAAGTTCCTGCACTGCCTCCCGGCCTTCCACGACCTCGGTACCGAGGTCGGTCGGGGGATCGAGGCCGCCTACGGTCTGACGGAGCTGGAGGTCACCGACGAGGTCTTCGAGTCCGCGCACTCGGTCGTCTTCGACGAGGCGGAGAACCGGATGCACACGATCAAGGCCGTTCTGGTGGCGACCATGGCGTCCCCGGAGGTCAAGGGCTGATCGCTGCATGAACATACGCCCGATTGGGTGAACATGCGCAGAGGCGACTAATATGTTGCCTCCTGGTGGGGTTCGAGCTCGCACGCTCGAACCCCATTTTCTGTGTGCCACCGGAGCCCCCACAGCCCCCGGTCGCACCCCCCACATGCTCCGCCAGAGAAGAGACCATCCCCGTGAGTCCGCTGCGCCCACCGATCCCCCCGCACCTGTCCGGGCCGCGCATCAAGAATCCCCACCAGCTGATCGCCGAGTCCGGCGCCGACCTGGAGGGGCACGGCCTCAAGCGCACCATGGGGCTCTTCCAGCTGGTGTGCTTCGGTGTCGGCGCCGTCGTCGGCACCGGCATCTTCGTCGGACTCTCCGACAGCGTCGCCGAGGCGGGCCCCGCGGTCGTGCTCTCCTTCGTGCTCGCCGCGATCACCTGCATCTTCACCGCGTTCTCCTTCGCCGAGCTGGGCAGCGCCATCCCGGTCTCCGGCAGCTCCTACTCCTTCGCCTACGCGACCCTCGGTGAACGCATCGCCTTCCTCGTCGGCTGGTGTCTGCTGCTGGAGTACGGCGTCTCGGTCTCCGCGGTCGCCGTCGGCTGGAGCCAGTACGTCAACGAGCTGCTGGACAGTCTGTTCGGCGCGCAGCTGCCGGCCGCCCTCTCGGCGGGCCCCGGCGACGGCGGTGTGATCAATCTGCCCGCCGTCCTGGTGGTCATGATGGCCGCCACCCTGCTGGTGCGCGGCGTCCGGGAGAGCGCCGGGGCCACCGCCGCGATGGCGGTCCTCAAGATCACCATCCTGATCCTGTTCTGCGTCATCGCCTTCACGGCCTTCGAGCGCGGGAACCTCACGCCGTTCTTCGCCCACGGCGCGGGCGGGGTCACGGCCGGTGCGTCGCTGGCGTTCTTCTCGTACATCGGCTTCGACGCCATCACCACCGCGGGCGAAGAGGTCAAGAACCCGCGGCGGAACATCCCGATCGCGATCATGGTCTGCATCGGCCTGGTCACGCTGCTCTACTGCGCGGTCGCGCTCGCCGCCATCGGCGCGCTGGGGCCGAAGGCCGTCGCCGACCGGCCGGCCGCGCTCTCGATCGTCGTCGACCAGGTCACCGATTCGACCGTCGGCGGCGGGATCATCGCCTTCGGAGCGGTCGTCGCGATCGCGTCCGTCGTGCTCGCGGTGATGTACGGGCAGACCCGCATCCTGATGTCGATGTCCCGTGACGGACTGATCCCGCGGGTCTTCGAGCGGGTCTCGCCGCGCACGGCGACGCCGGTCGCCAACACCTGGATCGTGGCGGTCGTCTTCGCGGTCCCGGCGGCCTTCTCGTCGCTCGGCGTGGTGGTGAATCTGACCACCATCGGCACGCTGGCCACCATGGTCGCGGTGAACGTCGCGGTGATCGTGCTGCGGCGCCGCAACCCGGAGGTGAGGGGCTCGTTCCGGGTGCCGCTCTATCCGCTGAGCCCGCTGCTGGGCGTCGGCTTCTGCCTCTATCTGATGTACGGGACGGGCTGGGCGACCTGGATCCAGTTCGCGGTCTTCCTGATCGTCGGCTCGGCGGTGTACGCCTTCTACGGCCGCAGCCGCTCCCGGCTGGCCGCCGCCGACGCGGCCCGGTGAGGGCGGCGGCTCAGCTCTGGGGCGTGAGGGACGGCAGGGTGAACCACACGGCCTTGCCGTGCTCCGTGGTGCGGTGACCGCAGGACGAACTGAGCGTCCGGATCAGCAGCAGACCCCGGCCGTGTTCCTGCCAGGGGTCCGGCTCGCCGCCGGGCCTGGGGAAGGAGAGACCGTCCGGCGGGGCGGGGTCGCGGTCGTGCACCTCGACCTGGCAGCCGCTGGGCAGGAGCTCCACCACCAGCTCGATCGGCTCGTCGCTGCGGGTGTGCTCGACCGCGTTGGCGACCAGCTCCGCGGTGAGGAGCTCGGCGGTGTCGGTGTCGGCCGGTGCGTCGATGTCCGCGAGTGCGGTACGGATCAGGGCACGGGCAATCGGTACGGCCGCCGTCGAATGCGGGAGCGCGATCCGCCAGGAGGCGGGGAGGGGGACATCGGGGGGCACGGCATGGTTTCCGTTCCGGGGCGGAGTGCGGGTCTGGTCGTGGGTTCGTGGGTGCGGGGACTCTCCGGTATCAAGACTTCTCGGTTTCAACCTTACGAAGTGCAATGACACGGGCAAGGGACTGCCGACAGGTATGAAAGGGACGTTGGCCACTGTGTCTTCACTCTCCGCCTATCGCGTGCTCGTGACGGAAGTCACGTACGAGTGATAAGTTCGGGTGCAGGTAGCAGCCCGACGGCTGAAGGGGAGCCCCCTCCATGAGCCCGTTTCCCAGCTCCGCCCCGCACACGGACGACTGGCGCCATCTGCGGCTGACGACGGACGACGGGGTTGCCACCGTCACGCTCGCCCGGCCCGAGAAACTCAACGCGCTCACCTTCGGCGCCTACGCCGATCTGCGCGACCTGCTTGCCGAACTGTCCCGCGAACGCAGCGTGCGCGCTCTGGTGCTCGCGGGGGAGGGCCGCGGATTCTGCTCCGGCGGAGATGTCGACGACATCATCGGCGCGACACTCGCCATGGACACCGCCCAGCTCCTCGATTTCAATCGCATGACCGGACAGGTGGTGCGAGCCCTTCGTGAAACCCCCTTCCCCGTCATCGCCGCCGTACACGGGGTGGCGGCGGGCGCCGGGGCGGTACTCGCGCTGGCCGCGGACTTCCGGATCGCCGATCCGTCGGCCCGTTTCGCCTTCCTGTTCACCAAGGTCGGCCTCTCCGGCGGCGACATGGGCGCCGCCTACCTGCTGCCGCGCGTCGTCGGCCTCGGCCACGCCACCCGACTGCTCATGCTCGGCGAACCGGTCCGCGCGCCCGAAGCGGAACGTATCGGACTGATCAGCGAGCTGACCGAAGAGGGCCGGGCCGATGTACGCGCGGCGGCGCTCGCCCGCCGGCTCGCCGACGGACCGGCCCTCGCCCTCGCCCAGACCAAGGCCCTGCTCACCGCCGAACTCGACATGCCGCTGGCCGCCGCGGTCGAGATGGACGCCGCCACCCAGGCCCTGCTGATGCACGGCGAGGACTACGCGGAATTCCATGCCGCCTTCACCGAGAAGCGGCCACCGAAGTGGCGGGGCCGGTAGCGATGCCCTCCGAAACGGCCCCGTCCGGCGCGGCCCGGACCGGCGTGAAGCGGATCGCGGTCATCGGCGGCGGGCCCGGCGGGCTCTACGCCGCGGCCCTGCTCAAGCGGCTCGACCCGGAGCGCGAGATCACCGTCTGGGAGCGCAACGCCCCCGAGGACACCTTCGGCTTCGGCGTCGTCCTCTCCGACGAGACCCTCGGCGGCATCGAGCACGCCGACCCCGTCGTGTACCGGGCCCTCCAGGAGGAATTCGTACGGTGGGACGACATCGACATCGTCCACCGGGGCGTCACCCAGACGTCCGGCGGCCACGGCTTCGCGGCGCTGGGCAGACGCAGGCTGCTGCGGATCCTGCACGACCGCTGCGAATCCCTCGGCGTACGCCTCCGCTTCCGCACCGGGGCGCCGCCCGCCGCCGAGCTGGCCGCCTCCCACGACCTGGTGATCGCCGCCGACGGTGTGCACAGCCTCACCCGTACCGCCCACGCCGACACCTTCGGCCCCCGCCTCACCACCCACCGCTGCCGCTACATCTGGCTCGCCGCCGACTTCGCCCTCGACGCCTTCCGCTTCGAGACCGCCGAGACCGCGTACGGGGTGATGCAGCTCCACGGCTACCCCTTCTCGGCCGACGCCTCCACCGTCATCGTCGAGATGCGCGAGGAGGTCTGGCGGGCCGCCGGATTCGACACCTGCGACACGGAGCACTCGACCCTGCGGTGCGCCAAGATCTTCACCGAGGCGCTCGGCGGCCGGCCGCTGCGCTCCAACAACTCCTCCTGGCTCACCTTCCGCACCGTCGTCAACGACCACTGGTCGCACGGCAACACCGTCCTCATCGGCGACGCCGCACACACCGCGCACTTCTCCATCGGCTCCGGCACCAAACTCGCCGTCGAGGACGCCCTCGCCCTCGCCGCCTGCATCGAGGAACAGCCCGACCTGCCGGGTGCACTGGCCGCGTACGAGGCCGAGCGCCGGCCGGTCGTCGAATCGACCCAGCGGGCCGCCGCGGCCAGCCTGCGCTGGTTCGAGGAGATCGCCACCTACGTCGACCAGCCGCCCCGCCAGTTCGCCTTCAACCTCCTCACCCGCAGCCGCCGCGTCACCCACGACAATCTGCGGCTGCGCGACGCCTCCTTCACCGCCGCCGTCGAGGAGGAGTTCGGCTGCGCCCCGGGCGTCCCGCCGATGTTCACCCCGCTGCGACTGCGCGGCCTCGAACTGCGCAATCGCGTCGTCGTCTCACCCATGGACATGTACTCGGCCGTCGACGGTGTCCCGGGCGACTTCCACCTCGTCCACCTGGGCGCACGCGCGCTGGGCGGCGCCGGTCTCGTCATGACGGAGATGGTGTGCGTCAGCGCCGAGGGCCGCATCACCCCCGGCTGCACCGGGCTCTACACCCCCGAACAGGCCGCCGCCTGGACCCGGATCACCGACTTCGTCCACACGAGCGCGCCGGGTACGGCCATCGGCGTGCAGCTCGGCCACTCCGGACGCAAGGGCTCCACCAGACTGATGTGGGAGGGCATCGACCAGCCCCTCGACCACGGCAACTGGCCGCTCACCGCCGCCTCCCCGATCCCGTACGCGGCCGGCGTCAACCAGGTCCCGCACGCCCTGGACCGGGCCGGACTCGACGCCGTGCGCGAACAGTTCGCCTCGGCGGCCCGGCGCGCCGACCACTGCGGCTTCGACCTGCTCGAACTGCACTGCGCCCACGGCTATCTGCTCTCCGGCTTCCTCTCGCCGCTCACCAACCACCGCACCGACGAGTACGGCGGGCCGCTGAGCAACCGGCTCCGCTTCCCCCTCGAAGTCTTCGACGCGATCCGCGCCGACTGGCCCGACGACCGGCCCATGACCGTCCGGATCTCCGCCACCGACTGGGCCGAGGGCGGCACCACGGCCGAGGACGCCGTCGAGATCGCCCGCGCCTTCGTCGGCCACGGGGCCGACGCCATCGATGTCTCCACCGGCCAGGTCGTCCCCGACGAGCGCCCCGAGTACGGCCGCTCCTACCAGACCCCGTACGCGGACCGGATCCGCAACACCCTGTGCGTGCCCGTCATCGCGGT
The DNA here is from genome assembly GCF_042731715.1 of Streptomyces sp. NPDC059832. NCBI lineage: Bacteria > Bacillati > Actinomycetota > Actinomycetes > Kitasatosporales > Streptomycetaceae > Streptomyces > Streptomyces sp. NPDC059832. The sequence goes on along the minus strand of NZ_JBHWIY010000008.1, from coordinate 245,964 downwards.
CGGCGCGATCTCCTCCTGGGACGACGTCAACTCCCTGCTGCTCGCGGGCCGGGCCGACCTCTGCGCCCTGGCCCGCCCCCACCTCTACGACCCGCACTGGACCCTGCACGCGGCGGCCGAGCAGGGCTACGGCGGACCGGGCGCGCCCTGGCCGCTTCCCTACCGCGCGGGCAGCCGCACCCCGCCGACGGGCCGCACGGACGCACCGAAGCCCCGGCTCACCCTGGGGTGACGGGCAGGCACTCGTGGCACCGGCACCGGTGCGGGCACGGCGCCCCGTGGTGCGCGTGCCGCTCCTCGCGGGCGATCCGCTCCAGCAGCGCGGCCAGCTCCGCGGCCTCCTCCCGAGTGCCGAACCCCCGGCTGTCGCACCGCTTCAGCACCGCCGGGGTGTACACCAACCTCGCCCGGAAGGTGTGCAGATGACGGGTCCCCGTGTCGATGGTGATCCAGCGACCGGTGTGCCGCCCGTGCCCCACCGTGGTCAGCTGCTGGTGCCCGATGCCCGGGTAGGTGTCGACGACGTACACCTTCGCGCCGCCCCGGTACGCCTTCGTGCCCGGCCGCAGCTCCTGGCCGAGATCCCCGTACCGCCGCCACAGCACCACGTTCGCGGCGACCAGCCAGACCGGCTCGGGCGTCCCGCTCACCGCTCCGCCACGCTGATCAGCAGCCGGTCCGAGACCGCCCGGTAGCCGATGCGCCGGTACACGCCGTTGCTGGTGGGGTTCGCGAGGTCGGTGAAGAGCAGCACCTCCTGCGCACCGCCCTCCCGCGCGGCCCGGCTGATCTCCGCCGTCACCGCTGCCGCGTAGCCCCGGCCGCGGTGCTCCTGCGGGGTGTAGACCGAGGCGACCCGGACCATGCCGGCGATCCGTGGCGAGACCCCCGCCATCGACACCGGGACGCCGTCGTCCTCCCAGAGCGTCAGCGCGCCGGACGCGATGCGCTCGTCCACCAGCCGCTCGGCGTGGGTACCGGGCTGGCCGGTCCCGTCGGCGAAGTCGCGGACCCAGCGCACCAGCAGCTCCCGGTCGGCGGCGTCGGCGGTCCTGGGCCGTCCCGAAGGGGCCGGGGAGGGCGGGATCAGCGTCGCCAGCCGGTAGAGCCGCTGCTCCTGGTCGACCCGGTGACCGGGCCAGCCTGCGGCGATCCGTTCGGCGGCGGCCCGGTCCGCGTTGATCCGGGTCAGCGGGAGCGCGGCGGCCAGCGGACCGACCGCCTCCGGGGCGACGGATCCCAGCACGGGAGGGTACGGCGGGGTCTGCACCAGCGTCCCCGCGACCTCGCCGCCCGCCCCGCGCCACCAGCCGAGCAGCGGGGCGGCGTCGCCGTAGGCGTGCGGGCCGTGGAGTCGCAGGGTCCCGGTGACGGTCAGGATCAGGGTGTTCTCGGCGGGGCGGGCGGCCAGTGAGGCGTCGGCCGCGTCGAGGAAGGCGTCGACGTCATCGGTGAAGGTCCAGGGCATGCCTCATCCTGCCGGGTGCGCGCGGCACGAAGCACCCGTATTTCGGGACCGGTTGCCCGGCCTCCCGGGTCAGTCGTCGTCGCGCAACCGGAAACGCTGGAGCTTGCCGGTGGCGGTGCGGGGGAGGGCGGGCAGGAACTCGATGACGCGCGGGCACTTGTGCGGGGCCAGCTCGCTCTTCATGTGGGCGCGCAGCTCGTCGGCCGATGTCACCGCGCCCTCGCGCAGCACCACGTACGCCACCACGATCTGGCCGCGCAGCTCGTCCGCCCGGCCCACCACGGCCGCCTCGGCCACCGAGGGGTGGTGCAGCAGGGCGTCCTCGACCTCGGGGCCCGCGATGTTGTAGCCGGAGGAGATGATCATGTCGTCGGCGCGGGCCACGTAGCGGAAGTAGCCGTCCGCGTCGCGCACATAGGTGTCACCGGTGAGGTTCCAGCCGTGCGCCACATAGTCCCGCTGGCGCTCGTCGGCGAGATAGCGGCAGCCGACCGGGCCGCGTACGGCGAGGAGTCCGGGTTCCCCGTCCGGCACCGGCCGGCCGTCGCGGTCCAGCACCCGGGCCTGCCAGCCGGGCACGGGGACTCCGGTGGTGCCGGGGCGGATCGCGTCGTCGGCGGCCGAGACGAAGATGTGCAGCAGCTCGGTGGCGCCGATGCCGTTGATGATGCGCAGCCCCGTCCGCTCGTGCCACGCGTGCCAGGTGGCCACCGGAAGGTTCTCCCCGGCCGAGACGCAGCGTCGCAGCGCGCCGAGATCGTGGTCGTCGATGCGGTCGAGCATCACGCGGTAGGCGGTCGGCGCGGTGAACAGCACCGAGACCCGGTGGGCGGCGAGCGCGGGCAGCAACTGCGCCGGGCCGGACTGTTCGAGCAGCAGGGCGCTGGCCCCGGCCCGCAGCGGGAAGACCACCAGTCCGCCGAGCCCGAAGGTGAAGCCGAGCGGCGGACTGCCCGCGAACACGTCGTCGGGAGTGGGCCGGAGCACATGGGCCGAGAAGGTGTCGGCGATGGCGAGCACGTCCCGGTGGAAATGCATGCAGCCCTTCGGGCGTCCGGTGGTGCCCGAGGTGAACGCGATCAGCGCGACATCGTCCGCCGCCGTGTCCACGGCGCGGTACGGCCCGGTCCTGGCCTCGGCCAGGCGCAGCAGATCGTCCGGGGCGTCGCCTCCGTACACCGTGATCCGCAGCCCCGGCACCTCGGCCTTCACCAGGTCGTCGACCGCCCGGACGTCGCACAGTGCGTGACTCACCCGGGCGATGGAGCAGATGGTGGAGAGTTCGGCTGACCGCTGCCGGTCCAGCACCGTGACGGCGATGGCGCCGGCCTTCAGCACCGCGAGCCAGCAGGCGGCCAGGCGCGGTGTGGTGGGGCCGCGCAGCAGCACGCGGTTGCCGGGGACGACGCCCAGGTCGGAGGTGAGGACATGGGCGATCCGGTCCACCCGCTCCCGCAGCTCCCCGTAGCTCCAGACCGCACCGTCGGAGGTGCGGAAGGCGGGGCGGTCGGGGCCGAAGCGGTCGGTCGTGCGGTCCAGCAGTTCCGCCGCGCAGTTGAGGCGGTCCGGATAGCGCAGTTCGGGAAGGTCGAAGAGCAGTTCCGGCCACTCGTCCTGGGGTGGCAGGTGCTCCCTGGCGAAGGTGTCGAGGTGCGCTGAGGTCTTCGGGTCCATGACGGATCGCCCCCTTGTCGCCTCTGGAGCGTATCGTTTGGGTGACGGTAGTCAACGGTCCGCGATAAGACGAGTGGACGGGAAAACGAGCGGGCGGGAAGACGAGCACGGAAACGGACGGGACGACAGACCGGAGTACTGATGCGAAGAACGGGCACGAGAAGACGGGCAGACGCGACAAGAGAGGCGCCGGTATGACGGCATTCTCGCTCGATCCGGCACAAACCGCCTGGTGTGAAGAGCTGAGGACCCTTGCCGAGCAGCAACTGCGCCCCCTCGCGGAGAAGGGCGACCCCGGACACGTCAACCGCCCGCTGATCGCCGCACTCGGCGAATCGGGCCTCCTCGACCGGATGCTGAACTCCGGCGCCCTCGATCTCTGCCTGCTCCGCGAGTCCCTGGCCCGCGGCTGCACGGAGGCCGAGACCGCGCTGGCCCTCCAGGGCCTCGGCACCCACCCCCTGGTCCGTTCGGGTACCCCGGCCCACCGCGAACGCTGGCTCCCCGAGGTGCGCGCGGGCCGCGCCGTCGCCGCCTTCGCGCTCAGCGAGCCGGGCGCGGGCTCCGACGCGGCGGCCCTCGCCCTGAACGCCGAACACACCCCCGGCGGCTGGCGGCTGACCGGCGAGAAGTGCTGGATCTCCAACGCGCCCGAGGCCGACTTCTACACCGTGTTCGCCCGCACGACCCAGGGCGCCGGCTCCCGCGGCGTCACCGCGTTCCTGGTCCCCGCCGACCGCCCCGGGCTGACCGGCACCGCCCTCGACATGCTCTCGCCGCATCCCATCGGGGCCCTGGACTTCGACGGTGTCCCGGTCACCCCCGACGACGTCCTCGGCGAACCGGACCGGGGCTTCCGGGTCGCCATGGACACTCTCAACCTGTTCCGCCCCAGCGTCGGCGCGTTCGCCGTCGGCATGGCCCGCGCCGCCCTCGACGCCACGGTGGAACACACCGCCCACCGCACCGCGTTCGGCGGCCCGCTGAAGGACCTCCAGGCCGTCTCCCACCAGGTCGCCGAAATGGCGACCCGCACCGAGGCGGCCCGGCTCCTGGTGTACGCGGCCGCCGCCGCGTACGACGCGGGGGAGTCCGGCGTGCCGCGCCGGGCCGCCATGGCGAAGCTGTACGCCACCGAGACCGCGCAGTACGTCGTCGACACCGCCGTCCAACTGCACGGCGCCCGAGCCCTGCGCCGCGGCCACCTCCTCGAACACCTCTACCGGGAGGTCCGCGCGCCACGGATCTACGAGGGCGCCAGCGAGGTCCAGCGCACGATCATCGCCAAGGAGCTGTACGCGAGCCGGGAGGCGTCCGCATGAGTCCGGTCCACCGGATCAACCCCGTCGAGCTGTCCCCGCCCACGGGCTTCTCGCACGCCGTCACGGTCACCGGCGGCCAACTGGTCTTCCTGGCCGGGCAGACCGCCCTCGACCAGGACGGCAAGGTCGTCGGTGACGATCTGCCCGAGCAGTTCGCGACGGCGCTCACCAATCTGCTCACCGCGCTGCGCGCGGCGGGCGGCGCCCCGGCGGACCTCGCCCGGGTCACCGTGTACGCCACCGATGTGGCCGACTACCGCGAACGGGCCGCCGAACTGGGCCGGATCTGGCGGCAGCTGGCAGGCCGCGACTATCCGGCGATGGCGGTCATCGGGGTGGCCAGGCTCTGGGACGAGCAGGCCCTGGTGGAGATCGACGGAGTGGCGGTACTGCCCTGAACGCACCGTACGGGCCCGGTGACCCGGGCCCGTACGGCAATCGGCGCATCAGCGCGGCCGGTGCTGACCTCTGCCGGTCAGTACGGCTTCACCAGCACGTGCGCCGCGCCCGGAATGCCGACCTTCAGCAGCTCGTCCTCCTCGGGCGTCGTCTCGCTGCCCGTCTCCTGCTTGAGCACCGCACGCGACATGGCCTGCACCCACATGGCCCGGGGGCGCCGGCGCGCCTCCCACGCGTCGAGGGCCGCGGCCACGTCGGCCTCGGCGTCCAGCGACTCGGCGAGCACCAGTGCGTCCTCGACGGCCATCGCCGCACCCTGCGCGATGTGCGGGGTGGAGGCGTGCGCGGCGTCACCGGCCAGGACGACCCGGCCGACGTGCCACGGCTCCTCGACGGTCACCTGGGAGATCCGCGAGTACACCACCGAGGCCGGGTCGGTGACGGTGGCGAGTGCCTCGGCGACCGGCCCGGAGAACATCGCCAGCCGCTCCGTGAGCTGCTCATGGGCCCGCTCCGGGTCCGGCCGGAAGTCCTCGGACTCCGCGAACACCGCACCCAGGTACATCAGTTCCTCGGTGATCGGGGTGAGCAGCGCCTTGGCCTCCTTGCCCGCGGTGCCCATCACCACGCCCCGCACCCGGGGCTGCCGGGGAACCGTCACCCGCCAGTTCGCGAAGCCGGTGTACTCGGGGGTGTAGCGGTCCCCGTAGAGCCGGGTGCGCAGCGGCGAACCGATGCCGTCGAAGCCGACCACCAGGTCCCAGCGGCCCGAGGAGCCGTCGGACAGGGTGACGTCCACGCCGGAGCCGTCGTCGGTCAGCTCGGTGATCGTGGTGCCGAAACGGATCTTCGCACCCGCGCCGACGGCGGCGGAGTTCAGCACCCGGGCGAGGGCGGGGCGCGGGATGCCGTTGTTCGAGGGGGCGTCGCCCATCCGCGGCTGGGGTATCTCGGCGAGCGTGTTGCCGGCCGGGTCGGCGATGGTCAGGATCTCCCACTCGAAGCCCGCCTCCAGGCAGTCGTCGAGGGCCCCGATCTCCCGCATGACGTGGAGGGCGTTGGACGGCTGGATGATGCCGACGCCGAGCGCGTCCAGCTCGTCACGGAGCTCGGCGACCTCGACGGTGTGACCGCGCCGGGCCAGTGCGGTGGCGAGGGTGAGCCCGCCGATGCCGCCGCCGTGAATCAGGACGCGCAGGGGTGTTGCCATCTCAGGTGTCTCCAGAGCGAGAAAGGTGCGGGGTCTTTGTTCGGATCGGGCCGGATCGGGGTGCGTGCCGGACCCCGCGGGCCCGGCATGATCCGAACGGGAGACCCTGCGGGGAGCGGACGGTCAGCCGGCCGCGACGGGCAGGCTCATCAGGTGGTCCACCAGGGCCAGCAGCACGTCCCGGCCGAACGACCGCTCGCGGACGTCGCCGATCAGCAGGGGAACGTGTGGATCGAGGTCGAGAGCGGCCCTGATCTCGTCCGGTGTGCGGGTGTTGTGGCCGTGGAAGCAGTTGATCGCGACCACGAACGGGATGTCCCGGCTCTCGTAGAAGTCGATCGAGGCGAAGCTCGTCTCCAGCCTGCGGGTGTCGGCGATCACCACACCGCCGAGCGCCCCGTTGACCAGGTCGTTCCACATGAACCAGAAGCGTTCCTGGCCCGGGGTGCCGAAGAGGTAGACCACCAGCTCGGAACTGACCGTGATACGGCCGAAGTCCAGCGCCACGGTGGTCGTGTCCTTCTCGCCGACACCGGCCAGGTCGTCGACACCGATGCTGGCCTTGGTCAGGTACTCCTCGGTGCGCAGCGGCGCGACCTCGCTGACCGCGCCCACCAGGGTGGTCTTGCCGACGCCGAAACCTCCGGCGATAAGGATCTTGACGGCGGCGGGGGCCGCCTGACTGCTTGTCATCTTGGTTCAGAGTCTCCGGAGTCCGTCACGAACGGCGGCCAGCAGGCCCATGCCGGCCCCGCCCGCCACCCGCGCCACCGAGAGCGGGGCGCGGGCCAGCAGCAGGCCCTGGGCGACGAGGTCGGCCAGCAGGATCTTGGTCACCGATACCGGGAGGCCGAGGTCGGAGGCGACTTCGGCCACCGCTGCCGGGCGGCGGCAACGCTCCAGGATCATCCGGTGTTCCGGCTGGAGCCTTCCGGGCCTGACCGGCGCACCGTGCTCGTCTTGGGGGTCCTGCGCGGTCGTGAGCACGGTGATGAGGCTGAAGTCGTCCCGTTCGGGAGCGGTCCGGCCCCGGGTGATGGTGTACGGGCGCACCATCGTGCCCGCCCCGTCCTCCTCGGCCTCGTCCTCCCAGTACGGGGTCACGCGCGCTGCCCGTCCCCGGTACCGAAGGCGTCGAATTCACCGCGGGCCGGCGTGCTGAGCTTCTGGCCGACCTGCTGCACGAGGTTGTGCATGGCGAGCGACATGATCTCGGCATCCACCTCCTGGGAGGCGATCACGGCCAGGTGGGTGCCCTGGGCGGCCGCGATGATGAAGAGCCAGAGGTCGTTCAGCTCGACGATCACCTGGTGCACGCTGCCGCCGTTGAAGAGCTGGCCGACGCCGCGCGCCAGGCTCTGCTGGCCGGTACAGATGGCGGCCAGCCGCTCGGCGTCGGCACGGTCGATGGTGCGCGAATGGCTTACCACGAGTCCGTCGTCGGAGAGCAGGACGGCGTTCTGGGTCTCGGCCACCGAGTCCACCAGGCCGTCGAGCAGCCAGTCGAGATCCTGGTGGGTGGCGGTTGTGCGTGTCATGGCCGTTCTTCTCTCGTGGGCTGGGGGATGGCGGGTGGTGCGGGCTGCTTCGGGGCCTCGTCGGTCGCACGGGCGGCACGGGACCGGCGCTGGAACGCCCCGATCGCGGCTCCGGCCCGGCGCGGCTCCGGTCGTGGCAGCGGGTTCTCCGGGCGGCTCGGCGGCTGCGGTGCGGCGGGCCGGGAGGCCGGGTCGATCCGCAGTTCGTCGGCCAGGCTGGCCTGCCGTACCCGGCGCGGCAACGGGGGCTCCGCACCGGGGGCGGGGAGTGCGGGCCGGTCGGACCCGTGCTCCGCGTTCCGGGCGCGGACGGCTTCCGGCTCCGGCGGTGCCGGGTGGTCGGGCTCGGACACCGGCAGCGGGGCGGGCCGGACGGTACCCGGCTCGGACTGCCGGGGCGCGGGGATCGGAAGGGACGTACGGTCCGCGCCGTAGCCGGAGGGGTACGGGGCGGCGTTCGGCTGCTGCGGATCCACGTACGGTTCCTCGGGCGCCGCGTACGGAGGCTGGTCCACGGGGTACTGACCGGCGGCCGTCATGTACGGCTGCTCGGCCTGGCCGTACGGGTCCTCCTGGGCGGCGTACGGCGCGGCCCACGGGCCTTCCGGCGCCCCGAACGTCCCGCTCGGCACCGGGTCCGTGTGCTCCGGCGCCGGGTACGGCTGTTCCTGGCCCGCGAACGGGGTCCCGGCCGGCCGGTAGGGCTGTTCCTGCTCCGGGCGGTACGGCTCCTGGCCCTGTTCCGGGCCCGGGGGCGCGTAGGGCTGTTCGCAGACCGTGTACGGCTGCTCGGCGGTGGTGTACGGGACGCCCGCCGTGTTCAGCGCGGTGACTCCGGCCAGCGCCTGACCCTGTACGCGGGTGGGCAGCGCGTCGCCGGCCGCGGGGGCCGCGGGCGCGGCGGCAGCGGGGGACGGCACACCGACCGGACCGGTCCGCGGTTCGGGGACGGTGAGCTCGTCGGGGACGAGCAGGACCACACGGGTGCCGCCGTACGCCGAGGAGCGGAACTCCACCCGCAGGCCGTGCTGGTCCGCGAGCCGGGCGATCACGTACAGACCGAGACGGATGTCGTCGGAGTGGGCGAGCACGTCCATCCGGGGCGGCCGGACCATCAGTTCGTTGGCCGCCGCCAGCTGGTCCTCCTCCATCCCGAGCCCGCGGTCCTCGACCTCGATGGCCAGACCGCGGCTGACCTTGGCGGCCCTGACCTCGACCGGGCTCGGCGGCCGGGAGAAGCTGAGCGCGTTCTCGATCAGCTCGGCGAGCACATGGGAGACCGGACCGACGGCCCGCTCCGACAGCCAGGGGGCGCCGTCGAGGTCCAGCACCACACGCCGGTAGTCCTGCACCTCGCCCTGGGCGGAGCGCATCACGTCCAGCAGCGGAACCGGCTTGCGCCAGCGCCGGTGCGGGGTGCCGCCCGCGAGAATCACCAGGTTCTCCTCGTACCGCCGCAGTCGGGCGGTGAGGTGGTCGAGGTCGAAGAGGCCGTCGAGCACCTCGGGGTCCTCGTGCTTGCGCTCCAGCTCGTCCAGCTTCTTCAGCTGCTGGCCGATCAACTGCTGGGTACGGCGGGCGATGCGCTGGAGCAGCCGCTCGAAGCCGCGGTGCTGGTCGGCCTGTTTGACGGCCGCCGCCAGCGCACTGGTGCGCGCCAGGTTGAGCGCGTCGCCGAGCTGGGTCAGTTCGTCGCTCCTGCTGCCCTTGCTGTCGTGCTCGATGGCACGCGCCTCGGCCTCGACATCGATCCGCTCGCCGCGGCCGAGCCGCTCGACGACGTCCGGCAGCGCCTTCTCCAGCTCCTCGGCCCGCTCCTGCAGACTGCCGATCCGGCGGCGGAGGTTACGGGTGAGGCGCCAGGTGGTCCAGATGACCGCGATCACGGCCGCCAGGCCGACGACCGTGGTCAGCACCATCTTGAGCAGCAGCGACATGACGCTGCCCTTGCCCTCCTCGACCACACTGGCGGTGCGGTGCTCAAGGAGCTTCTCGATCTGGGGGGAGAGCTCGTCCATCGCCCCGCGCCAGGTCTTCTCCTGGGCGTCGAGGGTGACGAACCCCTTCGCGTCGGCATCGGCCGGGCGCAGCACGTCGTTCTCCACCTGCGTCTTGGTCTTCCAGGCCGCGCTGCGGGTGATCTTCTCCCACATGGCCCTCTCGTCCGAGGGCAGTTGGGGAACGACCTTGGTGGAGTACTGGAGTTCCTGGCCGGAAACGGCCTCCCGGACCTGCTTCAGATCCTCGGTGCTCAGCTTCCCCTTGGACCAGGCGCGCGCCAGCAGGGCATCCGAGCGGGAGATCATCTCCTTGGTCCAGAACAGGTCGACCAGCGGCTGCGACAGCGTGGTGATCCGGCCGTTGTCGACATGGCTGAGCGCCGCGAAGAGCTGGAGGTCGACCGCGATCAGATCCGTGTAGTAGCCGTACACGGCCTTCTGCTGGTCGCTGCCGCCGTCGTCGACGAGGGCGCGCTGGGCAGGCAGCTGGTTGATGGCCTCGCGGGCCTTGCCGACCGCGTCACGGACCTCGGCGGGTGCGTCGTCGGTGGCCACGTCCGAGAGTGACTGGAAGCTCTTGACGGCCTCGTCGGTCAGCTTGCGCTGCTGCCGGAGTTCGTCGGTGGCGCCCTTGTGCCGGGCGAGCGCCTCGGCGCTGAGTCGGCGCTCCTGCTGCAGGTTGTAGTACACGATGTTGGACGGCTGGCCGGCCTTCTGCGCCAACTGCCCCTGGGCGGCCTGGCGTTGGAAGTCCAGCAGGGTCTGGCCACTGGTGACGGCCCAGAGAGCGGCCAGTGCGACGCCGGGAACGATGGCCAGAACGAGCAGGGCTGTCCGCAGCGACATGGTGGTCGACTCGGTCCGCCGTGAGGCGCGCGTGCGCAGGGCGTGCTCCTTGATGATGCCAGCCTCAGGACTGGTCAAATCCGTTGAGAACTTCGACAGATAGATATTAGTCACAGTGAAAAAATGAAAAGAAAGTGGGCTCACAAGTGCATCACCGATCACACACAGCCCCACCACAGTGATCCGGAGGTGCCGGGTTCGTCCCGTTCCGAGTAGCGGGCCGGGAGGTCAGGGGGACGCTTGCCGACGACATCGCCGACGTCATCCACCGCTGCCCCAGCGGCGCCCTGCAGTACCACCGCACCGACGGCGCCCCCGACGAGGAGCCGGAGGTGCCGACCCATGTCTCGCTGCACTCCGACGGCGTACTCCACCTGCGCGGAGACCTCGAAGTCGCCACCCCGAAAGGGCCGCGCCAGGAGACCCGGGTGATGCTCTGCGGCTGCGGACGCACCGGGAACCCGCCGTACTGCGACCACAGCGGGGTCTGCGGCGAGCACGGGTGAACCCGCCATGCGGTACTGGGCGCGGCGCGCCGTACGGGTGAAGCGCGGTCGGGGATATATCTGTATTTAGTGCCCTTTGCCCGTGACGCATCGCCCAGGCCCCGAACGTCCGTCCGAGGCGGGCGCGGGACGCCCCCCGGGGCCGTATGACCGCGCTCATCGTCTGCCACTTCGTCCTGGCCGCCTGCGCGCGCCCGCTCGTACGGACGCTGGGCAGGCGCGCCTTCGTCGTCCTCGCGCTGCCACCGGCCGCCGCCACCGTGTGGGCGGCCACGCAGTGGAACACCGCGGCCTCCGGCTCCGCGGTCACCTGGTCGTGGCGGTGGATGCCGGCGTACGACGTCACCGTCGCCCTGCGGTTCGACGCGCTCGCCGAACTGATGGTGCTGCTCGCGGCCGGGATCGGCACCCTCGTCCTGCTCTACTGCGCCTCCTACTTCACCGACGACACCCCGCAACTGGCCGGATTCGCCGGAAATCTCCTGGCGTTCGCGGGCGCCATGCTCGCCCTCGTCCTCGCCGACGACCTGATCTCGCTCTATGTGTTCTGGGAGCTGACCACGGTCTTCTCGTACCTGCTGATCGGGTACGACAGCGAGCAGAAGCACAGCCGCCGCTCCGCGCTCCAGGCGCTCACCGTGACCACCCTCGGCGGCCTCGCGATGTTCGTCGGCTTCCTGATCATCGGTCAGGCGGCAGGGACATACCGCATCTCCGCCATCCTCGCCGACCCGCCCCGGGCCACCGTCGCCGTCTCCGTCGCGGTGGTGCTGATCCTGTGCGGGGCCCTGTCGAAGTCGGCGATCTGGCCGTTCAGCCTCTGGCTGCCGAACGCCATGGCGGCGCCCACCCCGGTCAGTGCCTATCTGCACGCCGCCGCGATGGTGAAGGCCGGGGTCTACCTGGTCGCGCGGCTCGCGCCCGGTTTCGCGGACGTGCCCGTCTGGCGGCCCGTCGTGATCGTCCTCGGCGCCGCGACCATGCTGCTCGGCGGCTGGCGGGCGCTGCGCCTGAACGACCTCAAGCTGGTCCTCGCCTACGGCACCGTCAGCCAGCTCGGCTTCCTCACCCTGCTCGCCGGGGCCGGCAGCCGGGACACCGCGCTGGCCGCCGCCGTCATGATCCTGGGCCACGCGCTGTTCAAGGCCCCGCTGTTCCTCGTCACCGGCATCGTCGACCACGCGGCGGGCACCCGCGATCTGCGCAGGCTCTCCGGCGTCGGCCGGGCACTGCCGCACGTCTGCGCGGTCGCGGTGCTCGCCGCCGCCTCCATGGCGGCCCTGCCCCCACTGCTCGGCTTCGCCGCCAAGGAGGCCGCCTTCGAGGCGCTGCTGCACGGATCGGCCGCCGACCGCTGGGCGCTGGGCGTCACGGTCGCGGGCTCGGCGCTGACCGTCGCGTACACCGTGCGGTTCGTCTGGGGCGCCTTCGTCCGCAAGCCCGGGGCCGAGGACACCCCGGTGCACCGGGTCGGCTGGTCGTTCCTCGCACCGCCCGCCCTGCTCGCGCTCTGCGGGCTGGTGCTGGGGCCGGGCGTCGGATGGACCGACCGGCTGTTCAGCGCGTACGCGGACGCGTTCCCCCCGTCCGCCCATCCCTACCACCTCGCGCTCTGGCACGGCTTCGGGACGGCCCTGCTGCTCTCGGCCGTCGCCACCGCGGGCGGTGTGGTGCTCTTCATGGGCCGCGCCGGCGTGACCCGGCTCTCCCGGCGGATCGCCTGGCCGACCGCCGACAGCGTCTTCGGGCATCTGCTGCTCGGCCTGGAACGGCTCTCCCTCCAGCTCACCGGCTTCGTCCAGCGCGGCTCGCTCTCCGTCTACCTCGCCACCACCCTGCTCGTGATGCTGGCCGGTCAGCTCACCGTCCTCGGCGTGGACCGGCCCTGGCGCACGGCCGCCGCCCCGAGGATCTGGGACGCCCCCCTGCAGGGTGCCATCGCCGTGCTGACCTGCGCCGCCGCACTCCTGTGCCTCACCGTGCGACGCCGGATGAAGGCCGTGGTCCTGGCCGGGCTGACCGGATACGGCGCGGCGCTGCTCTTCGTCGTCCAGGGCGGCCCGGACCTGGCGCTCACCCAGTTCTGCGTCGAGACCGTGTCGATGATCGTGTTCGTGCTGGTGCTGCGGCGGATGCCGGTGCACTTCCAGGAGTCGGTCAGCAGCTGGCGACGTGCCGTGCGCATCCCGGTGGCGCTGGCCGCGGCGGCGACGCTCGGCGTGGTGGTGTGGGTCGCGGCGGCGGCCCGTACGGCGGATTCGGCGGGCGCGGCCATGGTGGCGGAGGTCTCCCACCACGGACTGAAGGACGTCGTGGCCACCATCCTCGTCGACCTGCGGGCCTGGGACACCATGGGGGAGTCCGCGGTGCTCGCCGCCGCGGCGGTCGGCGTCACGAGCCTGATCTATCTGCACCGCCGGACCGAGGGACCGTCGCTGCGCGAAGAGGCGGGCGGACGTACCGCCTGGTCGTTGACAGCCCCCGGGATGACGGGACTTCCGCAGGGCGACGAAGGGGCGCCGGAGCGCGGCTGGCTCGCGGCCGGCGCGACGCTGGCGCCCGAGCACCGCTCCGTCGTCTTCGAGGTCGTGGCCCGGCTGCTGTTCCACCCGGTCCTGGTGCTCTCGCTGTATCTGCTGTTCTGCGCCGAGAACATGCCGGGCGGCGGCTTCGTCGCCGGGCTCGTCGCCGGACTCGCCCTGATCACCCGGTACCTGGCCGGCGGCCGGTTCGAACTGGCCGAGGCCGCCCCCTTGCAGCCCGGTCTCTTCACCGGCCTCGGGCTGTTCGTCTCCACCGGCGTCGCCCTGCTCGGCCTCGCCGACGGAACGGTCCTGCACGCCTGGACCCATCACGGCCGGCTGCCCCTGATCGGCGAATACCACATCGGTACGCCCATCCTCTTCGACTTCGGGGTCTATCTGCTGGTCCTGGGCGTGGTGCTGGACATCGTGCGCGCGCTCGGCGCCAAGATCGACCGTCAGATCGAGCGCGCGGCAGCCGAGAAGGCGGCGGCGAGCACCGCCACACCACCGAGCGCGGCACCCGGCACGGAAGGCACCCCCGGATGACCGTCAGCGTCTCCCTCCTGGCCACCGCCGCGGTGCTGTGCGCGGTCGGCGGCATCCTCATGCTCACCCGCCCGCTCACCCGCATCCTGCTCGGCGCGGTGATCGCGGGCAACGGCATCAACCTGCTCGTCCTCGCCGCCGGCGGACGGGCCGGGGCGGAACCGCTCCTCTACGGCGTCCCGCTGGGCCGGGTCACCGACCCGCTGCCCCAGGCCATCGCGCTCACCGCGATCGTCATCACCCTCGCCACCACGGCGTTCCTCCTCGCCATGGCCTACCGCAGCCACCAGCTGACCGGCACCGACGAGGTCCACGACGACCTGGAGGACCGCCGGATCGCGCTGCGCGCCGAGGTACTGGGGGAGCGGGACGAACTGCGCGAGCGCTACCGGGCCGCCGACGACGTCACGGCCGAGGAACGCACCCGCTACCGCGAGGAACGCCGCCGTCTGCGGGCCCGGCTGCGCGCCGACCGCGCCCTGCAGGCCCGCGGCCGGGACGCCACCGGGGACCTCTGGCACGACGTACTGGGCGCGGACCCCGAGGACTACGCAGCACAGCAGGCCCACCCCGACGCCGACCCGGGAGCCACCGGATGAACGCACTCGTCCCCCTGCCGGTGCTGCTGCCGCTCTGCGCCACCGGCCTGAGCCTCGCCTTCGGCACCCGCCTCAAACAGGTCCAGCGCCTCATCAGCGTCGCCGTGCTCACCGCCGTACTGGGGCTCTCCCTCACCCTGATGATCGCCGCCGACACCCGCGGCCCGCTCACCGTCCACCTCGGCGACTTCGCCCCGCCGCTCGGCATCACCCTGGTCGCCGACCGGCTGTCCGGACTGATGCTGACCGTCTCCTCGGCCGTCACGCTCTGCGTGCTGGTCTACTCCCTCGGCCAGGGCATGGCCGACCGGGACGAGGAGACACCCGTGGCGGTCTTCCACCCCGCCTATCTGATCCTGGTCGCCGGGGTCTCCTGCACCTTCCTCGCGGGCGACCTGGTCAACCTCTACGTCGGCTTCGAGATCATGCTGGTCGCCAGCTTCGTGCTGCTCACCCTCGGCGGCACCGGACCCCGGGTCCGCGCGGGCTCCACCTACGTGATCATCTCGCTGTTCTCGTCGATGCTGTTCCTCACCGCCATCGCCATGACCTACGCGGCGACCGGCACCGCGAACTTCGCCCAGCTGGCCGGCCGCCTCGCCGAACTCCCGCTCGGCGTCCAGACCCTGATCCAGGCGATGCTGCTCACCGTCTTCGCCATCAAGGCCGCCGTCTTCCCGCTCGCCGCCTGGCTCCCCGACTCCTACCCGACCGCGCCCGCCCCGGTCACCGCCGTCTTCGCCGGCCTGCTCACCAAGGTCGGCGTCTACTGCATGCTGCGTACGGAGACACTCCTGTTCCCCGGCAACCGGCTCGGCGATCTGCTGATGGCCGCCGCACTCGCCTCGATGGTCGTCGGCATCCTCGGAGCCGTGGCCCAGACCGACCTGAAACGGCTGCTCTCCTTCACCCTCATCAGCCACATCGGCTACATGGTCTTCGGCATCGGACTCGCCACCCGGGACGCGTACGGCGGCGCGATCGTCTACGTCGCCCACCACATCACCGTCCAGACCACGCTCTTCCTGGTGGCGGGGCTGATCGAACGCCGGGGCGGCACCACCGAACTCACCCGGATCGGCGGCCTCGCCAAGGCCGCCCCGCTGCTCGCCGTCCTCTTCTTCGTCCCCGCCATGAACCTGGCCGGCATCCCGCCGCTGTCCGGCTTCATCGGCAAACTCGGGCTGATGCGGGCCGGGGTCGCCGACGGCAGCGTCTGGGCGTGGATCCTCGTCACCGGGTCGGCGGTGGCCAGCCTCCTCACCCTGTACGTGGTGGCCAAGGTCTGGAACCTGGCGTTCTGGCGGGCCGCACCTCCCGGACAGGCCGCCGACGGCACCGTCCTGGAGTCCGACTCCGACGAGGACGACGACGATGCCGACGAGGGCCCCGACCGCATCCCCGGAACCGGCGACGAACCGGTCCGCCCCCGCCACCAGCCCGCCGGGCGCGCGGTCGCGGCCACCCTGCACGGACACGCCGTCACCACCACCACGAAACTGCCGCGGCCGATGACCGCGGCCACCGCCGCGGCCGTCGCGCTCGGCCTCGCCTTCACCGTGTTCGCGGGACCACTGACCTCCTACACCGACCGCGCCGCCGCCGAACTCATCGCGCGGACCCCCTACGTCCAGGCGGTGCTCGGCCGGTGAAACGCCTGATCACGCTGTCCTTCCGGAACAAGGACCTGCCGCCCTTCAGCTGCGAGTTCGGCGGGCGGCGACGACGCGTGCTCGACCTCCCGCTGATCGCCTGGCTCACCCTCATCTGGGTGCTGCTCTGGTCCAGTCCGAACCTGGCCAATGTGCTCACCGGCGCGGTCGTCGCGGTGGCCGTCTGCCTGGCCTTCCCGCTGCCCCAGGTCGACCTCGGGCTCCGCCTGCACCCCTGGGGCATCCTGATGCTCGCCGGATATCTGCTCTACGACATGTACACCTCGGGCGTGCGCGTCACCCGGCAGATCTTCGTCGACCACCCGCACCGGGCCGCCGTCATCGCGGTACCGCTGCGCTGCCGTTCCGACCTGATGCTCGCGGCCACCGCCGTCGCCGTGTCCAACGTGCCCGGCGGATCGGTCGTCGAGGTACGCCGCGCCACGGCCACCGTCTTCCTGCACGTCCTCGACGCGGACAGGCCCGCCGTACTCGACGCGGCACGCCGCTCCGTCTGGCGCCTCGAACGGCTGACCGTACGGGCCTTCGGCACCCCGGACGAGATCGCCCGCGTCGCCGGACCACCACCCCCGACCACACCACCCGACAGGAAGGGCGACGCATGAGCGTGCCGGAGACCGTCGACCGGGCGCTGCTCACCGCGGCCGTCGTGGTGATCGTCGTCGCCGGAGCGGGGCTCCTGGCCCGGATCCGGCGAGGCCCCTCCATGCTGGACCGGGCCATCTCGCTGGACGTGTGCGCCGCCCTCATCATCGCGGGCCTCGGCGCCAAGTCCGCCTTCGCGCGCGACTCTTTCTACTTCCCGATCATGCTGGTGCTGGCGTTCCTCGGATTCACCGGATCGGTCGGCATCGCCCGCTTCATCGCCGTACGAGACCGGCCGCCCCGGCACGGCGCGAACGGGGACGGCCCCGACAGCTCCGAGGGGAAAACACGGTGAACGTCTGGCTCCAGGTCCTCGACATGGCGGGTGCGGTCCTGGTCCTCATCGGCGCGGGCATCTGCCTGCTCGGTGTGATCGGGATGCTGCGGCTGCCCGATGTGCTCTCCCGCAGCCACGCCGCGACCAAACCGCAGACCCTCGGCATGCTCCTGGTCCTCGCCGGGGTCGCCCTGCGACTGCGCAGCGGCATGGATCTCGCCACCCTCGCGCTGATCGGCTTCTTCCAGCTGATGACCGGCCCCGTCGCCGCCCACCTGGTGGCCCGAACCGCCTACCGGACCGGTCAGATCGACCACGGCGAGCTGCTCTTCGACGAACTGGACGAGCAGTTGACCGAGGAGAACTGACCGGCATCACGGACCGGAAGACCCCGGTCAGGAGTAGCCTGGAGTTACCGGGGACATTTCGTGCACCCGCTTTCAGGCCGGTGCCGCTCTCGGCGATTCACAACACCGGGCCGGTCATGACCGGCCCGGAGCAGGGTTCGCGTCATGACCGCGATCATCGAGCATCCGCAGGCGGTCGAAGGCCGGACCCCTTCTTCGTTGCCGCTCCGGCTCATGCTGGCGCCCGCCGGCACCTCTCCGGCCCTTGTCGACGGTGCCTGGTGGCCCCGTTCCCGCGACCTGACGGCGGAACTGCCGCCGCTGATGGCGGTACTCGATCCGCTCTGGGGCAGGATCACCCGGGTCACCGTCAACCCCACGTTCTGGCCGGTCGTCCCGCGCAAGGTGCAGGTCACCGGGCATCTGGTCCACGTCGGCTGGTTCAAGGCCGAGCAGGACCCGCACAAGCTCCTGCTGCTCTCCTACACGACCGGTCGCTGGGACCTGCTGGTGATCCCGCCGGAGACCGGCCCGGCCACAGCCGCCCGGCTGATGACCGCAGCCGCTGATCCCCTCCGGGTTCTCACCGCGAGCGGCCTGATGCGTGAGGCGGAGTTCTTCCGGATCGCGGCCGAGGCCGACTGGGACTCGACCCGGGAACTGGCCTGGGACTCCGAGGGAGGCCAGGGCACAGCGCCCCGGACGCCGGCACCCCGACGGCCCGTCCGCCCGGAAACGACCCCGTGCCTCGGGCGGACGGGTGGCAACCCATGACTGCCGATCCACGTCCCCCGGCAGCTCTCCTGCTTCTCCAGGACACTGTGGACCAGCCGGTGGTCCCGGGCAGCGCCGTACTGCGGTTGGAGACGACCTCGAACCGTGCCGGGTTCTTCGACGGTGCCTGGTGGCCCCGTTCGCGCGACATCAGAAGCCAGTTGCCCGACCTGATCGACGCGCTGACGGCCAGTCTCGGACCCATCGCACGTGTCGGCCTGGACGCGAGTGCCTGGGACGAGGTCCCGGCCCATCTCGTCGTCGGCGACCACAAGGTCCGTATCGACTGGTCCGCCGTCGACGACAGCACGATGATCATCAGCCGCGGTCACTACGACCACTTCACGTTCCTGGTCATCCCGCCGCAGACTTCCGCGGAGGCCGCACACACCGCGATGACCATGGCCGTACAGGACGACAACCGCGCCTCCGCCGAGCAGATACTCGACGCCGCCGGTATCACCCCCGCGTAGCCGGGAAGCCCTGCGCCGGCGGCCGACATGACAACGACCCCGGCAATACGCGCCGGGGCCGCCCTTTCAGGCGGTGCACGTGAGCGTGCACCAACCCACACCCCAGGCTACTCCTGGGGGAGCATCTGCGGCATAAAGTGCGAATGGTATGCACGGGCTCCCACGCGCGACAGGCCCCCGCGACTAGCCTCCGCATCATGCTGCGTATCGCCGACACCCACACCGGCCACCTCGTGGAGATCCCCGCCGCACCACGCCGCCTGCTGCGCAGCTGCGTCCATCTGCCGGCCATCGGCGAGGGGGCGGACACCGGAACCGGGATCGGCCCGGTGCACCTGCGCGTCCCGCTGATCGGTGACGTACTGGCACGCACCGCGGAGCTGAACGGCCTCCAGGTCGTCACGGTCCTCACCACTCCGGAGCTGACGCCCGACCGGTCCCGGGCACTGGACCGGGTCATGGCGGTGCTCGGCATCCATCCCCCCGTCGTCGTCGGAGCGCACCGTCCCGACGGGGCACTGGGCGGCCCCGCCGACGTACACGTGGTCGCAAATGGCACCGACCCGGACGACCTCACGGACGGGGCCCGGATCGAGGTGGCGCAGGTCGCCACGGCTCCACCGGCGGAGGGCGTTCCCGACCCGGGCCGGCTCCTCGACCCCGATCTCCCGGACACGACGGAACCGGAGACCGCCGATCCACTGGCGGTACGCCTGCTGCTGCTCGGCCGCCCCTACGCAACTCCGGTCACGGTCACCGGTCCCGCGCTCGCCGAGGCCCGGCGGACCCTGCGCGACTGGCGCCGTTCGGTCGCCGACTGGGCGCAGCAGCCGTCCAGACCGATCCCCACCGACCTGCTGCGGCAGTCGCACACGGCTCTCACCGAGAATCTCGATGTCGCCGCCGTCCTGGCACTGCTGGCCGAGGTGGCGGAGCGACCCGATGTGCCGCCGGGCGCCAAGTTCGAGACCTTCGCCCACCTCGACCGCGTCCTCGGCCTGGACCTCGCTCGCGACGTCGGCCACCAGCGCCGCCCGTAACGACCGACGGCCCCCCGAACAGGCACGCCGCCTGGACCGGAGGGCCGTCGGGCCGCACTCGCATCGCCGGACGTCGCCGGCGGGTACGGGATGTCGCGTGGATCAGATGTCGCGGAAGATCTCGATCTGCGCGCCCACGGAGTTGAGGCGCTCCGCGAGCTCCTCGTAACCCCGGTTGATGACGTACACGTTGCGCAGTACGGACGTGCCCTCCGCCGCCATCATGGCGAGCAGCACCACCACCGCGGGCCGCAGTGCGGGCGGGCACATCATCTCGGCGGCGCGCCATCGGGTCGGGCCCTCGACCAGCACCCGGTGCGGGTCCAGGAGTTGGAGCCTGCCGCCGAGGCGGTTCAGATCGGTGAGGTAGATGGCCCGGTTGTCGTAGACCCAGTCGTGGATGAGGGTCTGGCCGTGGGCCGAGGCGGCTATCGCCGCGAAGAAGGGCACATTGTCGATGTTGAGCCCGGGGAACGGCATGGGGTGGATCTTGTCGATCGGCGCCTCCAGTTTGGAGGGCCGGACCGTGAGGTCGACCAGCCGGGTACGGCCGTTGTCGGCGGCGTACTCCGTCGTACGGTCGCAGTCGACGCCCATCTCCTCAAGCACCGCGAGCTCGATCTCCAGGAACTCGATCGGCACCCGGCGTATCGTCAGTTCGGACTCCGTCACCACGGCTGCGGCGAGGAGACTCATCGCCTCGACCGGGTCCTCGGACGGGGAGTAGTCGACGTCCACGTCGATGTGCGGAACTCCGTGCACGGTCAGTGTGGTCGTGCCGATGCCGTCCACGCGTATGCCCAGTGCCTCCAGGAAGAAGCAGAGGTCCTGGACCATGTAGTTGGAGGACGCGTTGCGGATGACGGTCGTGCCGTCGTGCCGGGCGGCGGCCAGCAGCGCGTTCTCGGTCACGGTGTCGCCGCGCTCGGTCAGCACTATGGGGCGGCCGGGGGTGACCGAGTGGTCGACCTGGGCGTGGTAGATGCCCTCGGTCGCGGCGATCTCCAGGCCGAAGCGGCGCAGCGCGATCATGTGCGGCTCGATGGTCCGCGTACCGAGGTCGCAGCCGCCCGCGTACGGGAGCTTGAAGCGGTCCATGCGGTGCAGCAGCGGGCCGAGGAACATGATGATGGAACGGGTCCGGCGGGCGGCGTCCGCGTCGATGGCCGCCATGTTCAGCCGGGCGGGCGGGACGATCTCCAGATCGGTTCCCTCGTTGATCCACCGGGCCCGCACGCCGATGGAGTTCAGCACCTCCAGGAGGCGGTAGACCTCTTCGATCCGGGCCACGCGGCGCAGCACCGTACGGCCCTTGTTCAGCAACGAGGCGCAGAGCAGTGCCACGCACGCGTTCTTGCTCGTCTTGACATCGATGGAGCCCGAGAGCCGGCGGCCGCCGACCACCCGCAGATGCATGGGCCCGGCGTAGCCGAGTGACACGATCTCGCTGTCGAGTGCCTCACCGATGCGCGCGATCATCTCAAGGCTGATGTTTTGGTTGCCGCGCTCGATGCGGTTCACGGCGCTCTGGCTGGTGGCGAGCGCCTCGGCGAGCTGACTCTGTGTCCAGCCCCGGTGCTGACGGGCGTCACGGATGAGCTTGCCGATGCGTACGAGGTAATCGTCTGACATGGCGAAAGGCTATCTCAGATATGAGATGGGACCTGTGCCGGGGTGTGGTGTTCGGGTGACGCTCGGGCGTGTCGGCGCGGCAGTTGCAGGTCAGGCCGGTATGAAAAGCGCGGGTCCGGTGCGGGCCGTGCGTTCCATGGTCCACCCGGATCGCCGCGACCGCGCGCGGTGTGCGTCCGTACGGGTACGGGCGACGAAGGACGTCCGGGACACCGGCCTCCGGGGGTGGTCTGCGGGGGCCGGTGTCCCGGACGTCGTCCCTTGGTCGTAGCGTCCCGGCCGTCGCCGTACGGCCGTCGCCTTCCGGTGGTCAGTCCTCGAAGCCGCCGCTGCGCAGGATGCTGTCGATGCGGGCGCGATGCGCCGCCTCCCACGCGTCGAGGGATTCGCCGGCCTCCTTGGCCGCCTTCGTCCGCGCGTCGAGGAGCACCTGCTCGTGCCCGGCGCGGGGAACGACCACGATGCCCTCTTCGTCCGCCACCACGATGTCGCCGGCGTTCACGTCCACCCCGCCGCACCGCACGGGGCCGTTGAGCGGACCGACGGCCTTCTTGGTTCCGGGGATCGGGATGACGCCCCTGGCGAAGACGGGGAAGCCCATCTCGCGCACCTCGGCGAGGTCGCGGATCACGCCGTCGGTCACGAAAGCGGCGATGCCCCGGCGTTGGGCGACGGCACAGACGTTGCCGCCCGCGAGCGCGTAGTCCACGTCACCCGACTCGACGACGACGACGGTGCCGGGCTCCGCGCGATGGACGGCCGCGTGCAGCATGAGGTTGTCGCCCGGGGGGCACCGCACGGTGAACGCCGGGCCGGCGACCCGCGGGACCGAGGGCCACAGCGGCCGGATGCCGATGTCCATGACCTGCCCGCGCCCCAGGAGATCGGCGAGGGTGGTCGGGGAGATGTCCTTGAACTCGCTCACGTCGTTCATGTTCCTCCGTCGTCCGGATCCGCACGTCAGGTGTCGTACTGGCCGTCCCAGGGAGCGTAGAAGCCGAGTTGGTCGGGGTAGAGCTCGACCCAGTCGTCCTCGTCCTCGTCGCACTCGTCCTCGCCGCCGTCGTGGCGTTCGACGACCAGCCCGAAGAGCACGCCGTCGACCGTCAGCCGGAAGGGCCGGATCGCGATGTCCCCGTACTCGCGCCCGGGAAGACCGTCCAGGAGCGCTGTCATCCGTGACTGTGCCCGCGCCATGACGGAGTCCTCGCCAGGAGGGCGTTGCAGCTGCTCGGCCCATGTGCCCGCGCACCGGATGTCCGAGTCGACGTGCCGGCCCTCGTGGTCGAACCGGTGGAGGACGGTGTAGAGGCGCTTGTGCTCCTCCCAGCCGTCGTCGATCGTGAACCCGTCCGGGAAGGCGTAGGTGATCGAGGCCAGGAACTGTCCGTCCGCGTACCGCCCGATGGTGTCGGTGCGGTAGTCCGGCTCGTGGGCGATGGGGATGATCGCTGGGACTGCCATGGCGAAACCATAGATACGGCATCGGACTTGCCAGCAGCCGGGGCGGCGGATCCGGCCACGACCGGCCGGATCCGCCGACGGTTCTCAGGCGTTGGCCGGACCGCGCGGCTCGCGCCACATGGCCCACAGCGTCGGCCCGTCCTGCGGCAGCCGGACCTCTTCGCGCACGGTGAAGCCGAAGTGTTCGTAGAAGGGGAGGTTGGAGGCCTTGGAGGACTCCAGATAGGCGGGCAGGCCCGCCGCGTCGGCCTTGGCCAGCCCCGAGCGCAGCAGGGCGGCCCCCTGGCCCTGTCCCTGGGCGGCGGGGTCGGCGCCGATCAACGCCAGGTACCAGTGCGGTTCCTCGGGCGTGTGCTCGGCGGCCGTCTCGACGGTGTCCTTGAACAGCCCGGCCCGGTCGCCGAGGATGTTCAGCAGCTCCTCGATGGTCTCCGCGTCCGGAACGGCCTTGGCCTGCGCCTCCGGCGGCACCCAGAAGGCCACCGCGGACCCGGTGCGCTCGCACACGCTGCTGTGGACGTACTGCCGGGTGAAGATCGTGGTGAAGTAACTGACCAGCGACGCCTGGCGCGAGGAGTCGTCGGGGAAGAACGAGCGCATCATCGGGTCGTCGTCGAAGGCGAGGGCCAGGGAACGGCTGATCTGCGGGGCGTCGTCGACCGTTGCCGTTCTCGGCGTATTCGTTATCGGCATACGGACATTCTGCATTTGGTGATCTTGGACGGCGGGGCGGGGTGGCGACCGGCAGGGTGGTGAAGGACGGGGTGGTGGATCTGAGGGGGAAGCCGATGGTGACGCGGATACGCGAGCTGTACTACGACGACTACGCGAACGACTTCGGGCTCAGCGGCTTCGCCGGCACGCTGTGCTCCCGGGCGACGCTCCGCACCGACGCAGCCGTGGTGCTCGCCCTCGCCGGGGCGCAGGCGGAGGACGAGGACGACCGGCTCGGCAAGGACGTCCGGCTGCTGCTGGGTTCCCCGCTGCCGGACGAGGTGCTCCGCACCGTGTGGCTGGCCGCCGTACGGCGGTGCTTCGACCCGGCCGAGGAGGGCACGGACACCCGGTCATGGCTGCGCCGGGTCGCGGAGGTGTGTCCGCCGCGCACGCGGGAGCGCGGCCGGGTCGAGGCGGAGGTCCTGGACGAGGCGCGTCCGACGGTGCCGGAGGGGGAGCTGCGCGGGACCGTGGCGGCGGAGATCGAGTCGGCCGCGCCCGCACTCGAACGCGGCGTCGCCGTACCGGACATCGTCCCGGCACTTCTGCGGGTCGTGCGCGAGGCGGACGCCGACCTCGGACTCCGTCTGTTCCTGCGGGCCGCGAAGGCGTACTCCGTACCGATCGGGAAGGAGCAGTACGACCGGCTGCTGGGCATCGGCGACCTGCTGGCGTATCCCGGGACCGCCGTCTTCGAAGAGCTGAACGTGTGCTGGCCCCCTGTCGACCCCGGCCGGCGCGACTTCATGCTCGGGCGCTTCGGTCTGCCGCTGCTCGCAGCCGTGTTCCACGGGACGGACTGGCAGTACCTGGGCACCGTGCCGGAGAACATCCGGAGCGTCATCGGCGGCGACGGGGCATGCGCTCCGGGCTCGTACGCGGCGGTGCTGCTGGAGGACGTGCGGCGACTGCTGGACTCCGCGCTGTCCGACGAGGCGGTCACCGTGCTGTGGCGGACCGCCTCGGGACGGTCCTGCGTCGACGAGGCGTTCGACGCCGACGGGCGGAGATGGCTGGAGCAGGTCGCCCAGGCGTGCCGGGAGCGCCTGGCGGAGGTCGATCCCGTCTACACGCCCTATCTGTCCCCGGCCCGGACCGACCTGGCGGAGACCGTGCTGAGGGAGGTCCGCGAGGCCACGCGCACCGAGGCGGTCGAGGTGCGGGGCGTGGTGCGGGTGCTGGAGGAGGTGGTCACCACCGTGGACCCGGACCTGGGCTTCCGCCTGTTCCTGGAAATCCTCTTCACGTACGACGTCCCCGTGACCGACGCCCAGCGCGTGCGCTACCAGGCGCTCGCCGGACAGCTCGGATACAGCGCGGACCACCTCGACGACCAGCTGCCCCGCCGGCCGGACTGATCCGCCAGGCCACCGCCCCCACGTGCTGCCTCGGGATCGCGCGGGGCACTGTCGCAGCCTTGCTGCCCGACCCGCGGCGCGGGAGATCGGTGGCGCCCGCGCATGACCGTGCGACGGTGATGTACTAGAGTTATCTCGACATCGAGATATATGCCGAAGGCGCACCGTAGTCCGCCAGCCGGTAAGGGTTACCTAACTAAGCCTTACCTTAGCGGATGGTCGAGGGGCCGTAGGCGGCACCACGCGGCGCCCGCCGTAATGAGGCGCGGCGCGGAGTACGCGCACATTGATGAAGGAGACTGTCGTGTCGGCGAACAGCTTCGACGCCCGCAGCACGCTGCGCGTGGGCGACGAGTCGTACGAGATCTTCAAGCTGGACAAGGTCGAGGGCTCCGCGCGCCTCCCTTACAGCCTGAAGGTGCTGCTGGAGAACCTGCTCCGCACCGAGGACGGCGCGAACATCACCGCCGATCACATCCGGGCGCTCGGTGGCTGGGACTCCCAGGCACAGCCCAGCCAGGAGATCCAGTTCACGCCGGCCCGCGTGATCATGCAGGACTTCACCGGTGTGCCGTGCGTCGTGGACCTCGCCACCATGCGTGAGGCCGTCAAGGAGCTGGGCGGCGACCCGGCCAAGATCAACCCCCTCGCCCCGGCCGAGCTGGTCATCGACCACTCCGTCATCGCCGACAAGTTCGGCACCAACGACGCGTTCGCGCAGAACGTCGAGCTGGAGTACGGCCGCAACAAGGAGCGCTACCAGTTCCTGCGCTGGGGCCAGACCGCCTTCGACGAGTTCAAGGTCGTCCCCCCGGGCACCGGCATCGTCCACCAGGTCAACATCGAGCACCTGGCCCGTACGGTCATGGTCCGGGGCGGCCAGGCGTACCCCGACACCCTCGTCGGCACTGACTCGCACACCACCATGGTCAACGGCCTCGGTGTGCTGGGCTGGGGCGTCGGTGGCATCGAGGCCGAGGCCGCGATGCTCGGCCAGCCGGTCTCCATGCTCATCCCGCGCGTCGTCGGCTTCAAGCTGACCGGCGAGCTCCCGGCCGGCACCACCGCCACCGACCTGGTGCTGACCATCACCGAGATGCTCCGCAAGCACGGTGTCGTCGGCAAGTTCGTCGAGTTCTACGGTGAGGGCGTCGCCGCCACCTCCCTCGCGAACCGCGCCACCATCGGCAACATGTCGCCGGAGTTCGGCTCCACCGCCGCGATCTTCCCGATCGACGACGAGACGCTGAAGTACCTGCGTCTGACCGGCCGTGACGAGCAGCAGGTCGCGCTCGTCGAGGCGTACGCCAAGGAGCAGGGCCTCTGGCTCGACCCGGCCGCCGAGCCGGACTTCTCCGAGAAGCTGGAGCTGGACCTGTCGACGGTCGTCCCGTCGATCGCCGGCCCGAAGCGCCCGCAGGACCGCATCGTCCTCGCGAACGCCAAGACGCAGTTCGCCCAGGACGTGCGCAACTACGTCTCGGACGACGAGGAGGCGGGCAAGGAGTCCTTCCCGGCCTCCGACTCCCCGGCCGCCCACAACGGCGTCCCGTCGAACCCGACCACGGTCACGGCCCCCGACGGCACGACGTACGAGATCGACCACGGCGCCGTCACCGTCGCCGCGATCACCTCCTGCACCAACACCTCGAACCCCTACGTCATGGTCGCCGCGGCGCTCGTGGCGAAGAAGGCGGTCGAGAAGGGCCTGACCCGCAAGCCGTGGGTCAAGACCACTCTCGCCCCGGGCTCGAAGGTCGTCACCGACTACTTCGACAAGGCGGGCCTGACCCCGTACCTCGACAAGGTCGGCTTCAACCTCGTCGGCTACGGCTGCACCACCTGCATCGGCAACTCCGGCCCGCTGCCGGAGGAGGTCTCCAAGGCGGTCAACGAGCACGACCTGGCCGTGACCTCGGTGCTCTCCGGCAACCGCAACTTCGAGGGCCGGATCAACCCCGACGTCAAGATGAACTACCTGGCGTCCCCGCCGCTGGTCGTCGCGTACGCCATCGCCGGTTCGATGAAGGTGGACATCACCAAGGACGCCCTGGGCATCGACCAGGACGGCAAGCCGGTCTACCTCACCGACATCTGGCCCACCGAGGCCGAGGTGAACGACGTCGTCGCCAACTCCATCGGCGAGGACATGTTCAACAAGTCCTACCAGGACGTCTTCGCGGGCGACGCCCAGTGGCAGGCGCTGTCGATCCCGACCGGCAACACCTTCGAGTGGGACCCGCAGTCCACCTACGTGCGCAAGCCCCCGTACTTCGAGGGCATGACGATGGAGACGACCCCGGTCGCCGACATCACCGGCGCCCGGGTGCTCGCCAAGCTGGGCGACTCGGTCACCACCGACCACATCTCCCCGGCCGGTGCGATCAAGGCCGACACCCCGGCCGGCAAGTACCTCACGGAGCACGGCGTCGACCGCCGTGACTTCAACTCCTACGGCTCGCGCCGAGGCAACCACGAGGTCATGATCCGCGGCACCTTCGCCAACATCCGCCTGCGCAACCAGATCGCCCCGGGCACCGAGGGCGGCTTCACTCGCGACTTCACCCAGGCGGACGCCCCGGTGTCGTTCATCTACGACGCCTCGCAGAACTACCAGGCCGCCGGCACCCCGCTGGTCATCCTGGCGGGCAAGGAGTACGGCTCCGGCTCGTCCCGCGACTGGGCCGCCAAGGGCACCGCGCTCCTCGGCGTCAAGGCCGTCATCGCCGAGTCCTACGAGCGCATCCACCGCTCGAACCTCATCGGCATGGGCGTCCTCCCGCTCCAGTTCCCGGAGGGCGCGACCGCCGAGTCCCTCGGCCTGACCGGCGAGGAGTCCTTCTCCTTCACCGGCGTGACCGAGCTGAACAACGGCACCACGCCGCGCACGGTCAAGGTGACCACCGACACCGGTGTGGAGTTCGACGCGGTCGTCCGCATCGACACCCCCGGTGAGGCGGACTACTACCGCAACGGCGGCATCATGCAGTACGTGCTCCGCAACCTGATCCGCAAGTAGCCGATCCGGCAGGGCAGTGGGCCGTACCTCTTCGCAGGACGAAGGGGTACGGCCCTTTCCCGTACCGGCTCACCGTCGCGCGGTCACCGTCAGAGCGACTTGGGCGAGGTGTAGCCGACGACGTACTTCGCCAGCGCCGACTGCTTGGTGTTCTTGTAGTTGAGCTTCTCGCTGGAGTTGCCCTCGACCGAGAAGTACGCCTTGTACTTGGTGCTGTACGCGGTGATGACACCGACGTGGTCGATGATGCCGTCCCCCTTCCAGTCGTAGCTGACGACATCACCCTTCTTCGGTACGTAGGGGTTCTTCTTCCTGGCCACCTCGGCGCGGGTGTGCCAGGTGTGGTTGGTGCGTCCGTAGCTGCGGAAGGAAGCGGCCGCCGCGTTGATCCCCGTCACCTTCGCGCCGCCCCAGTACCAGGTGTACTTCGCGAAGTCGGAGCACCAGGCGCGGGACTTCCACTTCACGGGCGTCCAGGTCTTGGTGCCCTTGACGTACATGTAGCCCTTGCTCGTGCCGCAGGTGGCGCGGTTGGTGCCGGTGCGCGGGGCCTTCGTGCCGTCGAAGCGGCGGTTGCGCGGGTCGGTCCAGAAGCCGGTGTAGAAGTTGCAGTTGTTCTTGGCGTTGACGCCGTTGGCCGCGCCCTCGTACTTGCGCTTCTTCACCTCGGCGTTCTTGCTGGTGTACTGACCGAGCGCCTGCGCGGCTATCTTGTTGCCGAGCGCGCTGGCAGCACTGACCGTACTGGCCGAAGCGGCCGTGCCGGCCGTGTCGGGCTGGACGGCGGTCGCGGGGTACGTCGTGACCCCCAGGGTGAGCACGGTGCCGAGTCCGGCCGTCGCCAGGGCATGACGGATACGCATTTCTGCTCCTTGAGATCGGGTTGCTGTCCTGCTGCGCGGCAGGTGGGTCCCCGGCTGCCGGATGCGCTGTCTTCTCCGGTAGCCCGTTCCCGAACCTGTCCGGCGGGATGGACATCACCGTGCTCGGGCGACCCTGTCGCAACCTTGGAAAGAGCTTGAAACAGCTGCTCCGAGCTCTTGGCCTCGGTCTAGGATCGCGCCCGGGGGGTGGGTGGCGTGGCCGTGGAATTCCGCGTGCTCGGAGGGGTCGAGGCCTGTGCCGACGGCCACCGGCTGGACCTGGGGCCCGCACGGCAGCAGCGCGTCCTCGCCGTGCTGCTGCTCGAAGCCGGCCAAGTGGTCACGGCGGACGCACTCGTGGACCGGGTCTGGGGCGAGCACGCCCCGCAGCGCGCCCGGCCGACGCTCTACAGCTACCTCTCCAGGCTGCGCAACGCGTTACGCACCCCGGGCCAGGACGCGCTGATCGCACGGCGGTCGGGCGGATACGTACTGACCGTCGCCGCCACCGACGCCGACCTGCACCGCTTCCGGGCCCTGTCCGCCAGGGCCAGGGCCACCGCGCACGCGGGGGACGAGCCGGCGGCGGCACGCCTCTTCGAGGAGGCCCTCGCGAACTGGCAGGGCGAGCTGTGCCCCGGCATGGACACCCCGTGGTTCAACTCCCGGCGCGAGGCGGCGCAGGTCGAACGCCTCGCCACCGTGCTGGACTGGAGCGATCTCCAGCTGCGCCGCGGGATCCACACCGAGCTGGTGAGCGTGCTGGCCCCGCTCGCCGAGGACAACCCGCTGGACGAACGGCTCGCCGGACAGCTGATGCTCGCCCTGTACCGGGGCGGGCGCCCCGCCGACGCCCTCAACCACTACCAGGAGCTGCGCCGTCGTCTCGTCGAGGAGCTGGGCATCGACCCGGCACCGCCACTGCGGGGCCTGCACCAGCAGATCCTGATCTCGGATCCGCGGCTCGCCCCGCCGGCCCGCGACACCGCGCCCGCCCCGGCGCCCGCCACGACGACGCAGACCACGACGACACACCCAAGACAACTGCCCGCTCCGCCACCCCTGCTGGCCGGCCGGGACAGCGAACTGGTCGGCCTGGACAAACTGTTGGCGCCGCAGGGCGAACCGCACGGCGGGACCGTGCTGATCGCGGTGATCTGCGGCACCGGCGGCGTCGGCAAGACCTCGCTGGCACTGCGCTGGGCCCATGGCTGGCAGGAGCGCTTCCCCGACGGTCAGCTCTTCGCGGATCTGCAGGGCTTCACCCTCTCCGGTGAACCCGCCGACCCGTACGCGGTCATGCGCGGATTCCTGGAAGCCCTCGGCGCCGACCCCGGGAGCCTTCCCGCCACCCCCCAGGCCCAGGCCGCGCTGTACCGGAGCCTCACGGCAGGCCGGCGCCTGCTCATCGTGCTCGACAACGCCCGGGACACCGACCAGGTGGTGCCCCTGCTGCCCGGCAGCCCCAGCTGTACGGTCCTGATCACGAGCCGCCACCGGCTGCCCGGCCTCGCCGCCTCCCACGGCGCCGCCCAGCTCACCCTGGAGACGCTCGACCCCGCCGAGGCGCGCGACCTGCTCGTCCGCCGCCTCGGCTCCGACCGGATCGCCGCGGAACCCGGGGCGGCGACGGAGCTCCTCCGCCACTGCGCCGGGCTCCCCATCGCCATCAGCGTCCTCGCCGCCCGCCTCACCACCGACCCGATGCTCACCCTGATCGCCCTGGCGGCCGAACTCCGGGAAGCGGCGACCCCGCTGGACGCCCTGGCGACGGGCGAACCGAACGGCGACATGCGGATCGTCTTCGCCTCCTCCTATCTCGCACTCGACGCCGATTCCGCCCGGGTCTTCCGGCAGTTCGCCCAGGCCCCCGGGGCGGACATCGGCCTGCCCGCCGCCGCCAGCCTCACCGGCCTGCCGCTTCCCCGCCTCCGTACCCGGCTGCACCGTCTCCAGGCCCACCACCTCGTCCAGGAACGCGTCCCCGGCCGCTTCACCTGCCACGACCTGCTGCGCGCGTACGCCCTGG
Organism: Streptomyces sp. NPDC059832; assembly: GCF_042731715.1. Lineage (NCBI taxonomy): Bacteria > Bacillati > Actinomycetota > Actinomycetes > Kitasatosporales > Streptomycetaceae > Streptomyces > Streptomyces sp. NPDC059832. The sequence goes on along the minus strand of NZ_JBHWIY010000008.1, from coordinate 215,020 downwards.
AGATGACGGAGGCCGTCGCCCCGGCCGGGGAGGCGGAGGCGGCACTCACCCGCGTACTCGACCACTACGCGCACACCGCGTACGAGGCCGACCGGCTCCTGCTCCCGCACCGCGACCCGCTCGCGCCGGCGACGCCGGCGGACGGCACACGCCTTGAGGAATTCACCGACGCCGACCGGGCCACGGCGTGGTTCGCGAGCGAGCACACCGTGCTGACCGCGGCCGTCAATCACGCGGTACGCACCGGACACGATGCCCAGGCATGGCGGATGGCCTGGGCGATCACCACCTTCCTCGCCCGCCGGGCGTGGTGGGTCGACGTCACCGCCGTGCACAGCACCGCGCTGGCCGCCGCGGTGCGCCTCGGGGATCCGGCCGCCCAGGCGGAGTCCCGCCGCGCGCTCGCCTGGGCCTGCACGGAGACCGGGCGCTTCGCAGAGGCCCACCAGGAACTGGCCCACGCGCTGGCCCTCGCGGAGAGACACGGCGACCTCCTCTCCGCCGCCCACACCCACCTCGCCCTCGGCTGGCAGTACGAGCGCGAGGGCGACAACGCCGCCGCGCTGCGCCACGACCGCAGCGCCGTCGAGTACTTCACCTCGGCCGGAAACCTCCCCGGACGGGCCCGCGCCCTGAACGCCGTGGCCTGGGACCACACCCAGCTCGGGGACCACGAGGCGTCGGTACGCCGCTGCCAGGAGGCGCTGGTGATCCAGCGGGAACTGGGCGACGAACGAGGCCGGGCCGGCACCTGGGACACCCTCGGCTACGCCTACCACCGCCTCGGCGAACACGCGAGGGCCGTCGACTGCTACCAGCACAGCCTGGACCTCAACCGCGCACTGGGGCACCGCTACAACGAGGCCGAGACGCTGGTCCATCTGAGCCAGGCCCACTGTGCGACCGAAGCCGTCGAATCGGCCAGGGCCGCCCTGCACGAGGCCCTCCGCATCTACCTCGACATCCACGCGCTCAACCCCGAGGTGAACCAGGTCCGCGCACTCCTGCGCGACCTCGGCGGCCCACCGGCCCCGGAATCGAGTTGACCGGCGAGGGCCCGGACCGGTCGTATGAACCCGGCCGACAACCGTCGCCACCCCGACCCCCGAAGGGTGCTCATGCGGCCGGGCAAGATGCATGCCGACGAACCGGACTTCGACGAACCCCTCGTACACCGGCTGATCGCCTCGCAGTTCCCGGACTGGGCCGGACTGCCCGCCGAACCGGTCACCCCCGTGGGCACCTCCAACGCCATGTACCGGCTCGGCGAGGACCTGGTGATGCGGCTGCCCCGTACGGCGGGGGCCGCCGGCGACGTGGCGAAGGAACAGCGCTGGCTGCCGTGGCTCGCCCCGTCGCTTCCCGCCGCGATCCCCGTGCCCCTGGGCGCAGGCGTGCCCGCGGAGGGCTACCCCTGGCACTGGTCGGTCTTCCGGTGGCTCGACGGCGCGAACCCGGTGGTCGGGGAGATCCCCGAACCCGGCCTGCTCGCCACGGACTTGGCGGACTTCGTCACCGCGCTGCACCGAATCGACCCCGGCGACGGGCCGCCCTCCTTCCGCAGCGAGCCCCTGACCGCCCGCGACGCCACGACGCGCGCCGCGCTCGCGGAACTGCACGAGACCGTGGACACCGGCGCGGCGCTCACCGTGTGGGAGGCGGCGCTGGGTGCCTCCGCCCCGACCGGTCCCGCCGTCTGGATCCACGCGGATCTGCAACCCGGCAACCTGCTGCTCGCGAACGGACGGCTCAGCGCCGTCATCGACTTCGGCTGCATGGGACTGGGCGACGCCGCCGTCGACCTGATCGCGGCGTGGTACCTGCTGCCGGCGCAGGCGCGCGGAACCTTCCGTACCGCCCTGAACGCCGATGACGCGGCCTGGGCGCGCGGGCGTGGCTGGGCGCTGTCGACCGCGCTCGGCGAACTGCGCTACTACCGGGAGTCGAATCCGGCCATGGCGGCGATCGCCCGGCACGTCATCCGCGAAGTCCTCACCGACGGCGGATCCGCTTGATGAGTGCAGCCCTTCGAGTCGGGCGTGTCGGCCGTGGTTGTCGCTCTACCGCTTGACGCTCTGCACGAAGGCCGCCCAGACCGGTGCACGGAAGGGCAGGACCGGGCTGTTGGTGAGTTTGGTGTCGCGTACGGGCACGAAGCCGGGGACGTTGTCGGTGACCTCGACGCAGCTTCCGCCATCTCGAACAGTCCGATGTACCTACCCGAGCAGAACACCCGGTCGCCCAGCTCGGTCTGGGACATCCCGGCGGCCTCACGCAAGCGGCGCAACTCGGAGCCGTAGAAGGAACGGGCGTCGGCTACGGATCGAGATCCTTGGGCTGCGGCATAGGCCGCAATGTAACGGCGCGCGCACGCACCGGACCGGGAATCGGGGAATGCGCCACCCGTAGGTGTCCACCGCCGCCCCGGCCCCCGGGGGCGAGCCGCACCCCGCCGCCGACCCGGTGGAATGCGATCGTGGGCCCGCGGGTTCACAGAGCGACATCGGCACAGAAAGAGCGGAATCATCATGGGCGAGCTGATCCTGATCCGGCACGGCGAGACGGAGTGGTCGCGGTCCGGGCAGCACACGAGCTACACCGATCTGCCGCTGACCGCCTTCGGGGAACGGCAGGCCCGAGCGCTCGCGCCGCTGCTCACCGACCGGCGGATCGCGCTCACCCTCGTCTCTCCCGCCGTACGCGCCCGGCGCACCGCCGAGCTCGCCGGGCTCGCAGCGCCCCGCATCACACCCGAGCTGCGCGAGTGGGACTACGGCGGCTACGAAGGGGTGACCACCGTCGAGATCCGCCGGACCCGCCCCGAGTGGAATCTCTGGACGGACGGGGTCGCCCCCGGACCCGAGGCGCACCCCGGTGAAACCCCGGCCGAGGTCGGGGCGCGCGCCGACCGGGTGCTGGCCGAAGTCGCGGAGGCGGCCGGGCGGGACGAGGACGAGGACATCGCGCTGGTCGCGCACTCGCATTTCCTGCGTGTGCTCACCGCCCGCTACCTCGGTCTGACGCCGGCCGAGGGCACGCTGTTCCAGCTCGCCACGGGGGCCGTCTCCCGGCTCGGCACCGAGCACGGGAAGCCGGTCATCACCGCGTGGAATGTGACATTGCCGGAGAGCCTGTTTCCCCGGGCCGTTCCGGAGGCCCCGGAACGGGACTGAGCGCACCGACGGCCGGTACCCCGCCCAGGGGTACCGGCCGTCGGCCTCGACGCAGGTGGAACAGCAGGATCAGGCGAGCAACTCCAGTTCCGCGAGCGTGCCTTCACCGGCGAACACCAGGCGGTAGTGCGCGTACGAGCCCGGAGCGGTCACCGAGAACACCCTCGTCTGCCGGTCCCAGGCGAAGGACTCGGCCGAGCGCTTGTCCAGGTCCTTCCACGTCGTGCCGTCCGAGGAGCCCTGGAGGACCCAGCCGCTCGGGGCCCCGGCCGCCTTATCCGATGTCAGGGTGTAGCGGACCGCGTTCGTGGCCGAGGGGACCGGCAGGTCCACCGTGGCGACCTTCGCGGAGGTGGCCGAGGTGTTGTCGAACAGGGCGCCGTCGCCCTTCAGCACGTCCGCCTGCGGCGACGCCACCTTGTCGTCCGTGGTGATCGAGGTCGGTGCCGCGTCCTTGCCGGTGCCCCATGACGACGGCTTCGGGCCCATGTCGAAGTCCAGCACACCGCCCTCGGCCAGCAGGTCGTGCGGGAGCGAAGTGGAGGTCCACTTCTTGCCGTTGACCCGCAGGCCCTGCACATAGATGTTCTTCGCGCTGTTCTTCGGCGCCCTGACGACCAGGTCGTGGCCGTTCTCCAGGTGGACGGTCGTCTTCTTGAAGAGCGGGGAGCCGATCGCGTACTCGCCACTGCCCATGACCAGCGGGTAGAAGCCGAGCGAGGAGAAGAGGTACCAGGCCGACTGCTCGCCGTTGTCCTCGTCGCCGTGGTAGCCCTGCCCGATGTCGCTGCCCGTGTAGAGCCGGCTCAGGACCTCGCGGACCTTCTCCTGCGCCTTCCAGGGCTGCGAGGCCGCGTCATACATGTAGGTGACATGGTGCGCGACCTGGTTGCTGTGGCCGTACTGCCCCATCCGTACGTCACGCGCCTCGGTCATCTCGTGGATGACACCGCCGTACGAACCGACGAACTCGGGGCCGGCCGTCTCCGGAGTGGCGAAGTACGTGTCGAGCTTCTTCGCGAGGCCGTCCCGGCCGCCGTACAGGTTCGCCAGACCGCGGCTGTCCTGCGGGGCCGTGAACGCGTACCCCCAGCCGTTCGTCTCCGTGTAGTCGTAACCCCAGACCCGGGGGTCGTACTTCTCCGACGGGAGCCGCCAGTCGCCCCCGGCGTCCTTGCCCTGGAAGAAGCCGGCCTCGTCGTCGAAGAGCTGGACGTAGTTGCGGGCGCGGTTCAGGAAGTACTCGGACTCCTCCTTGTACCGCGCCTTCTTCGTCTTCTGGTAGAGAGCCCGGCCCATCTGCGCGATGCCGTAGTCGTTGAGGTAGCCCTCCAGCGACCAGGACAGGCCCTCGTGCGTCGAGGTGTCGGCGTAGCCGACGAACGGGGACGTCGCCATGCCCTTGCGGCCGACGCCCGAGGACGGCGGGACCACCGTGGCGTTCTTCAGCGCCGCGTCGTACGCCGCCTCCGCGTCGAACTTCACGCCCTTGACGTAGGCGTCCGCGAACGCGACGTCCGAGGAGGTGCCGGTCATCAGGTCGGAGTAGCCGGGGGAGGACCAGCGGGAGATCCAGCCGCCGTCCTTGTACTGCTGGACGAAGCCGTCCACCATCTCGCCGGCCTTGTCAGGGGTGAGGAGGGAGTAGGCGGGCCACGTCGTGCGGTAGGTGTCCCAGAAGCCGTTGTTGACGTAGACCTTGCCGTCGACGATCTTCGCCCCGGTGTGCGTCGGGGTGTCGGAGCCGACCTGCGGGGAGAAGGGGCTGGCGTACTGGTCCTTGCCGTCGACCTTCTCGAAGCCCGAGTTCGGATACAGGTACAGCCGGTACAGGCTGGAGTAGAGGGTGGTCAGCTGATCGGCTGTGGCACCCTCGACCTCCACCTTGCCCAGGATGTCGTCCCAGGCCCGCTGCGCCCGGTCCTCGACCCGGCCGAAGGAGCGGGAGGCGGGGATCTCGGCGGCCAGGTTCCGCTTCGCCTGGTCGATGCTGATCAGCGAGGTGGCCAGCCGCAGGCCGACCGTGCGGTCCTTGCCGGCGTCGAAGCGGAGGTAGCCCGTGACGTCGTCGCCACCGCCGCCGGACAGCTTGCCGCTCGCGGTGACCGGGGCGTCGAAGACGCCGTACACGAAGAGACGGGTGGCGCCGGTCGAGCCGCCGCTCTTCACGTCGGAGAAGCCGGTGAAGGAGCTGGTCCCCGGGTCGAGGGTGAGCCCGCCGTCGTTGGAGACGTTGTCGAAGACGATGCTCGCGTCGTCACCGGGGTAGGTGAACCGCATCCGGGCCGCGTGGTCGGACGGTGTCATCTCGGCCTTGAGGCCGTTGTCGAATGTCACACCGTAGTAGTGCGGTTTCGCCGTCTCGTTCTCGTGGTGGAACGGCAGCGCACGCGCCGTGCGGGAGGCGTCCGGGGTGCCGGCGACCGCCGACGGCATCAGCTGGAAGGTCTGCCGGTCGCCCATCCAGGGGCTCGGCTCATGGCTGGCGCTGAAGGCCTGGAGGGTGGGCAGGTTGTCGTCGTTGTTGCCCCGCGCGTAGTCGTACAGCCAGCTCGTGGATCCGGCGTTGGTGACCGGGGTCCAGAAGTTGAAGCCGTTCGGGACCGCGGTGGCGGGGAAGTTGTTGCCCCGGGAGAAACCACCGCTGGAGTTGGTGCCGCGGACCGTCGACGCGTAGTCGGAGAGATGGGAGCGGCGCTTCTCGGGTGCCTTCGGCGCGATCTCGATGTCGTCGATCCAGCCCTGGAACTTCGCCGTTCCCTTGGGGGAGTCGTACGCCACCAGGATCCGGTCCACGGTCTTGCCCGCCGCGACCGTGCCGATCGTCGACTCGACCTTGTTCCACTGGTTGACGTACAGCCGCTTGGCATCGGCCTGGCCCTGCGGGGTCAGCAGGCCGCCGTTGCTGTCGGTGGCCCGCAGATCGCTCAGATAGGTGCCGTCCGTGAACGCCAGGTCCACCGCGACATGCGTCGCCGGGTAGGAGAGATCGGTCTCGCCCAGCTGGGGATAGACCAGATAGGACAGTGAGGTGTCACGGGTGACAGCCGTGTTCACATCGAAGACCTTGTTGTACGAGTACGCCCGGCCGTCCGCCTTGTGCGTACCGGCGTACCGCAGGGCCTTCTTCCCGGTGAAGCCCGCGCCCGCCTTCGCGGTGGGGGAGCCGGAGGGGCCGCGATCGGTCTGGCTGCGCATCTCGGCGGGGGCCGGGACCGAGGTGTCGCCGTCGGAGAGCTGGACGTCGGCGAGCTGGGTGGCGTCGGAGGCGCCGTTGTTCTTCGTGATCTGGAGGCGGTAGTGCTGGTATGCCGTGTCAGATGTGAAATCGTACGACTTCGTCTGGAACCGCTCGGCGAAGGTCTGACCGGTCCGGGAGTCGAGGTCCTCCCAGTCCTTGCCGTCGGTGGAGCCCTGCAGGGTCCAGTCCTTCGGGTCGCGCTCGGCGTGGTCATTGGCCGAAGTCAGCGCGTAGGTCACGACCTTGACCGGTTCGTCGAGATCGAACTCGGCCCAGCCGGTGGGTTCGAAGGCCAGCCACTTGGTGCCGGGCTCCCCGTCGATCAGGTTCTCCTTCACCTCCCCGCCGCCGGTGTTCTCGCCGCTGGCGCGGACGTCTGTCACCTTGTCGGTGATATTGCCCGGTATTCCTGCGGAGAAGCCGCCATCGACACCCGATGACCGCTTCTTTCCATCGGGACCCTCTTCCACGGTGTTGCGCCAGTCCGGCTGCTTTTCATCCGCTTCGAAGGACGAGCTGAATGACCGGTCCCCCGAGGGGGTCCGGCCCTTGTCGCGCGTGCCGGCCGCCTGCGCGGCGGCCGCGGTGGGGGCGGTCACGACCAGGACCAGTGAAGCCGCGATCAGTGCGGCCGTACGGCTTTGTCTCTTGCGAGAACCATGTCGGGGCTGCATGTCGAGCATTCCTCCCGGGGAAGTGCACCTGGACAACGTTGTCAGAGAGATGCGCAAGGTCCAGTAGGGAGCCAAGTGCCGGGGCGTGTCAAGGGTGTTGGGTGTGAAGGGCAAACCGAATCGACCGGAATGCGGAAATCGTTACACCCGGACCGGGAGCATGCGGGGGCCATGTATCTGCGAGGTCTCAACTCGGGAAAGACTGCTGCTCAAACTCGCATTCGATCTTGCTCAGTCGGCCGTGAGTGGACTATACCTGTCGGCGTCTGCAACAGCCGTTTCGGCGACGCGGGCAAGGGGGACAAGGGGGAACGGCCGAGGACGGCACGACGGGTGCATCCGATGCCTGCTCCCCCTGAGCCCCCCACTGCACATGGCTAGCCTGAAATCAGCACTACCCAAGCGCAACTGACCGCGGTGGCGGGGCCCTTCGCCTGAGGCGAATATCGACGGGCGACCGGTACACACCGCCTGAGTCCTGGAGAAGGCGAGGACTTGAGCATGGGATCCACCTCCGCCCACAAGAATGAGGGCCTTGGCCGTCGCGATGTGATCAAGCGATCGGCCGCACTCGGCCTGATCAGCGTTCCGACGATGGGCTTCCTGTCGGCGTGCGCGAGCAGCGACAGCAGCGGCGACAAGAAGGTCGAGAAGGGCAAGGCCACCAAGGCCAACCCGCTCGGCGTCAACGAGACGGCCCCGCTCGAGGTGGTCATCTTCGACGGCGGCTTCGGCCAGCAGTACGCGATCGACGCGGAGAAGAAGTACAACGCGGCGTTCCCGAAGGCCCCGAAGGTCAAGCACGTCGCGACCCAGAAGATCCAGTCGCAGCTGCAGCCCCGTTTCAACGGTGGCACCCCGCCGGACCTGATCGACAACTCGGGCGCCGAGCAGATGGACATGGGTGTCCTGGTCGGCAAGAAGCAGCTGCTCGACCTCACGCCGCTGATGGACGCCCCGTCCATCGACGACCCGAGCAAGAAGGTCCGCGACACGCTGCGCCCCGGTGTCCTGGAGATGGGTCAGTTCGACGGCGACCCGGTCTGGATCATGTACTACGCGTACACCGTGTACGGCGTCTGGTACTCGCAGACCGCGCTCGAGAAGCTCGACGCGCAGTACCCCGAGACCTGGGACGACATGCTCGCCCTCTGCGCGAAGGCGAAGAAGCAGGGCATCGCGGGCTGGACGTACGCCGGTAAGTACCCGTACTACCTGCCGTTCTCGCTCTACCCGTTCATCGCCAAGATCGGTGGCCGGGAGGTTCTCGACAAGATCGACAACCTGGAGCCGAACGCCTGGAAGGACCCCGCGGTCAAGGCGGCGTTCGAGGCGTACTACGAGCTGTACAAGAAGGGGTACATCCTCAAGGGCACCCCCGGTCTGACCCACATCCAGTCGCAGACCGAGTGGACCAAGGGCAAGGCGCTCTTCATCCCGAACGGTTCGTGGGTGGAGAACGAGGCCGCGCCGACCACGCCCAAGGACTTCAAGATGATGGTCGCGCCGCCGTCCGGGCTGGACTCGTCCGACAAGCTGCCGTTCGGCACCATCTGGGCCTCCGGCGGCGAGCCCTTCGTCGTCCCGGCCAACGCCAAGAACCCCGAGGGCGGCATGGAGCAGCTGCGCATCATGCTCTCCGAGGAGTCCTCGAAGAACTTCACCAAGCAGGTCAAGTCCCTCAGCGCGTTCAACGGCGGCACCGACGGTCTGACCCTGTCGACCGCCATGCAGTCCGGCGTCGACTCGCTGAAGAAGGCCGGCGACAACGTGGTGAACCCGCGTCTGCAGGACTGGTACGTGAAGCTCCAGAAGGAGCAGATCGGTGTCGCCGGCATCGGCGAGATGATGGCCGGCCGCGCCACCCCGGCGGAAGCCATCAAGAAGATCCAGGCCTTCGCCGACGCGGCGGCCAAGGACCAGTCCATCAAGCACTACAAGCACCAGTGAGCAACCGTCACCAGCGGCGGCACCCGCGGAAAGATCGGGGTCGGTAAACGATGCAGCACGGCAAGTACCGTTTCATCGTGGGATTCTTGGTAGTCCCACTCGCGCTGTACGCGGTCTTCGTCATTTGGCCGTTCATCCAGTCCATCTACTACTCGTTCACGGACTGGACCGGCCTGAGCCCGGACTTCAAGATGGTCGGGTTCAGCAATTACACGAGGATGCTGAAGGACGACATCTTCTGGAAGTCGTTGCAGCACAGCGTGTTGCTTGTGCTGCTGCTGCCGCTGGTGACGCTGGGCCTGGCGCTCTTCTTCGCCTTCATGCTCAATGTCGGGGGCCGGCGGCGCAAGAACGCCGCGGTCTCCGGCGTGCGCGGCTCGGGTTTCTACAAGATCGCCTATTTCTTCCCGCAGGTGCTCTCGATCGTCATCGTGGCCCTGCTCTTCCAGTTCGCGTTCAACCCCACCAGTGGGATGCTGAATTCGACACTGAAGACGATCGGCCTGGGTTCCATCCAGCCGGACTGGCTGGGCGACCCGAGTCTCGCGCTGGTCTGCGTCATGTCGGTGCTGGTCTGGTCGACGGTCGGATTCTTCGTCGTCCTGTTCTCGGCCGGAATGGCATCCATCCCGAAGGACTTCTACGAGGCGGCGCTCCTCGACGGTGCCAACCGCTTCACCACGTTCTTCCGGATCACCCTTCCGCTGCTCTGGGACACGGTGCAGTCGGGCTGGGTCTACATGGGGATCCTGGCCCTCGGCGTCGAGGCGTTCACCGCCGTGCAGGTCATGACCGTGGGCCCCGGTGGTCCCGACTACTCCACCACGGTCCTGCCGCTGTACGTGTACCAGACGGCCTTCCGCGACGGGCAGGCCGGCTACGCGACGACGATCGGTGTCGGACTGCTCATCGTCACCTTGGCCTTCGCCGCCATCGTGATGCGACTGGGCCGGCGCGATCGGCTGGAGTTCTGATGCTGCGATTCCCGGGAGACGATCCCCGGACCCCCAGCAGGCACCACAGGTCGGCCTCCGTGTCCGGCTCGACAGTACGAGGTGAGTACACGTGAAGACGACTGACACCCCTCCCGCGGCCCCGGCGGCGGACCCGGCCCCGGTGGCCAAGGCGCCCGCTCCGGCCGCCAAGGAGAAGAGCAGTGAGGGCCAGGTCCTCAACGTCTTCTCGCACGGTGTGCTGATCATCTGGGCGATCCTGGTCGTCATGCCGCTGCTGTGGGCGGTGATGGCGTCCTTCAAGACCGACGACTCGATCCTGTCGACGCCGTGGGCGCTGCCCGACAAGCTGCACTTCGAGAACTGGTCGCGCGCCTGGAGCCAGGCGCACATGAGCGACTACTTCTTCAACACCGTCGTGGTGGTGGGCTGTTCGCTCATCGGCACCCTGCTGCTGGGGTCGATGGCGGCGTACGTGCTGGCGCGGTTCGACTTCCCCGGCAACCGCTTCATCTACTACCTGTTCATCGGCGGGATGAGCTTCCCGATCATCCTGGCGCTGGTCCCGCTGTTCTTCGTCATGAACAACATGGGCCTGCTGAACACGCGGCACGGACTGATCCTGGTCTACATCGCGTACTCGCTGCCGTTCACCGTCTTCTTCCTCACCTCCTTCTTCCGGACGCTGCCGAGCTCGGTGGCGGAAGCGGCGATGCTCGACGGCGCCTCGCACACCCGGACGTTCTTCCAGGTGATGCTGCCGATGGCGAAGCCCGGCCTGATCAGCGTCGGTATCTTCAACTTCCTGGGGCAGTGGAACCAGTACATGCTGCCGACGGTGCTCAACACCGACCCGAAGTACCGGGTGCTCTCCCAGGGCCTGGTCGAACTGGCCACCAGCCAGGGGTACAAGGGTGACTGGTCCGGTCTCTTCGCCGGTCTGGTGATGGCGATGCTGCCGGTCCTCGCGGCCTACATCATCTTCCAGCGCCAGGTCGTCGCCGGCCTCACCGCGGGTGCGGTGAAGTAGCGGCCCGCACCGTCCCCGTACCCACGAACCGCCCGCCGGCCATGAGCCGGCGGGCGGTTCGCGTGTACGGGGACGGCCGTCCCAGGCGCTCATCCGGGGCTTCGGTCGCTCAAGGTCTTGACGGGGAGTACCGCAAAACGCTCAGCTTAGAGTTCACATGTTAGAGAAAACGGTAGGAGTGAGAGAGTCGATGGAGACTCCGGGGTCGCAGACATCTCTGCATCGCGCCAACCTTGAGCGGGTCGTGCGCGCGGTACGCATGGCCGGTTCGCTCACCCAGGCGGAGATCGCACGGAGCACCGGCCTGTCAGCGGCCACCGTCTCCAATATCGTTCGTGAATTGAAGGACGGCGGCACGGTCGAGGTCACCCCCACCTCGGCCGGCGGCCGCCGGGCCCGCAGCGTCTCGCTCAGCGGCGACGCGGGCATCGTGATCGGGGTCGACTTCGGTCATACGCATCTGCGGGTGGCGGTCGGCAACCTCGCCCACCAGGTGCTGGCCGAGGAGGCCGAGCCGCTGGACGTCGACGCCTCCTCCGCGCAGGGGTTCGGGCGGGCGGAGCAGCTGGTCAGGCGGCTGATCGAGACGACCGGGATCAGTCCGGACAAGGTGATCGGGGTGGGCCTCGGTGTTCCCGGCCCGATCGACGTGGAGTCCGGGACGCTGGGCTCCACGTCGATCCTGCCGGGCTGGACGGGCATCAACCCCAGCAAGGAGCTCGCCGGCCGGCTCGGTGTGCCGGTGTACGTCGACAACGACGCCAACCTCGGCGCGCTCGGCGAGCTGGTCTGGGGGAGCGGCCGGGGGGTCAAGGACCTCGCCTACATCAAGGTCGCCAGCGGTGTCGGCGCCGGTCTGGTGATCGACGGGCGCATCTACCGGGGGCCGGGCGGCACGGCCGGCGAGATCGGGCACATCACGCTCGACGAATCGGGCCCGGTGTGCCGCTGCGGCAACCGCGGATGCCTGGAGACCTTCACGGCCGCCCGGTACGTGCTGCCGCTGCTCCAGCCCAGCCACGGGTCCGATCTCACCATGGAGCGGGTGGTCCAGCTGGCCCGCGACGGCGATCCGGGCTGCCGCCGGGTGATCGGGGACGTCGGGCGGCACATCGGCAGCGGGGTCGCCAATCTCTGCAATCTGCTCAACCCCAGCCGGGTGGTCCTCGGCGGATCGCTCGCCGAGGCGGGCGAGTTGGTGCTCTCGCCGATCCGTGACTCGGTCTCCCGCTACGCCATTCCGAGCGCCGCCCGGCAGCTCTCGGTGCTGCCCGGGGCGCTGGGCAGCCGGGCCGAAGTGCTGGGCGCACTGGCCCTCGTGCTCAGCGAGATGGGGGATTCGACCCTTTTGGAAAGCACCTTGCCGAAAGCCACTCCTGCCTTCACTTAGATAACGGATGGCACCGTTGTCATCTCGTTAAGGATTTACTCCTTGACGCTGGCGTCGCGGCCGAGTTGACTTCCAGCCACCTCGGCCGCGACGTCGCGGCCTCGTCAGGGAGGCAACCCGTAATGAACGCAACGACGCGACGCATCGTCATAGGCACGGCCGCACTCTCCATGGCCGTCTCCCTCGCGGCGTGTGGCAAGGCCGGCGACGACAAGGACTCCGGCAGCGGCGGCGACGGCAAGACCATCGGCCTGCTCCTTCCGGAGAACAAGACCACGCGCTACGAGACCTTCGACCGCCCCATCATGGAGGCGAAGATCAAGGCGCTGTGCTCCGACTGCGACGTCAAGTACAACAACGCCGCGCAGGACAGCGAGACCCAGAAGAAGCAGTTCGACGCGCTCGTCACGCAGGGCGTGAAGGTCATCATCCTGGACACCGTCGACTACAAGGCCGCGAAGTCCTGGGTCGAGCAGGCCGCGAAGAAGGACGTCAAGGTCGTCGCGTACGACCGTCTGGCCGAGGGCCCGATCTCCGCCTACGTCTCGTACGACAACGAGAAGATCGGCCAGCTCCAGGGCGAGGCGCTGGTCAAGGCGCTCGGCGCCAAGGCCAAGGACAGCAACGTTGTCATGATCAACGGCTCGCCGACCGACCCGAACGCCCCCTTCTTCAAGAGGGGCGCGCACAGCGTCCTCGACAAGCAGGTCAAGAAGGTCGTCTACGAGCAGGACATCCCGGACTGGTCGGCCGACGAGGCCAACAAGAAGATGGGAGCGGCCATCGACTCCCTGGGCAAGGACGGCTTCCAGGGCGTCTACTCCGCCAACGACGGCATGGCCGGCGGCATCATCACGGCCCTGAAGAAGCAGGGTGTGAAGATCCCGGTCGGCGGTCAGGACTCCGAGCTCGCCGGTCTGCAGCGCATCCTCACGGGCGAGCAGGCCTTCTCGATCTACAAGCAGATCAAGCCGGAGGCCGAGACCACCGCCGAGATCGCTGTCAGGCTGCTCAAGGGCGAGAAGATCGACGACCTGGCCCCGGTCAAGGTCGACAGCATCTCCGGAGAGTTCAAGGGCACCCCGTCGAAGCTCTACGACGCCTCGGTCGTGACCAAGGACAACATCGCGTCCACGATCGTCGCGGACAAGGTCTACAAGGTCGAGGACATCTGCACCGCCCAGTACAAGGCGGCCTGCGACGCCGCCGGCATCAAGTAGTCACCCGCCGGCAGGCGTCCCCCGGTCCGGTCCGGCACCCGCCCCGTCACATGCCCCGCAGCAGGGGCGGGCGCCGGACTTCTCACCGGTTCCGGACTTCTCACGGACCCCGGACCCCCGGTTCCGCACCTCGGCGCGCGGTCGTCCCCGGGCGACGGCGTTTCGAGGGCACCCCCCGGTCGCTCCGGTGGTCCGGCGACCGGCTCCGCCCCTGTGCTCAGCAGTACCATCCCCGCCGGTCAGGCGGCGAAGGAGATGATTCACGTGTCCGCTACGCCCGTGCTGGCGTTGCGCGGAATCTCCAAGCGGTTCGGCGCCGTCCAGGCGCTCACCGATGTGGACCTGGAGATTCGCTCCGGCGAAGTGGTCGCCCTGGTCGGCGACAACGGCGCCGGCAAGTCGACCCTCGTCAAGACCATTTCGGGTGTCCACCCGATCGACGAAGGCGCCATCGAGTGGGAGGGCGAAGCGGTCCGCATCAACCGGCCGAACGACGCCCAGGAGCTCGGAGTCGCCACCGTCTACCAGGACTTGGCGCTCTGCGACAACCTCGATGTCGTCGCCAACCTCTTCCTCGGCAGCGAACTGCGCAAGGCCTCCGTCCTCGACGAGATCGGGATGGAGAAGCGTGCCAAGGAACTGCTCGACACGCTGTCCATCCGGATACCCAGCGTCCGTATCCCGGTCGCCTCGCTCTCCGGCGGCCAGCGCCAGGTCGTGGCCATCGCCCGCGCCCTGATCGGTGACCCCAAGGTCGTCATCCTCGACGAGCCGACCGCCGCTCTCGGCGTCGAGCAGACCGCCCAGGTCCTCGACCTCGTCGAGCGGCTGCGTGAGCGCGGCCACGGCGTCATCCTCATCAGCCACAACATGGCCGACGTGCGCGCCGTCGCCGACAAGGTGGCGGTGCTGCGGCTGGGCCGCAACAACGGAGTCTTCGACGTGGCGACCACGTCCCACGAGGAGATCATCTCCGCGATCACCGGTGCCACGGACAACGCCGTCACGCGCCGCCAGGCCCGTTCAGCCACGAAGGAGGACGCGAAGTGAGCGACCTCGCCAAGACCCCCGAGACCGCCGGCAAGCCTGCCGCGGCGACACCTGCGGCCGAGCCGTCGGCGGCCCCCGTACCCGCCGTCGACCCGCGCCTGCTCGTCCGCGAGGAGGGCTTCAAGGGCTACTGGTCCGAGTTCACCCGCAAGGTGCGCGGCGGCGAGCTCGGCTCACTGCCGGTCCTCGTCGGCCTGATCGTCATCGCGATCGTCTTCCAGCTCCAGAACAGCAACTTCCTCTCCGCCAGCTCCATCGCCAACGTCGCCGTCTACAGCTCCGGCCTCGGCATCATGGCGGTCGGCATCGTCTTCGTGCTGCTGCTCGGCGAGATCGACCTGTCCGTCGGCTCGGTCGCCGGTGTCGGCGCGGCCGTCTGGGCCGTGCTCAACGTCAACCACGGCTGGAGCGACTGGTCGGCGGTCCTCGTCGCGGTGCTCTCCGGCATGGTGCTCGGCGCGCTGCACGGCTTCTTCTTCGCCAAGATCGGGGTGCCGGCCTTCGTCGTCACCCTGGCCGGTTTCCTCGGCTGGAGCGGTCTGCAGGAGTGGATGATGGGCGGTGAGGGCTCGATCAACACGCCGTCCGGCAGCATCGTCGAGAACCTCACCAACTACTTCTTCGAGGACAAGGCCGTCGCGTACGGCGTCGCCCTGGTCGCCGTCCTCGCCTACGCCGCCTCGCTCCTGATGGACAGCCGGCGTCGCGGGGCCGCGGGCCTGCCGGCCCGTCCCACCACCGAGGTCCTGCTCCGCGCGGGCGTCGTCGCGATCCTGTGCTTCGCCGTCGCGTACGTCCTGAACGAGCCCTCCGGCGCCCGTGGTCTGCCGCTGGCCCTGGTGCTCTTCCTCGCCGTGCTGGTCGTGGCGGACTTCGTGGCCCGCCGGACCGCCTTCGGCCGCCAGGTCTTCGCGGTGGGCGGCAACCCGGAGGCCGCGCGCCGTGCCGGTATCAACGTCGACCGGATCCGGATCACCGTCTTCGCGCTCTCCGGAATGCTGGGCGCCTTCGGCGGGCTCTTCATTGCCAGCCTCTCCGGCGGCGCCACCAAGAGCGTCGGCGGCGGAAACACTCTGATGCTGGTCATCGCGGCCGCCGTCATCGGCGGCACCAGCCTCTTCGGCGGCCGGGGCAAGGTCTGGTCCGCGCTGCTCGGCATGATCGTGATCCAGTCGATCCAGCAGGGCCTGAACATGATCGGTATGGCCAACGCCATCCAGTACATGATCACCGGCGCGGTGCTGCTGGCCGCCGTGGTCATCGACTCGGTCTCCCGCCGTACCCAGAAGACCGCGGGCCGCGCGTAGGACCGCGGCACGCGCGTACATACCACGCCCGCACGGTCCAGGGGGCGGGGGCCCCCAACAGGGGGAAGGGAACGCCAGGGGTGGGGGAGGGGGGGGGGGAGAACCCCCCCAGAACAAGACCCCCAGGGG
The DNA here is from genome assembly GCF_042731715.1 of Streptomyces sp. NPDC059832. Classification (NCBI taxonomy): domain Bacteria; kingdom Bacillati; phylum Actinomycetota; class Actinomycetes; order Kitasatosporales; family Streptomycetaceae; genus Streptomyces; species Streptomyces sp. NPDC059832. The sequence goes on along the minus strand of NZ_JBHWIY010000008.1, from coordinate 198,903 downwards.
CAGGAAGAAAACCGGAACCCCCCGAACAGAACG
>NZ_JBHWIY010000008.1:169149-198860 GCF_042731715.1 Streptomyces sp. NPDC059832 | reverse complement strand
GTTGCCGCCATTCGCTGGTTGCCTCCCCACACCAAAACGACGGTGTGTCGCGGGGAGGAAGGGGAAAGGGGCGCAAACACTGCGCGAACGGGCTCCGGGGCGGGGAACCGGGGGCGGGCCGCGGGCCACTGCCGGGTGCGGGGCAGGGGGTGTGACAGCACTCTCCAGGCCCGATGCCCGCGGGGCCGGACGGAACATTAGACTCATCGGACCGGCATGCTCGACCAGCTCAAGACGCAAGGAGGCACGGGTGGCCCTGCTGACCCGCATCGGTGGACCGCGTGACCTGGACCGGCTCACTCCCGAGCAGCTGGAACAGCTCGCCGAAGAGATCCGGACCTTCCTGGTCGACGCCGTATCGAAGACCGGCGGCCACCTCGGCCCCAACCTGGGCGTGGTCGAACTGACCATCGCCCTGCACCGGGTCTTCGACTCGCCGAAGGACAAGGTGCTGTTCGACACCGGTCACCAGAGCTATGTGCACAAGCTCCTCACCGGTCGCCAGGACTTCTCGAAGCTCAAGAGCAAGGGCGGCCTCTCCGGCTACCCCTCCCGTGCCGAGTCCGAGCACGACATCATCGAGAACTCGCACGCCTCCACGGTGCTCGGCTGGGCCGACGGCCTCGCCAAGGCCAACGAGGTGCTGGGCAAGGACGACCACGTCGTCGCGGTCATCGGTGACGGCGCCCTCACCGGCGGCATGGCCTGGGAGGCGCTGAACAACATCGCCGCCGCCAAGGACCGCCCGCTCGTCATCGTCGTCAACGACAACGAGCGCTCCTACGCGCCGACCATCGGCGGCCTCGCCAACCACCTCGCGACGCTGCGCACCACCGACGGCTACGAGCGTTTCCTGGCCCGCGGCAAGGACATCCTGGAGCGCACCCCCGTCGTCGGGAGGCCGCTGTACGAGACGCTGCACGGGGCCAAGAAGGGGCTGAAGGACTTCATCGCCCCGCAGGGCATGTTCGAGGACCTCGGCCTGAAGTACGTCGGCCCGATCGACGGCCACGACATGGAGGCCCTGGAGTCGGCGCTCCAGCGCGCCAAGCGCTTCGGCGGACCCGTCATCGTGCACTGCCTCACCGAGAAGGGCCGCGGCTACACCCCCGCCCTGCTCGACGAGGCCGACCGCTTCCACGCCGTCGGCAAGATCCACCCCGACACCGGCCTCCCGGTCGCCACCTCGGGTCTCGACTGGACCTCCGTCTTCGGCGAGGAGATGGTCAAGCTCGGCAAGGAGCGCGAGGACATCGTCGCGATCACCGCGGCCATGCTCCAGCCGGTCGGCCTGACCAAGTTCGAGAAGGCGTTCCCGGACCGGATCTACGACGTCGGCATCGCCGAGCAGCACGGCGCGGTCTCCGCGGCCGGCCTCGCCACCGGCGGACTGCACCCCGTCTTCGCGGTGTACGCCACCTTCCTCAACCGCGCCTTCGACCAGGTCCTGATGGATGTCGCACTGCACAAGTGCGGTGTGACCTTCGTCCTGGACCGGGCCGGGGTCACCGGCACCGACGGCGCCTCGCACAACGGCATGTGGGACATGTCGATCCTGCAGTGCGTGCCCACGCTCCGGATCGCCGCCCCGCGCGACGCCGATCAGGTCCGCGCCCAGCTCCGCGAGGCCGTCGAGGTCGACGACGCACCGACCGTGGTCCGCTTCTCCAAGGGCGCGGTCGGCCCGGCGGTCAAGGCCCTCGGCCGGGTCGGCGGCATGGACGTGCTGCGCGAGCCCGGCACCACCCGGCCGGACGTCCTCCTGGTCTCCGTCGGCGCGCTCGCCCCGATGTGCCTGGAGATCGCCGAACTGCTGGAGGCCCAGGGCATCTCGACGACCGTCGTCGACCCGCGCTGGGTCAAGCCGGTCGACGAGGCCATGGCCCCGCTCGCCGAGCAGCACCGGGTCGTCGTCACCGTCGAGGACAACAGCCGGGCCGGCGGTGTCGGCTCCGCCGTCTCCCAGGCACTGCGCGACGCCGGGGTCGACGTACCACTGCGTGACTTCGGCATCCCGCCGCGCTTCCTCGACCACGCCTCCCGCAAGGAGGTCATGGCCGAGATCGGGCTGACCGCGCCGGACATCGCCCGCCAGGTCACCGGCCTCGTGGCCAAGCTGGACGGCCGCTTCGGGAGCGGCGCCGACACCCGCTCCGTGATCGAGCCCGCCCGGGACTGACCTGGGACTTCGCGGTCGGATCAGGCCCAAGGGTCCGCCGCGGCGGACGGCGATACGGTCGATGGGCCGGTCGGGTCACCCTGTACGGGTGGTCCGACCGGCCCATTCGCGTGAAATCGCCCGGTGCGGGGGCCTGGGCCGCCGGTGCGCTCCCAATCATGGCGTACACGACGAGTGCGTGGAGGTACGCCGGTGACCGCCCAGCAGGACACACCACCCAGCAGTGACGGACTGTTCAGGACCAAGACGGTCGAACAGTCCATCCGCGACACCGAGGAGCCGGAGCACGCTCTCAGGAAGTCCCTCTCCGCCCTGGACCTCACGGTCTTCGGAGTGGGCGTCATCATCGGCACCGGCATCTTCGTCCTCACCGGCAAGGTGGCCAAGGAGACGGCGGGTCCCGCCACCGCCCTCGCCTTCGTGGTCGCGGCCGTCGTCTGCGCGCTGGCGGCGCTCTGCTACGCCGAGTTCGCCTCCACCGTCCCGGTCGCCGGCTCCGCCTACACGTTCTCGTACGCCTCGCTCGGCGAACTGGTCGCCTGGATCATCGGCTGGGACCTGGTGCTGGAATTCGCGCTGGGCACGGCGGTGGTGGCGGTCGGCTGGTCCGGCTACGTCCGCTCGCTGCTGGACAACTTCGGCTGGCACATGCCCGATGCGCTCTCCGGAACGGATGTGGCGAAAGGATTCGGCTTCGACATCCTGGCCTTCGCCCTGGTGCTCGTCCTGACCGTGGTGCTGGTGCTCGGCATGAAGCTGTCCGCCCGGGTCACGACCGTCGTGGTCGCCATCAAGGTCGCGGTGGTCCTGATCGTGATCATCGCCGGACTGTTCTTCGTGAAGACAGCCAACTACTCGCCGTTCATCCCCGAGGCACAGCCGCAGACCTCGGGTTCCGGACTGACCGCACCGCTGGTCCAGCTGATGTTCGGTTACGCGCCCACCAACTTCGGCGTCATGGGCATCTTCACCGCTGCCTCCGTCGTCTTCTTCGCCTTCATCGGTTTCGACGTGGTGGCCACCGCCGCCGAGGAGACGAAGCTTCCGCAACGTGACATGCCACGTGGCATCCTCGCCTCGCTCTTCATCTGCACCGTGCTCTATGTCGCCGTATCGCTGGTGGTCACGGGTATGGAGCACTACACCGAGCTGTCGGTGGAGGCCCCGCTGGCCGATGCCTTCAAGGCCGTCGGCCATCCCGTGTACGCCGGGCTCATCAGCTTCGGAGCCGCGATCGGCCTCACCACCGTCTGCCTGATCCTGCTGCTGGGACAGACCCGGGTCTTCTTCGCGATGAGCCGTGACGGACTGCTCCCGCGGTTCTTCTCCAAGACGCACCCGAAGTTCGGCACCCCGTACCGCCCGACCATCCTGCTCGGCGTGATCATCGCGATCGTCGCCGGTTTCACCAGCATCAACGAGCTGGCGACGCTGGTGAACATCGGCACGCTCTTCGCGTTCGTCGTGGTGGCCCTGGGCGTGATGGTGCTGCGCCGCACCCGCCCCGATCTCAACCGGGCCTTCCGCACCCCGTGGGTACCGCTGCTCCCGATCCTCTCGGTGGCCGCGTCGCTGTGGCTGATGCTCAATCTTCCGGCGGAGACCTGGCTGCGTTTCGCCGTCTGGATGGCCATCGGCGTGATCGTCTACTTCGCTTACGGGCGTGGGCACAGCAGGATCAACCAGCACGTATCCGAGCGGTGAACGCTCGTCCGGCATGTCCGGTACCGCGGCTAGTATGACCGTATGACTTGGCTGATCACGGGTGGTGCGGGTTTCATCGGGGCGCACGTCGTACGGGCGATGCTCGAAGCCGGCGAGCAGGCGGTGGTGTACGACGACCTGTCGACCGGTGACCCGGCCCGGGTCCCCGCCGGAGTGCCCTTCGTCAAGGGCTCGACCCTCGACCGGGACATGCTGGACCGGACCCTCGCGGAATTCGGCATCGAGGGCGTCGTGCACCTGGCGGCCAAGAAGCAGGTCGCCGAATCCGTCGCCCTCCCGCTCCACTACTACCGGGAGAACGTGCACGGGCTGCAGACGCTGCTGGAGGCGGTCACCGCCGCGGGCGCGCGCCGCTTCCTGTTCTCCTCGTCGGCCGCCGTCTACGGCCTGCCGGACGTGGACCTGGTCACCGAGAGCACACCGTGCGCCCCGATCAATCCGTACGGCGAGACGAAGCTGGCGGGCGAGTGGATGGTCCGCGCGGCAGGCGCCGCGCACGGCATGGCGACGGCCTCCCTGCGGTACTTCAACGTCGCGGGCGCGGCCACCGCGCAGCTCGCCGACACCGGGGTCTTCAATCTCATCCCCATGGTTTTCGAGAAGCTCACGCAGGGCCATGCGCCGATGATCTTCGGGGACGACTACGCGACCCCGGACGGCACGTGTGTCCGCGACTTCATCCACGTCGACGACCTCGCCTCGGCGCACGTCGCCGTGGCGCGGGCGCTGGGAGCACGCGGCGACGGCACCGACCTGACGGTGAACATCGGCCGGGGCGAAGGTGTTTCGGTACGCGAGATGATCGCGCTGATCGGCGAGGTCACCGGATACGGACCCGACGCCGAGCCGACCGTACTGCCCCGCAGGGCCGGGGACCCGGCCAGGGTGGTGGCCTCCGCCGACCGCATGCGCACCGAACTGAACTGGACCGCGCGGCACGACGTGCGCGAGATGGTCGCATCGGCCTGGGAGGGCTGGTGCCTGTACCACCCCGAGGCGCGGCGCTGACGCGGCCGGCACCACCTGAAACACGACGATGCCCCGGGATGTGTTCCCGGGGCATCGCCATGTCACCTCATACTTGTCACCGGTCCGCGAGCGGACGGTGCGTCAGCCCCCGGTAGCAGGCGACTTCTTGGCCGACTCGGGAATGGTGCCGTCCTTGCGGATCGCCTTCCACAGGTCGCCGGCCTGGGGCTCGGCGGCCACCACACGGTTCGGGTCCTGCTTGTCGTACGCCACCGGAAGCATGATGGTCTCCATCGAGCCCGGGTCGACGCCGTTCATCGAACGGGCGAACTCCGCCAGGGACTTGAGCGAAGCCAGCCCCGAGTCGGTGGTCAGCGACTTCGTCGCGGAACTCGCCACCTTGTAGGACTTCGTCGGACTGCTCAGCAGATCCTGGGACTTGACCTCGCTCAGCAGGGCCAGCAGGAACTGCTGCTGGAGACCGATGCGGCCGAGGTCGCTGCCGTCGCCGATGCCGTGCCGGGTCCGGACATAGGCGAGGGACTGGGTGCCGTCGAGCTTGTGCGATCCCGCGGACAGGTCGAGCCCCGACGACTTGTCGTGGATGGGCTTCTCGACCTCCACGGTGACACCGCCTATGGCGTCGACGAGGTCCTTGAACCCGGCGAAGTTGATCTCCAGGTAGTGATCGATGCGGACCCCGGACATCTTCTCCACGGTCTTGACCACACAGGCCGGGCCGACCTGGGAGTAGACGGAGTTGAACATCACGCGGTTCGCCGAGGACACCGCCGAGCCGTCGGTCTTGACGCACTCGGGCCGGGTCACGAGGGTGTCACGCGGTATGGAGACGGCGACGGCCCTGCTCCGGCCCTCGGGTATGTGCACCACCATCGCGGTGTCGGAGCGCGCGCCGCTGACGTCGCCGCCACCGCCGAGCTCCTTGTTCTCCGCACCGGCCCGCGAGTCGGAACCGAGGACGAGCAGGTTCTGGCCGCTGGTGGGGAGTTTCTGAGGACGGTTGTCCCCGAGCGCCTTGTCGATGTCGACGCCCGTGATGTTTCCGTCGAGCCTGCTGTACAGCCAGTACAGGGTTCCGCCACCGGCCAGTACGAGCACCAGCAGGGTGACGAGCACGCCGCGCCGGATGCGCTGACCACGCGTACGGACCTTGCGGCCCCTGCGGCTCTTGGGCTTGCGACGGGAAGGCAGATCGGAGTCGTCAGACATACACACAGCTCGTCATCGTCTGGGCCCCTGGGTCAGTGGGGGACCACCGAGGCGAGTCGGACCCTCCTGTGCCGTGCGACTGCAGGAGTCACAGAAGGGGGTCGTACGGAAGATCCGCTCGCGGCTCGTGGGGCGCACGCTGAGCGGGTGTCACGGCGGGCGCAATGGCCGCACATTTCTTGATGGATCGGACGCTGGAGCACTATAGACAGATTTCCCGAGCGGAAGGGAGAGTGCATATCTTCTTGGAAGCCGGGAGGGATCTGGAGTCCCGGTTCCACTTCAGAGGGGATCGTCGGGCGCATGGCACGCAGAGGGGAGCGCCGCGGGGGGCGCGGCAAGGTGACGACTCAGAGCACGGGGGAGCGGCACGCACCCCGTCCCGGAACCGTCGCGATCGTGGTCGCAACGCCCGGAGATGCCCCCGCTCTGCTGGCGGTGGAGCGCAGCGGTTCGACCGTCGACGTGGTCTGCGCCCAGCCGGGCACGGCGGACGAACGGGCGGCGTTCGAGCGGGCGGTGACGGACTGCGGGAGCCGCGGTGTACGGGTGGACCGCGAGCCCTGGGTCCTCGACGCCGAGGTGGGAAAGATCACACCACTCGTGCTCGACGCCCTGCGTGAACTGCGCCCGCTGCGGGTGCGCACCCTCGACCCGGATCCGGCGCACGTCTCCTTCGACGCCGAGGCCAAGCGGCCCGTGATAGCCGAGCCCCCGCTGCGGGGCAGCGTGGCGCGTGCCACGGTCGCGGCGGCGCGCAAGTACCAGCTGGAGAGCGGCGTCCCGGTCTTCGTGGACTGCCACCGGGCCGGCACCGATCCGCGACTGGGCGCGGCGGCGTGCACGCGCTACCCCCGGCCCGCCCGCTGGATCACCAGGGGCAGGGACGGGCGGCTCTCGGCGTACCTCCCCTCGGCGGCGGGCGTGATCCGCTGGACGGAACAGGCGCCCGGCGCCGGTGGCTGGAGCGGTCCCGAACTGCTGGACGGGCCCGCACTGCTGCCCGGCCTCACGGTCGTGCAGGACGCCTTCGGCTATGTGCACCTGATCGGTCTCCGCCGCAGGAAGGGCGCGGACGGCGCGGAGCACGTCGAGGTCGTCCACGCCACCCAGTACCAGACCGGACGCCCCATCGGCCCGTGGCACTCGGCCGGCAATCCGAACGCCAACGACCGGCGCAAGGCGCGCGAGGTCGGCTTCCCCTCGGCGGTCTTCGACGCCAAGGGCCATCTGCACGTCTTCGTGCGGAACTTCGGTCACGGGGTCAGCACCCGACGTCAGGCGCCGGACGGGAAGTGGAGCGCCTGGCAGCATCTGCGCGGGGTCAGCGCGGCCGACGAGCTGGCGGCAGTGACCGGCCGGAGCGGTGCCGAGGTGTGGGCGAGGGGCCGGGATTCCGCGGTCGCCGTGCGCTGGCACCGCGAGACTCCGGACGAGGCCTGGACCCAGGACACCGCCACCTCCGTGAGTCCGTACCCCGGCACACTCTCGGCGGCTCCCGAGGCGGGCGCGATCCGCTACCGGTACGCGGGGAGCAACGAGGTGTGCGTCGGGATGCCGGGCGCCGCGCCGGTCAGCCTCGGCGGCCCGGACGGCGAGGGCCCGGTCGCCGGGGTCGCCGGTGTGGACATCCAGGGCTGGGGCTGCACGGTGCTGGTGAGGTCGGGGCCCGACGGGACGTGTGCCGTGGGCGCCCATCAGGACGGCCGGCCCGAAACCGGCGTGTGGTGGTTCGACGCGGGCGAGTCCTCGATGGTCCCTCCCGCGGTGGTCATCGACGGGCAGGGGCGGGCGGTGATCGCCGTGGTGGCGACCGACGGCCGGTTGCGGATCGCGCGTCAGGAGCCCGGCGCGAGCGGTCTGGCGTTCAGCTCATGGACCACCATCGGCGCATAAATGGGGCATACGTCCTCATTCCTTGGCATGGCTGCGATTGGTGCAAGGTTTGACAGTTTCGGATTAACTTTGACTTTGTTAGGGTCTGGCCTTGCCTTTATGGGAACCACATACGGCTCAAAGGTGAACCGTACGTGCACATGAGGTGATAGCCCCCTTGATCGCGCGTGTTCGTGCAAGCCGTTGGGGCCGTGTTGCTCATCGGTATGCCAGGGCGAGGGGTCATGGGGAAGCTGTCACTACGAGCCGTGCAGAAGCTGACGTGCAAGAAGCGCGACGCCTGGTGGACGGTCCTGCTGGTCGACCCCGTGGCCACCCGGATGCTGATCGGGATGGCCAAGTTCAGGTTCATCACCCCGAACCGGGTCACCTGGAGCGCGCTCTTCGTCGGTCTCGGCTCCGCCTACTTCTTCCTCAAGGGTGACGCCTGGTCCCTCGCCGTCGGGGCGGGCCTCTACCACCTGAGCTTCATCCTCGACTGCATCGACGGCAAGCTCGCCCGGCTCAAGGGCAACGGCACCGTCTTCGGCGGCTGGCTCGACTACGTCTTCGACCGCATCAGGGTGCTCTTCTGCGCACTCGCCCTCATGGGCGGCCAGTACCTGCGCACCCACAACGAGCTCTATCTGCTCGCCGCCCTGGCCGTCGTCTTCCTGGACATGCTCCGGTACGTCGACGCCCTCCAGATCTACAAGATGCGCATGTCCATGCGCATGAAGATCGAAAAGGTCACCCTGGAACGCAAGGCGGCCGAGGAGCAGCGGGCGGAGCCGGAAGCACGGGACGCCGTCGAGCCCGAGCAGGGGCCCAAGGTGGTCTTCATCGAGGACCTGCTGAGGGAGAACCCCGGCGTCGAGGCCGAGGTGCTCAAGCAGCAGAGCGGCGATGTCGTCGACCTGCACGCCCAGTTCCGGCACCGCTTTCCCTGGTACACCCGATTCCGCCAGGCCCTGCTGCGCAGCCGGATCAGGCCGCACCTCATCAGCGGCATCGAGTTCCAGATGTTCATCTTCATCGTGGCGCCGCTGATCGGGCAGATCCTGTGGACCACCGCGATATCCGCCCTGGCGCTGGGCCTCTTCGAGCTCGTGATCATGTACAAGTTCTGGCTCTCCACCCGGGACTTCACCCGGCTCATGGAGAAGCTCGCCCCCGCACCGTCCACGGCCGGCACCATCGCCGAGAACCTCCACCGCGGCCGTCACCGACGCGCGGCCGAACTCGACGAGAACCGCGATGCCGTTCTGGTCCAGCACTTCCCCGTCCCCGAACAGGACGACGATCTGGGCTTCCGGCCCTACCCGCAGCCCTATCCGCAGCACGCCCAGGACACCGAGACGCAGCAGCTGAGGGCGCTGCCCTACTGGGTGGAGAACGAAGGTTCCGTACGATGAGTGCCCCTGTCGACCCGTCGGCCTATCTGGTCTCGATCGTCGTCCCCGCCTTCAACGCGAGCGCGACCCTCGGCCGGGCCCTGCGATCGGCGCTCGCCCAGACGCACCGGAACATCGAGGTCATTGTCGTCGACGACGCGTCCGGCGACGGGACCCTCGGCGTGGCCGGGGAGTTCGCCGCCCGGGACGGCCGCGTACGGATCATGGAGCGCCCGCAGAACAGCGGCGGGGTCGGTGCCCCGCGCAACAACGGCATCATGGCCGCCGCCGGGCAGTACGTCATGTTCCTCGACGCGGACGACGAACTGCCGCTCAAGGCATGTGAGGAACTGCTCGCCTCGGCGGTGAACACCGGCTCGGACGTCACCGCGGGCCGGACGGTGCGGGTCAACCTCAACACCGAGGAGACCACCGTCTGGCAGCCCCAGCTGTACACCGCGGAGCGCACCGTGGCGGGGCTGCGCGCACTGCCCCAGCTCTTCGACGACCCGATCGCGGCCGGCAAGCTGTACCGGCTGGACTTCCTGCACAACAACGGCGTCCGGTTCCCCGAGGGCGTGTACTACGAGGACACCTACTTCTCGACGCTCGCCAACTACCGGGCCCGCTCGATCACCTTCCTCACCGCCCCCGTGTACCGCTGGATGTGGGAGCGGGAATCCGCAGCGCCCTCCATCACCAACCGCCGCGGCGAGCTGCGCAGCATCCAGGACCGGGTCGCCGTCCACCAGTACACCGACTCCTTCCTGCGACAGGTCGGGGAGCACGAGCTGCTCGCCCACAAGGCGGTGAAGTTCCTCTCCCACGACCTGCATCTGTACGCCCGCGAGCTGCGCTCCGGCGACGAGCGGTACCGCCAGGGCTTCGCCGCCGCCGTCGCGCCGTATCTGCGGTCGCTGGACCCCTCCGTCTACGAGCTGTGCGGCGTCATGGAGCGCGTGCGGGCCTTCTGCCTCATCCACGAGCGGGTGGACCTCGCGCTGTCCGTCTCCGACTACTCACAGCGTCGCAGCGTGCTCAGCTCCGACCTCGTCGAGCACGACGGACGTGTCTACTGGTCCGAGTCGCTGCTGCGCCATCCCCAGGCGAAACGTTTCCTCGATGTCACCGACCTCGACCTCCTGGACAAGCCGCTCGGCGAGGCCCGCCTGTTCAACCAGGCCACCGAGGTGGAGATCAGGGGCAGCGAACTCCACATCTCGGGACACATACTCAACCAGCTCGGACGGTTCTCCTCGGGCGGCAAGGTGGAGCTCAAGGCCGTGCTGCGCCTGCGCAGCACCAAGAGCGACCACGTCTTCCCGGTGAACGCGATCGAGACGGACGACCACCGGGTCCACTACCAGTCGGTCCTCGACCTCGCCTCCAGCGTCGGCGCGGCCACCGGCGACGGGGTCTGGAACCTCTTCGTCCAGGTACGGCACGCGGGCGAGCGGGCGACGACGACACTGGCGGTCCACGGCGTCGACATCGGCCGCGAGCGCTACGACGGCCCCCTCGGGCCGTACGAGATGTACCAGACGGTCAGCGGCAACGTCGCCCTGCGACCCGAGACGAGCGAGCGCACCGAGCTGGACACCCGCCGGGGCACCCCCTGGCACTGGTGGGCGGGGAGCGAGGATCCCGCACCGCTGCCGGACACCGGCAGCTACCGGGCGGCCGTCGTCGTGCACTGCCGCAACGACGAGCACCACCTCTACGAGTTCCTGCACTCCCTGGCGGCACAGAGCCTGTTCCCCGAGACGCAGGTCGTGTTCGTCGACGACGGCTCCACCGACCGCACGGCCCAGCTGCTGGACAACTTCGCCTCCTTCTACCGCAACACGAGCGTGCTGCGGATCCCCGCCCAGGGCATCGGAGCCGCGCATCAGCAGGGTCTCGCCCGGGTCGTGGCGCCCTATGTGCTGTTCGCCCGGGGACGGGACATCCTCGGGGCCGACTGCCTGCGCCAGCTCACCGAGTCCGCCGTCCAGCACGACGTCGACGTGGCCGTCGGCAACCACGACACGTTCCCGGGGCCGCGGCGCAATGGCGACGAGCCGTGGAAGCGGTACTTCGGCAAGGGCGCGAAGGGCCTGACCGACATGGTCAGGAAGGCACCCCACATGGTCTTCTCGACCGACCTCGGCAACAAGCTCTTCCGCGTCTCCTTCCTCAACGCCCAGCGGCTGCGCCCGGCGGACGGCGGCCCGTTCGCCGAGACCTGGGTGAGCGTGATGGCGCTGCTGGCCGCCCGGAGCTTCAGCCTGGTCGACCGCTACGTGTACTTCGACCGCGACCCCGCACAGAACGACTCGCTCTTCGACGTCGACTGGAACGACCCGGTGAAGGTCCGGCAACGGCTCCGGCTCAACCGGTACCTGCTCGACTTCGGTGACCGGATCGAGGCGCCGTCGGCCCGGCTGATCCACCGGTTCGTGGTGCGTTCGTACCAGCCCTATCTGCGCAACTACCACCGCATCATGAACCGGCGGGAGATCGCCGAGGTGTTCGGCGAGCTCTGCGACGTCTACTCCAGGATCCCCGAGGAGCTGCTGCTCCAGTACGTCACCCACCCGGTCTCCCGGGTGCAGCACCACGCCGTCCGCACCCGTGACTTCGGGCTCTTCTGTGACCCGTTCGACAGCCCCGAGTACGAACCGCGGGTCCGCCTGGACGAGCAGGGCATGTACCGGCAGCTGGCGAACGACCCGGTGGAGTCCCGGCTGCTGCGCGTGGAGCGGCAGCGGGCCGTGCTCGAAAGCGTCCGCCACCGGGACGGAGAGCTCCAGTTCGAAGGCGTGCTCACCCTGACCGGCGTCGACATCGGGCAGCTGTTCACCAACCGGATCGAGCTGATCTGCACCGACGGGAAGCGGACCGTCGCCATCCCGGCCGAGCAGGTGTACCGGCGCGACCGCTGGCGCGTCCGCAAGGAACGCGACTGGTACGGCGGCTGGCGGGCTTCGGCGGACCCCGAGGTCCTGGCCCCGCTCTCCGGCCGCGACCTCACGGTGACCCTGCGGTTCCACGACGGCGACCGCCACGTGGACGCCCCGGTCGGCGCGCGCCTGATGCTGCACCGCTTCAAGGGCATGCGCCGCATCGGCAAGGACCGGCTCTGGCTCACCGTCCGCGGCGACGACTCCGTGGTCCTGCGGTACTTCACAGGCGCCGGCCAGAAGCTGCGCGGCCTGCTGTGGCATCTGCTGCGCCAGGCACGGGCCGCGCTGCCCGGCCGCCCGGGATGGCGCACCCGGCTCGCGTACCTGCTGAGCTATCCGCGACTGCACCGCAAGAACATCTGGATCATCGGCGAACGGGCCGACACGGCGCAGGACAACGCCTACCACCTGTTCCGCTGGATCCGGGAGAACCACCCGCGCCGCAAGGTCTACTACGCCATCGACGGCGACGCCAAGGACCGCGCCAAGGTGGCCCCGTACGGGCACGTCCTCGACCGGACGTCGCGCAGGTACCGGATGTACCTGCTGCACGCCAAGCGACTCATCGACCCGTACGACCTGGAGGCCTACCTCGGCTTCCCCGAGCTGAGCAAGAGCTCCTTCCTGCGCGGCTACGGAGATCTGCTGAACTACCGGCGGGTCTTCCTCCAGCACGGTGTCACCTACAACGACGTGGCACCCTCCGTGCACCACCAGGTGACCAGCGTGGACCTGCTGCTGACGGTGGGCGAGGCCGAGCGGTCCTACTTCGCCGAGCACTGCGGCTACGGCTACGCGCGGGTCGCCGCGGCCGGTTTCCCCCGGTTCGACGCACTGAAGCCGGTGCGCTCCGAGCGGCCCAGGATCCTGCTGATGCCCACCTGGCGGCGGGACATCGTGGCGCCCTCCTACGACAAGGCGGCCAAGGCGAAGATCCCGTTCGCGGCGTCGGAGTACTTCCGCTTCTTCTCCACCCTCCTGCGCGACGAGCGACTGCTGACCGTGCTCGAACAGTGCGGAGTGGACCTGGAGTTCATGCCGCACTACGAGATCCGCCCGTATCTGCACCACTTCCGCATCGACCACCCCTCGGTCACCGTGACCGGCGACGGGCGCGATGTGCAGCTGGCGATGCGCGAGTGCTCCCTGCTGGTCACCGACTACTCGTCCGTCTTCTTCGACGTCGCGTACATGGGCACGCCCATCGTGTACACGCCGTTCGACGAGGAGGACTTCTACGGCAACCACTACAAGCGCGGCTACTACGAATTCGAGCGGGACGGGTTCGGGCCGGTCTGCCGTGACGTCGATTCGACGGTGCGGGAGATCATCGGCACCGTGCAGCGGAACTTCGCGGTGGAGCCGCAGTACCGGGCCCGGGTCGACGCGTTCTTCGGCCGCCGTGACACCGGCAACTCGGAGCGCGTGTTCCGCGCCATCGACGCACTGGACGCGTCCGTGGGCAGCAGCCGGACGTCCGACGTACCCGCGGTCCGGCAGACCATGAGCGGTCCGGGCCAGGACAACCGCGACCGGAACTCCCGCAAGGAGTGGGCGTGACGGGGTGCGCGATGCGCAGGGTGTTCCTTGCCGGGGACTCCAGCGTGACCAGCCGTCAGCGGAGCTTCGCGCCGATGGCGGGCTGGGGCCAGGCCCTGCCACTCTTCATCCATGGTGCCGACATCATCAACTGCGCGCGCTCCGGGGCGAGTTCGCGGAGTTTCGTGGACCGGGGCAGGCTCGCCTGGATTCTGCGCGAGGTCCGGCCGGGCGATCTGGTGCTGTTCTCCTTCGGGCTCATCGACATGAAGCCGGACGAGGGCCGCTACACGGAACCCTTCAAGGAGTACCAGGGCTTCCTCCGCGGCTGCGTGGACGGCGTACGCGACCGGGGCGCCCATCCGGTCCTGGTCACCAGCCATGAGCGCCGGGTCTTCGACGCCCAGGGCAATCTCCGCCGGCTGCTCGGTGTCTATCCGCTGGCGATGAAGGAGATCGCGGCCGAGAAGTGCGTACCGCTGATCGACCTCAACGAGTGGAGCGTGCGGTGGTGGCGCCGGGCGGGGCCCCGGGGAACGCGTGAGATCTTCCTCCACCTCGACCCCGGGGAGCACCCCAACTATCCCGACGGGGCCGCCGACAACACCCACCTCAGGGCGGCCGGAGCGATCGAGTGCGCTCGCTTCGTCGCCGCCGAGATGCGGGAGCGCTCGATGCTGGAGCCCGGCCGCTTCGCCGATCTCGAACGCGCCCGGTTCCCCGAGGACGAAGTCGAATGGCTCGATGACCACATGTTCGACGAACTGACGAGAAATCGGACCCTGGAGGTGGTCGAATGAGCGACTGGTATCTGTTGGCGCGCGTTCAGGTCGTGCACCCCGAACGCACCGCCGTGTCGGCGGTCCTGGAACTGCACGCCGACGCGGACCCGGCGCTCGCGGCCCTGCCCGGCCAGGAGATCGCGCTGCATCTGAGCGTGGTGCCCACCGGCGGGCCCTACCGTGCGTACGGCTACATATTCGACGACATCGCCGCCGAGCACGCCACGATGACCGATCTCCAGGGCCTGGGACACCTGCCCAACGGTCGTTACGCGACCTACGCCCGCGGAGACGAACAACGCTCCGTGACCGCGGTGCTCAAGGTCGCCGACGACGCACCGGAAGGGGCGGTCCTGTTGCCCAAGGTGTGCGTCGGCGTGATGTCGTACGCCGGCGAGAAGCTGGTGTCGTCCGCGCAGATCACCGACGCGGGCTACCGGGTGAGACGGGCCTGGGTGCCGGGCCGCAGCCTGGCCATTCCGCCCGGCGGCTACGCGGTCCTCGGCCCGGACCCCGATGCCGCCGGGGCCGGCCTGCGGGTCGTGGGAGTGGGGCTCGCCCAGTACGGCACGGTCAGCGCGGTGCCGGACGGAAGCATCACCTACACGGGAGTTCCGGGAGCGACCGGGTACGACCGGTTCTCCGTCTGCTACGAGAACCAGGCGGGCCACCGCAACTGGTCCGAGGTGACCGTGTACGCGGGCGACGTCGCCGGCACTCCCGGGCTGCTGCCCGGAGCCCTTACGAGATGAGACGCCGGCGGTTCCTCACCGCGGGAGCCGCGGGAGCCGTGACTGGGGCCTGGGCCCTGGCCGGTTGCGACCCGGTGGACGACACCGGCGGCCGGACGACGGCACCGGCATCCGCACCGCCCCGCTCGCCGGACCCCGGCGGCCGACTGCCGGAGGGTGTGACATATCACCAGCACACCGGCCGGCTGTCGGCCGCGGGCCCCGTGCGCCTTCAGGCGCTGTCCGTCTCGCCGTCCGCACGGGTGCGCGTGGGCGCTGCCCACGGAGCCCGGCTCGACACGGCGGAGACCGTGCGCGCCATGGCGGACCGTGTCCGGGCGGTGGCCGCCGTCAACGGCTCCTTCTTCGACATCGCCACCAGCGCGGTCTTCAGCGGGTACGACGGGGACCCGCTCGGGCTGTACATGGAGAACGGCGCGCTGCTCAGCGAAGCGGCCAACGGCCGTACCGCGCTGGTGCTCGGCGAGGGCGGTGGAGCCGGGCGCATCACCGAACCCCGGTCGGTGAGCGGTGTGGTGGCCTCCGACGGCACCCGCCGGAGGATCGACGGGATCAACCGGATGCCGGGCCGCATCGTCGGATGCGGCGGTGTCGGCGAGGACGTCCTGCGAGGCACCCGGGGCGTGCGGCTCGCTCCCGCCCACAACAAACTGTGCGAGGACCCCGACGAACTGGTCCTGTTCACGCGGCAATGGGGAACCGGCACCGCACGTACCGGCCCCGGCTCGACCGAGGCCGTGCTCGGGCCCGACGGCCGCGTCGCCCTGCTGCGTTCACCCGGCGGCGGCCCGATACCCGCGAGCGGCACCGTCCTGACCGGCATCGGCGAAGGGGCCGCATGGCTGCGTCGGCACGCCCGTACCGGCACCCGGCTGCGGATCACCTCCCGGGTGTACGACGGGACGGGGCACCGGATCCCGGGGGAGGGGCCGACCGTCGTCCAGGCCGGGCCCCGCCTGCTGCGCGACGGAGCCGTCGACATCGACATCGAGGCCAACGGGGTGCCGGCCACCGCCCTGACCCAGCGTCACCCCCGCACCCTGGCCGGGATCACGGCCGACGGCACACTCCTCCTGGTGACCGTCGACGGCCGTGATCCCGGGGTGAGCATCGGGGCGACCCTGGCAGAGTCCGCCGAACTGATGCGCTCGCTGGGAGCACGGGACGCCATGAACCTCGACGGCGGAGGCTCCACCACGATGGTGGTGAACGGACGGCTCCGCAACCGGCCCAGGAGCGCGGAGGGAGCACCGGTACGGGAACGCGCCGTGGGCAATGCGGTGGTCGTCCTGCCGCTCTGACGCGCACATGTGACATGGCACATGTGCTCGGCGTAGATGCGCACACGTGACATGGCACCTCGCGGGCGTACGTGCGCACATGTGACACGGCACCTCGTGGGCGTACGCCGGACGGGCCGTACGGAGAGTTCTCCGTACGGCCCGCCGTCGCTACCGACCAGGTGGTGTTAGGCCGGAACGCTCGCCACGCCCTGCGCGAGGAACTTCTTGCCGTTCACCCGCTCCGAGACGCCCTCACGGTCCAGGTACGGCGTGATGCCGCCCAGGTGGAAGGGCCAGCCCGCGCCGGTGATCAGGCACAGGTCGATGTCCTGGGCCTCGGCGACGACGCCCTCGTCCAGCATCAGACCGATCTCCTGCGCCACCGCGTCCAGGACCCGGTCGCGGACCTGCTCCTCGGACAGGACGACATCGCCCTGCTTGAGGAGGGCGGCGACCTCCGGGTCCAGCTCCGGCCTGCCGGAGTCGTAGACGTAGAAGCCGCGCTTGCCGGCCTTGACGACCGCCGCGAGGTTCTCGGAGACGGTGAACCGGTCCGGGAAGGCGCGGTTCAGGGTCTCGGAGACGTGCAGGCCGATCGCCGGTCCGACCAGCTCCAGCAGCACCAGCGGGGACATCGGCAGACCGAGCGGCTCGATGGCCTTCTCGGCGACCTCGACCGGGGTGCCCTCGTCGATGACGTTCTGGATCTCGCCCATGAAGCGGGTGAGGATGCGGTTGACGACGAACGCCGGGGCGTCCTTCACCAGCACCGCGGTCTTCTTCAGCTTCCGCGCCACACCGAACGCCGTGGCCAGCGAGGCGTCGTCGGTCTGCTCGCCGCGGACGATCTCCAGCAGCGGCAGGATCGCGACCGGGTTGAAGAAGTGGAAGCCGACGACCCGCTCGGGGTGCTTCAGCTTCGACGCCATCTCGGTGACCGAGAGGGACGAGGTGTTGGTGGCGAGGATCGCGTGCGCCGGGGCGACCGCCTCGACCTCCGCGAACACCTGCTGCTTGACGCCGATCTCCTCGAAGACGGCCTCGATGATGAAGTCGGCGTCGGAGAAGCCCTCCGCCTTGTCCAGCACACCGGAGACCAGGGCCTTCAGGCGGTTGGCCTTGTCCTGGTTGATCCGGCCCTTGCCGAGCAGCTTCTCGATCTCGGCGTGGACATAGCCCACACCCTTGTCCACGCGCTCCTGGTCGATGTCGGTCAGCACGACCGGCACCTCCAGGCGGCGCAGGAACAGCAGCGCCAGCTGCGAGGCCATCAGACCGGCACCGACGACGCCGACCTTGGTGACCGGACGGGCCAGGTTCTTGTCCGGGGCACCGGCCGGGCGCTTGGCGCGCTTCTGGACCAGGTTGAAGGAGTAGATCCCGGAGCGCAGCTCGCCGCCCATGATCAGGTCCGCGAGGGCCTGGTCCTCGCGGTCGAAGCTGGCGCCCAGGTCGCCGTCCTTCGCGGCGGCGATGATCTCCAGCGCGCGGTACGCGGCCGGGGCGGCGCCGTGCACCTTGGAGTCGGCGATGGCCTTGCCGCGCGCGACGGCCTGGTCCCAGGCTTCACCGCGGTCGACCTCGGGACGCTCCACCGCGACCGTGCCGTTCAGCACGTTCGCGGTCCAGATCAGCGACTGCTCCAGGAAGTCCGCGCCCTCGAAGAGCGCGTCGGCGATCCCGAGCTCGAAGACCTGCTTGCCCTTGAGCTGACGGTTCTGGTTCAGCGAGTTCTCGATGATGACCGAGACCGCGCGGTCGGCACCGATCAGGTTGGGAAGCAGCGCACAGCCGCCCCAGCCCGGAACGAGACCGAGGAAGACCTCGGGCAGCGAGAACGCGGGCAGCGCCTTGGAGACGGTGCGGTACGAGCAGTGCAGGCCGACCTCGACACCGCCGCCCATCGCCGCGCCGTTGTAGTACGCGAACGTCGGGACCGCGAGAGAGGACAGACGCCGGAAGACGTCGTGGCCGCCCTTGCCGATGGCGAGCGCGTCGTCGTGGTTCTTCAGCAGCTCGACGCCCTTGAGGTCGGCGCCGACCGCGAAGATGAACGGCTTGCCGGTGATGCCGATACCGGTGATCGCACCCTCGGCGGCCTCCTTCTCGACCTGGTCGACGGCGGCGTCCAGGTTCGCCAGCGACTGCGGTCCGAAGGTGGTCGGCTTGGTGTGGTCCAGGCCGTTGTCCAGCGTGATGAGGGCGAAGCGGCCCGCACCGGCCGGAAGGTCCAGGTGGCGTACGTGGGCCTGCGTGACGACCTCGCCGGGGAACAGCTCGGCCGCGCCCTTCAGAAGCTCAGTGGTGGAGCTCACTTGTTGCCTCCGTTGAAGTTCGGGTTCTCCCAGACGACCGTCGCGCCCATGCCGAAGCCGACGCACATCGTCGTCAGGCCGTAGCGGACCTCCGGCTGCTCCTCGAACTGGCGGGCCAGCTGCGTCATCAGACGCACACCGGAGGAGGCCAGCGGGTGGCCGTAGGCGATGGCGCCGCCGTACTGGTTGACGCGCGCGTCGTCGTCGGCGATGCCGTAGTGGTCGAGGAAGGCGAGCACCTGGACGGCGAACGCCTCGTTGATCTCGAACAGACCGATGTCGTCGATCGTCAGCCCGGCCTTGGCCAGGGCCTTCTCGGTCGACGGGATCGGACCGTAGCCCATGACCTCCGGCTCGACGCCCGCGAAGGCGTACGAGACGAGGCGCATCTTGACCGGGAGGCCCAGCTCGCGGGCGACGTCCTCGGCGGCGAGCAGCGAGGCGGTGGCGCCGTCGTTGAGACCGGCGGCGTTGCCGGCGGTGACCCGGCCGTGGGCACGGAACGGGGTCTTCAGACCGGCGAGCGACTCCAGGGTCGTACCCGGGCGCATCGGCTCGTCGGCGGTGACCAGGCCCCAGCCGGTCTCGCCGGCCGAGCCGCCATCGGCTGCAGCGGTGCGGCGCACCGAGATCGGCACCAGGTCCTGCTGGATCTTGCCGTTGGCGTACGCCTTGGCGGCCTTCTCCTGCGAGCGGACCGCGTACTCGTCGGCACGGACCTTGGTGATCTGCGGGTACCGGTCGTGCAGGTTCTCCGCGGTCATGCCCATGAACAGGGCGGACTCGTCGACCAGCTTCTCCGACACGAAGCGCGGGTTCGGGTCCACGCCCTCGCCCATCGGATGGCGGCCCATGTGCTCGACACCACCGGCGACGACGACGTCGTACGCACCGAAGGCGATGGAGCCGGCCGTCGACGTGACGGCGGTCAGGGCGCCCGCGCACATGCGGTCGATGGAGTAACCGGGGACGGACTGCGGCAGCCCGGCCAGGATTCCGGCGGTACGGCCCAGCGTCAGGCCCTGGTCGCCGATCTGGGTGGTCGCGGCGATGGCGACCTCGTCGATCCGCGCGGGGTCCAGGTCCGGGTTGCGGCGCAGCAGCTCCCGGATGGCCTTCACGACGAGATCGTCGGCGCGGGTCTCGTGGTAGATGCCCTTCGGGCCCGCTTTGCCGAACGGGGTGCGGACGCCGTCGACGAAGACGACGTCCCGGATGGTACGAGGCACGGTGGCTCTCCTCCAGGGTGCGGGATGGCACTGCTGCGCGGCACGCCCGGAAGCGCGCCGCCACCCTCATGCTACTTGCGGGTAACCAGACTGCCCACCCCCCACGTCGGGAGCGGCGAAGGTCACATGCGGGTGGGCCGGGTGCGGGGGCAGCTCCGTACGAGGCCACGGCGCCGGTGCACCGGGGCCGGCCCCGGGAACGCCGATCGCCGGACGGGCTGAAATCAGCCCGTCCGGCGATCGGGAGTACGACGTGGCCACAGGCCGCCACAACCTGGCGCGATTACGCCCCTCGGCAAGCCCTCCGGCAGCGGCCCCTCAGGCCGCAGGCGTCAGCGCACGGAGCAGCAGCGGTGCCACCTGCTCGATCTGCCAGCGGCGCGCCCCGTACCCGAAGAGCGCGGTCTCGACCCCGTCCGGGGTCGGGTTCTTGGGCGGCTCCCAGCAGATCCGGCGCACCGTGTCCGGGGTGATCAGGTTCTCCTGCGGCATGTGCAGCCGCTCGGCGAGCTCCGACACCGCGGCGCGGGCGGCCGAGAGCCGGGCCGCCGCCGCGGGGTCCTTGTCCGCCCACGCACGGGGCGGCGGCGGACCGGCGAGGGTCTGGCCGGGCTGGGGGAGCTCGGCGTCCGGCAGCGCCTTGGCCCGGTCGATGGCCGCCTGCCACTGCTCCAGCTGGCGCCGGCCCATGCGGTGGCCGAAACCGGGCAGCGCGGTCAGCGCCTGCGCGTTCGGCGGGAGCGCGAGTGCCGCCTCGACGATCGCGGCGTCGCCCAGGACCTTGCCGGGCGAGATGTCGCGGCGTCGCGCGACCTGGTCACGAGCGGTCCACAGCTCCCGTACCACCGCCATCTGGCGGCGGCGGCGGACCTTGTGCATGCCGGACGTGCGGCGCCAGGGGTCCTTGCGCGGGGGAGCGGGCGGCGCCGAGGCGATCGCGTCGAACTCCTCGCGGGCCCATTCCAGCTTGCCCTGCCGGTCGAGCTCGCCCTCCAGGGCGTTGCGCAGGTCGATCAGCAGCTCGACATCGAGCGCCGCGTAGCGCAGCCAGGGGTCGGGCAGCGGGCGGGTGGACCAGTCGACGGCGGAGTGGCCCTTCTCCAGCGAGTAGCCGAGCACGTTCTCGACCATGGCGCCGAGGCCGACGCGCGGGAAGCCGGCCAGCCGCCCGGCCAGCTCCGTGTCGAAGAGCCCGGTGGGAGTCATCCCTATTTCGCGCAGACAGGGCAGGTCCTGGGTGGCGGCGTGCAGGATCCATTCGCTGCCGCTCAGGACTTCGCCGAGGCCCGACAGGTCGGGGCAGCCGACGGGGTCGATCAGCGCGCTGCCCGCGCCGTCACGGCGCAGCTGCACGAGGTAGGCGCGCTGGCCGTAGCGGTAGCCGGAAGCCCGCTCGGCATCGACGGCCACCGGGCCGGAGCCGGCGGCGAAGGCGGCGATCACCCGGGCGAGGGCGTCGTCGGATGCCACCACCGGGGGAATGCCCTCGCGAGGTTCGAGCAAGGGGGTCGGCGCCGGGGCGACGTCGTCCGGGGGGGCGCCCCCGGTGGTTCGCAGTGAAGTGTCTGCTGCGGTCTCTTGGGCGTCGGTCACGTGTCAAGGGTATCTGTGTATGTACGGCGCCCGTCGACGGAACGTTCCGTCGACGGGCGCCGATGAATGCAAACCAGCCGGTCCGTTCCTGTGCGGACCCGCCGGGGTGCGGGCGTCAGTGGATGATTCCCGTTCGCAGGGCGACGGCGACCATTCCTGCACGGTCTCCGGTGCCGAGCTTGCGGGCGATTCGGGCGAGATGGCTCTTGACGGTCAGGGCGGACAGGCCCATGGAGACACCGATGGCCTTGTTGGACTGGCCCTCGGCTACGAGGCGGAGGACCTCGACCTCGCGGCCGGACAGTTCGCGGTAGCCGCCCGGGTGGCTCGGGGTGCCGGGGGGCCGGCGGTGCATACGGGCGGCGTTGGCGCCGATGGGGGCGACGCCGGGACGGGTGGGGTGGCCGATATTGGTACGTGTGCCGGTGACGACATAGCCCTTCACGCCGCCTGCGAGGGCGTTGCGTACGGCGCCGATGTCATCGGCGGCGGAAAGGGCGAGGCCGTTCGGCCAGCCGGCTGCTCGGGTTTCGGACAACAGGGTCAGCCCGGAACCGTCGGGCAGGTGGACGTCGGCTACGCAGATGTCGCGCGGATTGCCGACGCGGGGACGAGCCTCCGCGATGGACGACGCCTCGATGACGTCACGTACTCCGAGTGCCCACAGATGGCGGGTGACGGTGGAACGGACGCGCGGGTCGGCCACGACGACCATGGCCGTCGGCTTGTTCGGGCGGTAGGCGACCAGGCTTGCGGGCTGCTCTAGGAGAACGGACACCAGGCCTCCTGGGGAGTGGCGGGACGGGCCGGCTCGGGGATGAAGCCGGGGCGAACCGTGCTTGAAGGGTCATTGACCTCTTCGGCAGCAGACCCGTGCTCCTTTAGGGGAAGATCGCGATTTGGTGAGTAACAATTCGGGCAAATCGGACATGCGATCGATTGTACGAAAAGAACGCCGGTAGCTGCGCGGCGAATATCACGCACAGTTACCGGCGAGGGATAGGTTTCGGCCAGAGGAGCAGCTCAACGAAGAAGTTCAGGGAAGAGGCAGAAAAGGAGGTTCGGGAAAGAGGCCGGCGAGGGAGTTCAGGAGACTTGTGGTCCGCGCCGCTGGGGGAGTGTCACCACCGCCGCGTCGGCGGGGCCCGACGGAGGCAGGCCGGCGATCTGGCACAGCAGGTCGCCCCACGCCATGAGATGCGCCCCCGTGTCCGGCACCCCGTCGCGGCCCTCGCGCGGTGTCCACGACGCCCGGATCTCGATCTGGGTCGCCGGGCGTCTCGTGCCCAGCGTGCCGAAGTAGTGCGACCCCGCCCGGGTCACCGTGCCGCCCGCCTCCCCGTACGACAGACCCCGCGCCTCCAGCGCGCCGGTCAGCCAGGACCAGCACACCTCCGGCAGCAGCGGGTCGGAAGCCATCTCCGGCTCCAGCTCGGCCCGCACCAGCGTCACCAGGCGGAAGGTGCCCTGCCAGGCGTCGTGCCCGGCCGGGTCGTGGAGCAGCACGAGGCGGCCGTCGGCGAGATCGTCCTCGCCGTCGACGACCGCCGCCTCCAGGGCGTACGCGTACGGAGCGAGCCGCTTGGGCGGCTTCGTCGACTCCACCTCCAGCTCGGGGCGGAGCCGCGCCGCATGCAACGCGTCCACCGCCGACCGGAACGCGGGCGGGACGGAACCACCCTCCTCGCTGTCCTTGCTGTCAGCGCCATCGGTTTGATCGGAGAACTGTCCCTGAGCCGGAGCCATGCGGGGAAGAGTAGGCGGAACCGGCGCTTCGCGCAGGGAGGGACACCCGGGCGGGCCCGGCTGCTTACGGCTTCGTGCGAAGATTCCTGGTGTGAGTGCCAACGATCGCCCCATGGGCCAGCAGACGAAGACCACCGCCACCCATGAGTCGGCGTTCCTGAAGGCGTGCCGGCGCGAGCCCGTGCCGCACACGCCGGTCTGGTTCATGCGGCAGGCGGGGCGCTCGTTGCCCGAGTACCTGAAAGTGCGCGAAGGCATCCCGATGCTCGACTCCTGCACGATGCCGGAGCTCGTCGCCGAGATCACGATGCAGCCCGTCCGCCGCCACAAGGTCGACGCCGCGGTCTACTACAGCGACATCGTCGTCCCCCTCAAGGCCATCGGTATCGACCTCGATATCAAGCCCGGCGTCGGACCGGTGATCGCCGAGCCGATCCGCACCCGCGCCGACCTGGCCCGGCTGCGCGACCTCACGCCCGAGGACGTCGGCTACGTCACCGAGGCCATCGGCCTGCTCACCGCCGAGCTCGGCTCCACCCCCCTCATCGGCTTCGCCGGGGCGCCGTTCACGCTCGCCAGCTACCTCGTGGAGGGCGGCCCGTCCCGCAACCACGAGCACACCAAGGCCCTGATGCACGGCGACCCGCAGCTCTGGGCCGATCTGCTGGACCGGCTGGCCGAGATCACCGGCGCCTTCCTCAAGGTGCAGATCGAGGCGGGCGCCTCGGCCGTCCAGCTCTTCGACTCCTGGGTGGGCGCGCTGGCCCCCGCCGACTACCGGCGCTCGGTGCTGCCCGCCTCCGCGAAGGTCTTCGACGCCGTCGCCCCGTACGGCGTCCCGCGCATCCACTTCGGCGTCGGCACCGGCGAGCTGCTCGGCCTGATGGGCGAGGCGGGCGCGGATGTCGTCGGCGTCGACTGGCGCGTCCCGCTGGACGAGGCCGCACGCCGGGTCGGCCCCGGCAAGGCGCTCCAGGGCAACCTCGACCCCGCGGTGCTGTTCGCACCGACGGCGACGGTGGAGGAGAAGGCCCAGGAGGTGCTGGACGCCGCCGCCGGCCTCGAAGGCCATGTCTTCAACCTGGGCCACGGCGTGATGCCGACGATGGACCCGGACGCGCTGACCCGGCTCGTCGAGTACGTGCACACCAGCACCGAGCGCTGAGCCGCCGGGGCCGGGCACCGCGCACTCAGGGCCTGCCCGGCGGGCCCTGGGCGGTGCCCGCCCGGCGTACCGCGGTCACCGCCTTGCGGGCCGCCACCAGGACCGGGTCCCAGACCGGCGAGAACGGCGGGGCGTAGCCCAGGTCCAGGGCGGTCATCTGCTCCACCGTCATCCCGGCCGTGAGCGCCACGGCCGCGATGTCCACGCGCTTGGCCGCCCCGTCCCGGCCCACGATCTGCACACCGAGCAGCCGGCCCGTGCGGTACTCCGCGAGCATCTTCACCGTCATGGGTCGCGCCCCCGGGTAGTAGCCCGCCCGGCCCGTCGACTCGATCGTCGCCGTGACGAACCGCAGGCCCACCGCGCGGGCGTCCTTCTCGCGCAGACCGGTGCGGGCGATCTCCAGATCGCACACCTTGCTCACCGCCGTGCCGACCACGCCCGGGAACGTCCCGTAGCCGCCGCCGACATTGGACCCGATGATCTGGCCGTGCTTGTTGGCATGGGTGCCCAGCGCGATGTGGCGGGTGCGGCCCGCCACCAGG
Organism: Streptomyces sp. NPDC059832; assembly: GCF_042731715.1. NCBI lineage: Bacteria > Bacillati > Actinomycetota > Actinomycetes > Kitasatosporales > Streptomycetaceae > Streptomyces > Streptomyces sp. NPDC059832. Next base: position 173,594 of record NZ_JBHWIY010000008.1, on the reverse strand, counting down.
TCGAGGACCTCGACGCAGTCGCCGCCCGCCCAGATGTTGTCGTGCCCGACGACCCGCATCGACAGATCGGTCAGCAGCCCGCCGTGCGGGCCCAGCGGCAGGCCGACGGCGCGCGCCAGCGTCGTCTCCGGCTCCACACCGATACCGAGCACCACCACGTCCGCCGGGTAGGAGGCGTCGCCCGTGGCGACCGCGCGGACCCGGCCGTCCGAGCCGGTGCGGATCGCGGTGACCTCGGCCCGGTTGACCGTGGTGATGCCCAGACCGTCCATCGCGTCGTGCACCAGCCGCCCCATGTCGGGGTCGAGCGTCGCCATCGGCTGCTCGCCGCGGTTGAGCACGGTCACGTCGAAGCCGTGCTTCAGCATCGCCTCCGCCATCTCCACGCCGATGTAGCCGGCCCCGACGACGACCGCCCGCCTGCTGCCCGGCGTCCGGTCCAGCGACTCCAGCAGCGCCTGCCCGTCGTCCAGCGTCTGCACGCCGTGCACCCCGGGCGCGTTCATGCCGGGCAGCGCCGGACGCACCGGGCGGGCCCCCGTCGCGATCACCAGCTTGTCGAAGCCCGTCCAGTACGCCTCGCCGGTGCCGAGGTCCAGGGCCCGCACCCGCTGCCCGGCGACATCGATCTCCGTGACCTCGGTGCGCATCCTGAGGTCGATGTCGCGGGCCCGGTGCTCCTTCGGGGTGCGCGCGATGAGTTCGTCAGGCCCCGCGACATCGCCGCCGACCCAGTACGGGATGCCGCAGGCGGAGTACGAGGTGAAGTTCCCGCGCTCGAAGGCGACGATGCTCAGCTCGTCGGGGCCCTTGAGCCTGCGGGCCCGGGACGCGGCGGACATGCCCGCCGCGTCCCCACCGATGACCACCAGTCGCTCCGCCGTCATGCCTGGTCCCTTCGACACCGAGTCCGAAGGGACCACGCTACGACGCCGGGGGAGCGGGCGAGGACCCGGCGGGCTCGGGCGTCCGGGGCTTTCGGCGTCCGGGCAGCCGGTGGCGCAGCAGCCGCCACAGCAGCAGGAGCACGGCGAGCGCGGCCAGGAACGGGGCCGCGGCGCCCACCGCCATCGCGAGCCACAACAGCACCGTCACGAACGCGTGCCAGCCGCCGCCGAGCGCGTCCAGGAAGCCGGGTTCGTCGTCACCGCCGTCCTTCGCCGCCGTCTCCGGCTCCGAGAGGTCGAGGGTGATCGTGGCGAGCGAGGTGCGGTCCTCCAGCGACGCCTGCTGGGCGAGCAGCGACTCCAAGGACGCCTGGCGGCTGCTCAGTTCGCCTTCCAGCGTGACCACGTCGCTGAGCTTCCCGGCCCGTTCCATCAGCTTCCGTACGCGCGCCACACTCGCCCGCTGGGTGGCGATCCGGCTCTCCACGTCGACCACCTGGTCGGTGACGTCCTTCGCCGACGAGGTGCGCGACAGCAGCTTTCCGGTTCCCGCGAGTTGCTTCAGCACCGCGTCGTACTCGCCCTGCGGAACGCGCAGCACGAGGTGTGACATGTCGTGTGTGTCGTCGATCCGCTCGGTCTCCTCCTTGGACACCAGACCGCCCGAACTCTCCGCGGCCGAACGGGCGACCGCGGCCGCCTTCGGCACGTTCCGCACCTCCACCGAGAGCGTGGCGGTACGGATGACATGGGTGCCGGAAGGCACGGCATCGGACTTCTTCCGCTGCGACGGCGAACCGCCCGCCCCCTGCTCCGTCTTCCCTGCGGCGGAGTCCGCGGCGCCCCGCTCGTCCGCGCCGATCGCCCGCTTGCTGTCGCCGGAACTCGCGTCGCTCGCACTGTCTCCTGCGCCGCAGCCGCTCAGCGCGAGGAGGCCGGCGACCAGGCCGGCCGCCAGGACCATGTGCGGACGACGGACGGATGATCGGCCAGGATGCCGGTAGGTCTGCATGACTGCCCCCCAAGGCGGGTCGTTGACGATGCCGGTTCGACGTACCGGACACGGGTGCGGGTTGCCGAATGACGGTTTCGAAGCAGTCACGTTCAGGACTCGGACAGGGTTTGAGAGAGTGGGGGCATGCAGCGTTCACTCAATCGCGCGGTCCCGGGCACCGGACATGTCGTCGTCATCGGCGGAGGCATCGCCGGACTCGCCGCCGCCCACCGGCTCCTCGGGGCCGGTCTGCGCGTCACCCTGCTCGAAGCCACCGAGCGGCTCGGCGGCAAGCTCATGACCGGTGAGATCGCCGGGACCCGGGTCGACCTGGGCGCCGAGTCGATGCTCGCCCGGCGCCCGGAGGCGGTCGGCCTGGCACGCGACGTCGGGCTCGGCGACCGGCTCCAGCCGCCCGCCACGGCCTCCGCGTCGGTCTGGACACGCGATGCCCTGCGACCCATGCCCAAGGGCCATGTGATGGGCGTACCGGGCGACCCGGCGGCGCTCGGCGAACTGCTCTCCCCGGAGGGCCTCGCCCGCATCGCGCAGGAGCGCGACCTCACCCCGACCACCGTCGGTGACGACGTCGCCGTCGGCGCGTACGTCGCCGACCGCCTGGGCCGTGAGGTCGTCGACCGGCTCGTGGAGCCGCTGCTCGGCGGTGTGTACGCGGGCGACGCCTACCGGATCTCGATGCGCGCCGCCGTACCGCAGCTCTTCGAGGCGGCCCGGGAGGGCGGCTCGCTGCTCGACGGCGTCCGGCGCATCCAGGAGCGGGCCGCGGCCCGGCAGCAGACCGGACCGGTCTTCCAGGGCATCGACGGCGGCATCGGCACCCTGCCCGGCGCGGTCGCCGACGCCGTGCGCGCGGCGGGCGGGGAGATCCTGACCGCCACCCCCGTCCTCGGCCTGACCCGTACCGCCGAGGGCTGGGACGTCCGCACGGACGCCCGGGTGATCACCGCCGACGGCATCGTGCTCGCCGCCCCGGCCTGGTCCGCCTCCACGCTGCTCGCCGCCGAGTCCCCCGCGGCCTCCGCCGAGCTCGCCGGTGTCGAGTACGCGTCGATGGCGCTCGTCACTATGGCGTTCCGCCGCTCCGACGTCGCCGCCACGACCGCGCTCGACGGCCGTTCCGGCTTCCTCGTCCCCCCGGTCGACGGCCGCACCATCAAGGCGTCCACCTTCTCCTCCCACAAGTGGAACTGGGTCGCCGAATCCGCCCCGGACCTCTTCGTGCTGCGTACCTCCGTCGGCCGCTACGGCGAGGAGGACCACATCCACCGCGAGGACGGCGAGCTCGTCGATGTGTCGCTGCGCGACCTCGCCGAGGCGACCGGACTGACCGCGAAGCCCGTGGACACCGAGGTCACCCGGTGGATCGGCGGACTGCCCCAGTACCCCGTCGGCCATCTCTCCCGGGTCGCCCGGATCCGCGACGAGGTCGCCAAGCTGCCCGCGCTGCGGGTCTGCGGCGCGGTCTACGACGGCGTCGGCATCCCGGCGTGCATCGCGAGTGCCCACCGCGCCGCGGACGAAATCGCGGCCGAGCTCACCGGCGGTTCCGGGGAAGAGATCATCGCCACGTCGACCCTGGTCAAGGGCACACGGAGCGAGGCGGGACAATAGCCGTATGAGTGCGCCTGAGACTGTGAAATCAAGCAAGGGCCCCAACGCGGGTAAGAAGGCCAAGGACCTCAACGAGGTCATCCGCTACACGCTGTGGTCCGTCTTCAAGCTGCGCGACGTCCTGCCCGCGGACCGGGCCGGATACGCCGACGAGGTGCAGGAGCTGTTCGACCAGCTCGCGGCCAAGGACATCACCGTCCGCGGCACCTACGACGTCTCCGGCCTGCGTGCCGACGCCGACGTCATGATCTGGTGGCACGCCGAGACGGCCGACGAGCTGCAGGAGGCGTACAACCTCTTCCGGCGCACCAGGCTGGGCCTGGCGCTGGAGCCGGTCTGGTCGAACATGGCGCTGCACCGCCCCGCCGAGTTCAACAAGTCGCACATCCCGGCGTTCCTGGCCGACGAGACGCCGCGCAACTACATCAGCGTGTACCCCTTCGTGCGCTCCTACGACTGGTACCTGCTGCCCGACGAGGACCGTCGTCGCATGCTCGCGGACCACGGCAAGATGGCCCGCGGCTACCCCGACGTCCGGGCCAACACCGTCGCCTCCTTCTCGCTCGGCGACTACGAGTGGATTCTCGCCTTCGAGGCCGACGAGCTCTACCGCATCGTCGACCTGATGCGTCACCTGCGGGCCTCCGAGGCGCGGATGCACGTCCGCGAAGAGGTCCCGTTCTACACGGGGCGCAGGAAGTCGGTTGCAGACCTGGTGGCCGGGCTCGCGTAGCGAGCGGGCTCCGACCACCCCGACCCGGAAGATCAGACGGCGGGCACCGGCGCGTTCGCGCTGCCCGTCGTTCCAGCGACACCGGGTCCGGCTCCTGGTGGGGGGGGGGGGGGGGGGCGGCCACAAACCCCCCTTTTCGGACCCGACCCCCCCCAACCACGAAACAGTTCTCCCCCCGCAGCCCCTCACCCCCCCGCCC